>CANFDS010000067.1 GCA_947445525.1 Actinomycetota bacterium | reverse complement strand
GACGTCGGCCACCGACCCCGCTGTGACGTCGGCCACCGACCCCGGCCCGACGGCGAGCGACATTCCCGTGCTCGTGGGCAAGGCGCCAGCCGCGACGGGCCGTTCGCTGATGCGCCCGGCGCCCGGAGCACCGATCCGCATCGTCCCGGTACTCGATTGGGCCGTGCAGGCGACGACCCCGCTGCTGGCGGGACGCGACTGCCTGACGGCACCGGCGACCTGCCACAACGGCCGCGACGGGATCGACCTCGTCTACGCCGCAGCCTCCGACATCCCCCGGGAGCCAGTCCGCGCGACGGTGCTGAGCGACGCCGGCTGCGAGCCGGACGCACACGGGGCGTCGCACTGCCTCAACCTGCTGCGCACCGCCTCGGGTGCCGTGATCGACGTGCGCAACGACCACCGGCTCGCCAACGAGCCGTGCCTCGCCCCCGGCGAGCACGTCGTGCTCGCGCCGGGCGCCACGGCGGCGGACATCCTCCCCCGGCTGCGCTCGCTCGCCGCTGACCGTGCCGGTGCCTGGCCGTCCAGCGCCGGCCTGGTTACCGGCGCGTGCACCGTTTCCGACGGCGGCCTGCAGCGTGCCGGCATCGAGCGCGGCCAGCTGGCCTGCTCGCTCGGCGCCCCGTAGAGGTGTAGCGTCCCGGCCATGCCGAGCACGCACGTCATCTCACCCGACCTCGTCCACTACCTCTGGGATGCCGGCAACGCGCCGGCCGTCCACATCCAGAGTGGCGACACCGTCGCCGTCGAGACACGCGACGTCGCCGACAACCAGGTGGTGCCCGGCTCCACCACGGCCGACCTGGCAAACGTCGACTTCGCCCGGCTCTACCCGCTGGCCGGCCCGGTGCACGTCGCCGGCGCCGAGCCCGGCGACACGCTCGCTGTCGAGATCCTCTCGCTCGAGACGCGCGGCTGGGGCTGGAGCGCGCTGTTGCCCGGGCTCGGGCTGCTCAGCGACGACTTCCCCGACCCATACCTGCGCCTCTTCGATCTCGATCCGGCGCAGCGTGACGCGCACGGCGGGCAGGTCACGTACCTGCGCGACGACATTGCGATCCCCGTCGAGCCGTTCCTCGGCACGATGGGCGTGTGCCCGGCGGGAGCCGCGGGGCGGGGCGTGATGCCGCCTGGCAGCTTCGGCGGCAACATCGACATCCGCCAGCTCGTCGCCGGTGTGACGCTCTACCTGCCGGTGCAGGAGCCGGGCGCGCTCTTCTCCTGCGGCGACGCGCATGCGGCCCAGGGCGACGGCGAGGTGTGCGTCACCGGCATCGAGTCGCCGATGGGCGGGGAGCTGCGCTTCACGCTGCACAAGGGCAGGCGCATCGCGGCGCCGCAGTACTCGATCCCGGCCGGGTCGCTGACGCCGCGCGTCGATCGCGGCGGCTGGTTCGGCACCACGGGCGTCGGCGGCGACCTGTACCGCGCCGCCCAGGACGCGGTGCGCGCGATGATCGACCACCTGGGCGTCACGCGCGGCCTCTCCCGCGAGGAGGCGTACCTGCTGTGCAGCCTGGTCGTCGACCTGAAGATCTCCGAGGTCGTCGACGCCGGCGAGTTCATCGTCAGCGCGCTGCTGCCGGACGCGGTGTTTGCGGGCTAGCGCTCAGGCCCGCGCCGCTGCGCCCGCGCCTGCCGGCATCCCCTACACGCGCGAGACGAACGGCTCGATGCCGTTCAGGTACTCGACGACGCGGTCGACCGGCTCGACGTCGCCGAACTTGGCGTCGATGTCGAACAGGTTCCACTCGACGACGCCCGGCACGCGGTCGCCCACGCCCTCGCGCACGACGATCGGGCGGAAGCCCTCGGCGATCGCGTCCTCGCAGGTGTGGCGCACGCAGCCGGCCATCGTCACGCCGGTGAGGATCACCGTGTCGACGCCGTGCGAGTTGAGCCAGCTCGAGAGGTGCGTGCCATGGAAGGCGCTGGCGCGCTTCTTGACGATCACCTGCTCGTCGGGGCGCGGCGCGATGCGGTCGTCGATCTTCGCGGCGGCGTCGTCGACGTGGAGCTTCTCGACCGGGATCTTGAGGTGCCAGAGGCCCGTGTCGGAGTTCGGCCCGGTCGGGTTGGTGTACGCCGTCGTCGTGTAGGCGATCGGGATGCCCTTGGCGCGGCCCGCAACGTTGAGCCGCTGCACGGCGGGGATGATCACGTCCATCCCGTCGCACGAGAAGGCGTGACCGGGGCGCGTCCACGCGTTGGCGAGGTCGATGTGGATCAGAGCGGGCCGCTTGCCGAAGCCGATGCGGCGCTGGAAGCCGCGCTCCTGGTAGATGCCGGTATCGGCGGCGAAGATCGTCTCGAGGGCCTTGAGCACCTCGTCCTGGGTGGGCATTGTGGCACTCTCCTGTGTCGTCTAGAAGCCGAAGCGGATGTTCGTGAAGTACCAGAGGCTCGAGCTTGCCCAGAGACTCACGAGAACCGTGAACATCATGCCTCCTGCGACGGGCAGCAGCCAGCCGGGATACGAGCGGCTGCGCACGAACAGCATCTTCACGGCGAGCACGCCGTAGACGAACGAGCCGAGCAGCGAGTGGAAGAGCACGCGCGCGACCGGGCGGTCGAGGCGCGGGAGCGCCAGGCGGTCGCGTCCGGCGAAGTGGATGCCTCTCTGAGCGCGCTGAGGCCGCTTCGGCTCGCCGCCGAGTCCGTGCGGAAGGAGTCGGCGGTCGAGCGCGACCTCGCGGCGGTCGATTGCAGGGCGGCGGCGACCGATCGCCGGCGGGCCGCCGCGGACAGCCGCGATGCCGACCTGGACGACCTGACCGGCGTCTGCCGGCTTGCCATGGGCGAGCTCACCGTCAGCCGTGAGATCGACCGCTCGCGCCGGTCGGGCCGCTCCCTGTTCGTCGCGCTCATCGACATCGACGCGCTCAAGGCGGTCAACGACGGCGAGGGGCACGCCGCCGGTGACCAGCTGCTGCGCCATGTCGCGGCGGCCATCGCCTCGACGCTGCGCTCCTACGACATCACGGTGCGCTGGGGTGGCGACGAGTTCGTCTGCGCGCTCTCCGATGTGACGCTCGAGGTGGCGTCCGAGCGTCTCGTCGCGATCCGCCGCGCCATCGAGCGGAGCCGGCCGGAAGCGACGATCAGCGCCGGGCTGGCCGAGCTCGAGGACGGCGACACGCTCGAGTCGCTGGTCGCCCGCGCCGACGCGGCCCTCTATCGCGCCAGGGCGAGTCGCGGCAGCTGAGCTGGCGCGGCCGTGGGTGCGCGTCTGTGAGGCCCGCCGACGGAGCTACCGCCGTGTCTCGCTGCGCACCGTGAGCGCCACCGAGCCGACGATCACGGCCGCGCCGACAAGCCCGGTCCAGCCGAGGCTCTCGTCGAGGATTAGCCGGCCGAGCACGACTGCGACGATCGGGTTGACGAAGGCGTAGGTGGCGATCTGCGAGACGGGCGCGCGCTGCAGCAGCCAGGCGTAGACGCTGTAGGTGAGGATGCCGCCGATGGTGAGCAGGTAGACGAGGCCGGCGATCGACTCGCCCGAGAAGCGGCCCGGGTGGAGTCCCGAGAGCTCGCCGAGGCCGGCGCTGATCACGAGCTGCACGAGCCCGGCGACGAGCATCTGGACGCCGATCACGAGGCTCGGCTGGATATCGCGGATGAGCCGCGCCGACGCGAAGGCGCCCACGCCCCAGGCTGCCCCGGCGCCGAGTGCGAAGGTCACGCCGAGGCCGCTCGCGCCGATGTTGCCGCCTGGCAGCAGCAGGATCGCGACGCCCGAGAAGCCGACGGGCACCGCGATCAGCGTGACGAGCGGCACCCGCTCGCGCGCGAAGCGGCGGATCAGGATCAGCCAGAGCGGTACGGCCGCGTTGAGCAGCGCGACCGTCACCGAGGTGGCGTGCTTCACCGCCAGCGAGTTGAGGCCGTTGCCGATGCCCGGCACGAGCGCCCCCGTCGCTGCGAGCGTGAGCAGCTGCCCGCGCGAGAGTCGCAGCCCATCGCGCCCCTGGCGCACCGCGACCCAGGCGAGCACGACCGCCCCGGCGATGAGGAACCGCGTCGACGCTCCGAGCAGCGGCGGGATCGTGCGCACCATGACGCGCATCGCCAGGTAGGTGGAGCCCCAGGCGATGTAGATCGTCCACAGGCCGAGCCAGACGCGGGGGGTGGTGCGGGGCGCGTCGGCCGGGGTCGTGCGGGGCGGCGAGTCGGGCACCGGTCGATCCTAGTGGCGGCAGTACCTGCGGGCTGCGCTCTGCTACGCGTTGGGGGCCACTCTCGCAGCCCCCAACGCGTTACTTCTCATGAGGAGCGGCGGCTAGTGAACTTCGCGTCATCTTCGTCGTCGTGAAGCCGCGATCCGGCTCCGGGTCGGGGGCGGGGGCGGCGTCGGCTCGGGATCGGGCAACTTCACGCCCTTCGTCGCCGCCGAGCAGCCGAACACTGGTGCCGAGATCGACTCGGCCGAGAGCCGCCAGCCGTCCGCTACGGCCACCGCGTCAGGGTCGGAGAACCCGAGCGCGAACGTCACGTCCGGGTTGCTGATGGTGCTTGCGACGTCGCGCCAGGTGATGGCGCCGCTCTTGCGCGCCACCGGCCCGAGGAAGCCCTGGATGGACACCGAGGTGCCGCCCTTACAGGCCTCGCTCACCGTGCGCACGGTGCCACTGATCGCGTAGACGCCGGCCTGGTTGACGATCTTGACATTCGTCAGAGCGCGGGAGTCGTACACGTAGCTCAGGCAGTCGGAGGGCCCCACCCGTTCGCGCTCGACCGAGGTACTCCACACCCCCCACAAGTCCTGCGTGTAGTCGCCCGCGTAGAGCGGCATGGCGAACTGGGCTACCCAGCTGAGGTCGCGCTGGCCAGGGCTGGCGGCGCCGGTGGTGCCACCTCGCGGATCGAGGCCGCCGCGCACCGTCACGGAGCGACCGGTGGCGCAGCGCTACTTGCTCGCCAGCACCGTTGCCGTGACGTCGACGAGGGCCGGGTTGATCTTCGTGTTGGCCACCTTCCAGGCGATCACGATGCTGCGCTGGTCGGGCTCGGCGGGGACGGCGGCGAGGGCCACCGAAACTACGCCAAGCGCGTGATGGCGCAGGATCAGATCGAGGTGATGGCGGCGCTCGGCTTCGACCGCTTCCACCTGGCTGGCCACGACCGCGGGGCACGCGTCGCGCACCGACTCGCGCTCAGACCACCCGCAGGCCGTCGAGCGCCTCGCGCTGCTCGACATTGCGCCCACGCTCGGCGTCATCTCCTCGCTGATGCCGGCCGTCGCGACCTAGGCCTACCACTGGTTCTTCCTGATCCAGCCGGCGCCGCTGCCCGAGACGCTGATCGGCGGCGATCCGGAGTTCTACCTGCGCTGGCACCTGCGCTCGTGGAGCGACGGCGAGGATGGGTTCTTCGACCCCCGGGCCGTCGCCGAGTATGTGCGCTGCCACTCCGACCCGGCGGCGATCCACGCGACCTGTGAGGACATGCGCGCGCTGATGTCGATCGACCTCGAGCACGACCGGGCCGACCTCGACCGGCGCATCGAGTGCCCGCTCTTCGTGTTGTGGGGCTCGAAGTTCCGGCCGGGCGACCTGCGCGCGACGTGGCTCGACCGCGCCCGCGACGTGAGTGGCCGGGCGCTCGACTGCAGCCACTTCCTGGCCGAGGAGCGCCCGGACGAGACTGCCGCCGCGCTGCTCGCGTTCTTCTCTGCCGGGACCGGCGACTAGCCCCAGCGCGGCGGGCGCTTCTCGAGGAACGCGGCAACGCCCTCGCGCAGGTCGGCGCCGAGCGCGAGGCCGGCGAACACCTCGGCGTCGCGGTCGAGGTTCTCGCGCAGCGTGCCGTCGAGGGCGCGGTGGATCGAGAGCTTGGTGGCGGCGAGCGCGGAGGCCGGCTTCGCGATGAGCCGCGCGCACCAGCTGCCGATCTCTTCGTCGAGCTGCCCGTCGAGCACGACGCGGTGGACGAGGCCGATCGCCAGCGCTTCGCTCGCCGGGAACTGCTCGCCGAGCAGCGCGAGCTCCTTCGCCTTCGCCTGGCCCACCGTGCGCGCGAGGCGCTGCGTGCCGCCCCAGGAGGCGATCGAGCCGATGTTTACCTCGACCTGCCCGAAGCGCGCCCCCTCGCCGGCGATGCGGAAGTCGCAGGCCAGCGCGAGCTCCTGGCCACCGCCCACGCAGATTCCCTCGATGCGCGCGATCACCGGCTGCGGCAGGGTGGCGAGCGCGTCGAGCAGCTCGTGGGCCGGCCGCGTCCAGGCAACACCGTCGGCGTGCGTGCGGATCTCGGTCAGCTCGCCGATGTCGGCGCCGGCGCTGAAGCAGCCGCCGGCCCCGGCGATCACGACGACCCGGACGCCCGCGTCGGCACGTGCCCGGGCGAGGGCGGCGCGCAGGTCGGCGATCAGCGGCCGGTCGAGCGCGTTGAGGACGCGGGGCCGGTTGAGCGTGAGCGTCAGCACGCCGGCCTCCACCGTCTCGAGCAGGCGTGGTGCGTCGCTCATCGCCGCCGCACCTCGATCCCTTCCGCCTCGCGGTCGAACAGCGTCCGGTACTCCTGCTGGCCGCGCTCGCGCAGCTGGAACTTGGCGATCTTGTGCGTCGCCGTCTTCGGCAGCTCGTCGATGAACGCGACGTAGCGGGGCACCATGTAATACGCCATGTTCGCGGCGGCGAACTCGATCACGGCGCGCTCGTCGAGCGCCGCGTCGGCCCTGACCACGTAGACGCAGACGTCGTCCTCGCCGAGCTCCGAGGGCACAGGGACGGCGGCGACCTCCCTCACTCGCGGGTCGAGCCCGATGATCGCCTCGATCTCGTGCGCCGAGATGTTCTCGCCACGGCGCCGGATCGCGTCCTTCTTGCGATCGACGAAGTGGAGGTGGCCGTCGGCGTCGAGGTAGGCGCGATCGCCCGTGTGGAACCACAGGTTGCGGAACGCGTCCTTGGTCGCCTCCGGCTTCTTGTAGTACTCGGTGAAGATCGTCCACGGCTCGTGCGGGCGCACGCAGATCTCGCCCGGGGTACCGGTGGGGCACTCGAGATCGTCGTCGTCGAGGATCGCCAGGTCGAAGCCGGGCGCCAGGGTGCCGGAGGTGGTCGGCTTGTCCAGGCCCTCGCCGGCACCAACGACGGTGACCGGGAACAGCTCGGTCATCGCGAAGTTGCACCACATGTCGAGGCCCCAGCGCTGCTCGAGCTGCCGTCGCTCGAGCGGCAGCGGCACGATGAACATCAGCCGCAGCGGGTTGTCGCGCTCGTCCTCGCTTGGCTCCATCTTCTCGAGCACGGTCGCCACGCTCATGATGGCGTTGACCATCGTGCAGCGATACCGCTTGACGTCGGCCCAGAAGCGCGATGCTGAGAAGCGCTCGACGAGAGCGATCGAGCCGCCCGCCCAGAGCGCCGCCAGCGACGCGTACCAGAGCGCGTTGCCGTGGAACAGCGGCAGGCAGGTGTAGATGCGGTCGTCGGCGGTCAGGCCAAAGCGGTCGCGCATGCGAAAGCCGACCGTCTGCGCATGCGCGTGCGGGCAGACGACACCCTTTGAGGGGCCGGTCGTGCCAGACGTGTACATGATCAGCCAGGGGTCGGAGAAGCGCACCTCGGCCGCAGCGGCGGGCAGCGACTCGTCCTCGGCGAGCAGCTCGTCCGGCCCCCATAGCGGCAGCTCGGGAGCGGCCTCGGCGAGCGTCTGCCGGTAGTTGTCGCCAGCGATCACGACCGTCGTGTCGGAGTCGTCCAGGTAGTAGCGCAGGAGCTGCCCCTTGGAGTGCGTCGAGATCGGCACGCCGACCGCCCCCAGCTTGCCCAGAGCGAACACCGTCCAGAGAAACGACGGGTGGTTGTCGAGCATGATCGCGACGTGGGTGCCCCTGCCGACGCCCCGCGCGGCCAGGCCGTGCGCGATGCGGTTGGAGAGCCGCTCGGCGTCGGCGTAGGTGTACGTCTCGTCGTGCCAGAGGACGTACGGGGCGGTGGGGCGGTCGACGGCGGCATCGCCGAGGATGCGCGCGATCGTCCGCTCGGCGACGGGGTAGTGGCGCTGCGGGACCGGTGCCCCGGGGACGGGCTGCGGCGTCACGGCGCGCACCCCGCCAGCGTGCGGGCGTACCCCTCGAACGCCTGCTGCCCATCCGCGTAGACGCCGTAGGGGAAGACGATCGGCGTGTCGACGCCGAGGGCGCGGTAGCCCTCGATCTTCGCGCGGCACTCGTCGGCGCTGCCGAACACGGCGACCGCCTCGACCAGCTCGTCGCTGACGAGCTCGGCGGTGCCGCAGTCGGAGAGAGCCAGCCACTCCTTCATCTCCGGGTCGGCCGCCTTGACCTTCGCCCAGGCGTCTCGCAGCCGGTCGGCCTCGTCCTCGAACCCGGCCTCGCGGAACATCGTGTTGTAGAAGGTGAGGTTGCTGTACCAGGCCACCTGCGTGCGCGCGACGTCGCGGGCGCGCGCGGTGTCGTCGGTGACCCAGGCCGGGATCATCACCGCCCGGTCGAACGCCGCCGGGTCGCGCCCGGCCCGCTCCAGGCCCTCGTTCATCGCGGCGATGCCCTTGCGGATGTACTCGGGCGGCGCGAAGTACATGAACACGCCGTCGGCGACCTCGCCGGCCAGGCGCATCGTGCCGAGCCGCAGGGCGGCCAGGTAGATCGGGAGGCGGCGGCGACACGGCTCGAACGCGAGCCGGTAGTCGGTACAGCGCAGCCACTCGCCGTGGTAGTCCATCTGCTCGCGCGTGTGGATGCGGCGGACGATGTCGACGTACTCGCGCAGCCAGCCGAGCTTCGGCTCGTACTCGAGCCCGTGCCAGCAGGTGGTGGTGCGCTGGTGGCCCATGCCCAGGCCGAGCGTGAAGCGGCCGCCCGAGAGGTCGTCGATCGTGGCAGCGGCCATCGCCGTGACCGCGGGCGTGCGGGTCGGGATGGTGATGACGGCCGTGCCGATCTCGATGCGCGAGGTGGCGAGCGCGAAGGCCGTCGTCAGCGTGAGCGCGTCGCGCGCCCACGCCTCGGGCATGTAGGCAGCGTCGTAGCCGCAGGCCTCGGCATCCACAGCGAGGTCGACGAGCTGCTGCGTGCCGATGTCCGGGTTGAGGACGGGCACGATCGCGCCGAGCCTGCTCATGCCGGCACCGCCCACTCGGCGCCGAACAGCTGGGTGCGCAGCGCAGCCGTGGCCGCCCCGTCGACGCGGTAGTCGAGCGCCTCCGGGTCGACCGCGTCGATCACGACGCCATAGCGCTCGCGCGCATAGCCGAGCGTGACCAGCTCGTTCTCGACGTCCTGGACGATGCGGGCGAGCGGGCGCCGCTCGGGCCGTCCGTAGCCACCGCCGCCCGTCGACAGGTACTCGATGGTGTCCCCCTTCGTGAGCTCCTGGTTGGCGAAGAACATGCCGAGATTCGTCTCCTCCCCGCCCGGCGTGCGCCGGATCAGCCGTTGCGCCGCCGCCTCGCCGCCACCGAACAGGCCCCACGGGTGAAACCGCTCGCGGTCGCCGATGGCGGACAGGCGCATGCCGTCACTGTCGCAGTGCAGGATCCGCCGCGAGCCGATGCCGCCCTGGTGCTCGCCCTCGCCGCACGAGTCGACGTTGAACGAGTACGCGTGCCAGGTGACAGGTGCGCTGCGCTCGCGGATCTCGACGGCGACGTTCATCGTCGAGCCCGAGAAGAACGACATGATCCCGTTCAACCCGTCCTTCGTCGCGCGCGCGCCGATGCCGCCCTCGCTCCAGACGTAGGCGACGAACTCCTCGAGCGTCACCGGGTCGCGGCCACCGAAGGAGATGTTGATGATGTTGTAGTGGCCGGCGATCGTCCGCTCGGGCGCGGCCAGCGACCACACGCCGAAGAGGCAGCCGATGACCCGCTCGAACGAGGTCGCTGCCATGCCACCGACCGGGTACGGCGGCTGCGCGTTGACGAGCGAGCCGGGCGGCGCGACGATCTCCATCGACCGCAGCAGCCCGTCGTTCATGATGATGTGCGGGAACAGCGCCTTGGTCGAGACGAACAGGCACGACACGAGCCCGGGGTAGGTGCAGTTGATCGCCGAGCGGGCGGGCGGGCCGGAGCCCGAGAGGTCGTAGGTGATGCGGTCGCCCGCGATGCGCATCTGCAGGTGGACATGCTGCGGCTCGCCGGTGGTGAGGTCCTGGTCGATCCAGTCCTCCCACTCGTAGACGCCGTCCGGCACTCTCGCGATCTCGGCGCGGAAGAGCCGCTCGGAGTAGTCCTGCAGCTCCCGCATGGCGACGTGCACGGTGTCCAGTCCGTAGCGGTCGATCAGCTCGAGCAGGCGCCGCTCGCCGGCGCGGCACGCAGCGATCTGCGCGTTCAGGTCGCCGCGCCGCTCGCTCGACACGCGCATGTTGGCGAGCAGGATCTCGAGCACGTCGCGGTCGAGCCGGCCGTCGCGGTAGATCAGGATCGGCGGGATCCGGAGGCCCTCCGCGTAGATCTCGGTGGCCTCGATGTTGAAGGAGCCGGCGACGGGGCCGCCGACATCCGACCAGTGGCCGGTGGTGGCGACATAGGCGACGATCGCGCCATCGCGGAAGATCGGCTTGACGAGGCGGACGTCCTGGAGGTGGGTGCCACCCAGGTAGGGGTCGTTCATCATGTAGATGTCGCCCGGCCGCATCCGCTCGACGCCGACATGCTCGATCGTGGCGGCCACCGTGAACGGGGTCGTGCCGGCATGCGACGGCAGGTCGTTGTCGCCCTGCCCGATCAGCTTGCCCTGCGCGTCGTAGAGCGTGGCCGAGAAGTCGCGGCCCTCGGAGATGATGAGCGAGTAGGCGGCGAGCTCGACCGCCAGCGCCATCTCGTTGCACACCGAGACGAAGGCATTCTTGAGCACCTCGAAGGTGACCGGGTCGAGCCGGGCGCCGGGACGCTCGCTCACAGCCGCTCCCCGGCCGGCAACGCCGCGAGCCCCGGCGGGTCGGCTGCGGCAGCTCCGAACAGGCGGGTGCGCACGGCGCGGGTGGCGGCGATGTCGACCCGGTAGTCGAGCGCCTCCGGGTCGACCGCCTCGATGACGATCCCGTAGTGCTCGTGCGCGTACAAAAGCGTAACCATCTCGTTGCGAACGTCGTCCATGATGAGGGCGAGCGAGCGCCGCTCGGGCGGGCCGTAGCCACCGCCGCCGGTCGAGAGGTAGACGATCTCGTCGCCATCGTCGAGCAGCACGTTGGCGAAGAACATGCCGAGCGACTGCTCGCTGCCGTCGCGGCGCAGGCGGATGAGGCGCTGGCCCGGCGCGCCCTTGCCGCCAAAGAGCCCCCACGGCGTGAACAGCTCGCGGTCGCCGATCGCCGACAGCGACATGCCGTCCTGGTCGCAGTGCAGCAGCCGGGAGGTGCCGATGCCGCCGCGATGCTCGCCGGCGCCCATCGAGTCGGGCCGGAACGAGTAGCCCTTCCAGGTCACAGGGCCACGCCGCTCGTGGATCTCGACGGCGATGTTCATCGTCGAGCCCGACGAGAAGGCGACCATCCCGTTGAGGCCGTCCTTGGTGGCACGGCCGCCGACGCCGCCCTCGCTCCAGACGTAGGCGACGAACTCCTCGCCGGTGTCCTGCCAGCGGCCGCCGAAGGTGATGTTGATCAGCGAGTAGTTGCCCGCCACCGTGCGCTCCGGGGCGGCCAGCGACCAGGCGCCGAAGAGGACGCCCATCACCCGCTCGTACGCGGTCGCCGCCGTGCCCGAGATCGGGAACGGCGCCTGGACGTTGACGATCGAGCCGGGCGTGGCGACGATGTTCATCGAGCGCAGCAGCCCGTCGTTCATGACGACATGCGGGAACAGCGCCTTCGTCGAGATAAAGAGGCAGGAGACGAGCCCCGGGTACGTGCAGTTGATGGCGGAGTGCACCGCCGGCGGGCAGCCGCTGAGGTCGTACGTGACCTGATCGCCGGCGATGGTCAGCTTCAGGTGGATGCGCACGGGCTTCCCGGTGGCGAGGTCCTGGTCGATCCAGTCCTCCCACTCGTACTCGCCGTCCGGCACCTTCGCGATCTCCGAGCGGAAGAGCCGCTCG
>CANFDS010000066.1 GCA_947445525.1 Actinomycetota bacterium | reverse complement strand
TTCTGACCCATCTCGCGCGCGTCGCGCTCAACAGGGACAGCCCGTCCCTCTGCGGACGTCCCCGTCCTGTGAGCCGTTTGCTTCGCCGACCTCGGCGCGGGCAGTCTCCGCCTGAAAGCTACTGGATTCACCGGCGCAAACCTGCCGTGCCCCCTGGGGTCGGCGGGTCGGCACGAGAGTCTCTGTTGCCCAGCTGGCCCTCAGGCGACAGCACCCCCAGGGAGCGGATCTCTGAGGGTGCTGGTCGAAGCTGGCGGGCCATGAAGGCCCAACGTGTGAACGAGCCAAACGTGATAGCGGGGGCAGGATTTGAACCTGCGACCTCCGGGTTATGAGCCCGGCGAGCTACCTGACTGCTCCACCCCGCGACGCTGCGCCAACTATACCAGCGGCCCCTCCCCCGGGTACCGTCACAGCCATGGACGCCGTCCGCCTCGACAAATGGCTGTGGGCAGCGCGCTTCTTCAAGACGCGCGGTCTGGCGACAGAGGCCGTGGCTGGCGGCCGTGTGCACCTCAACGGCGCCCGCGTGAAGCCGGCGCGTGACGTGCGCGTGGGCGACACGGTCACAGTGAACGTCGGCGACGTGAGGTGGACGGTCGTCGTCGCGGAGCTGTCCGACAAGCGCGGTCCTGCGAGCATCGCCGCGAACCTGTACGCCGAGACACCGGAGTCGGCGGCCGGGCGCGAGCGCCACGCCGCCGAGCGCCGGCTGGCACGCCCGCTGGGGACCGAGCTCGGCGAGCGGCCGACGAAGCAGGCGCGGCGACAGCTCGACGCGCTGCGGCGTAGGCAGGGCTAGGGCCGCCGGTAGCATCGACGGCGATGGCCCTCTGGCTCGCCGCGCTGATCGTCCTCCTGCTCGCAGCGGGCGCGGGCATCGTCTACGCCGCGTGGCGGGGGCTCCAGCTGTGGCGGCTCTCTCGGCGCACGGTGAAGGTACTCGGCGCGGGCGGCGACCGCATCAACGAGGGCATCGAGACGCTGTCGGCATCGAGCGAGCGGCTCGCTGCAGCGCCCGGCCGGGTCGGCGCGGCGGCGGCCGACCTGCGACGTGCCATCGCCCAGGCCGGTGTCGTCGCCGCCGCGCTCGGCGAGACGCGCGCCGCCGCCGAGACCGTGACCCGGATGCGCCGCCGATGACGACGCCGGTGCCAGGCCCGGCGCCCATCCCCGGGCCCTCCGTGGCGTCCGCCGTGCGCGTGGGCGCCATCGACATGGGCACGAACTCGACGCGACTGCTGGTCGCAGACGTCGAGGGTGGCCATCTCGTCGAGATCGAGCGGCTGCTGCAGATCACGCGCCTCGGCGAGGACGTCGACCGTGACGGGGTGCTCGTCCCGCAGGCGATGGAGCGAGTTTTCGAGACGCTCGCCGGCTTCCGGGAGGTCGCGCACGCGCACGGCGCGATCCGGGTGCTCGCGACCGCGACGAGCGCCGTCCGCGACGCCGCCAACGGCCGCGACTTCCTTGCCGAGATCGAGCGGCGCTTCGGCTTCGAGACGCTCCTGCTCAGTGGCGACGAGGAGGCCCTGCTCACCTTCCGCGGCATCGCGTCGACGCGGCCGATCGAGGGCGAGACCCTGATCGTCGACATCGGCGGCGGCTCCACCGAGCTGATCGTCGGCACCGCAGCCGGGGTCGGCTTCCACGTCTCGATGCAGATGGGCTGCGTTCGCCTCAGCGAGCGCTGGCTCGCGTCCGACCCGCCCACCGCAGACCAGCTCGCGGCCTGCGCGGCCGACGTGCGCGCCATCCTGGCCGCGAACGTTCCGGACGACGTGCGCCGGCCCGGCGGCCCACCCCGTGCGGCGATCGGCGTCGCCGGCACCGTCACCACGATCGCCGCGATCGACCTCGGCCTCGCTGCCTACGATCCGGTGCGGATCCACGGCCACCACGTCCCGGCCGCGGCGGTCGCGAGCCAGCGGCTCCATCTCGGCTCGCTTACCGTGGCCGAGCGCCGAGACGTGCACGGGCTCGAGCCGGCACGCGCGCCGGTCATCGTGGCGGGCGCCGTCATCCTCGACGAGCTGCTGCGCTGGCTCGGCCTCGACTCGATCGAGGCCAGCGAGCGCGACATCCTGCACGGCGCCTCGCTGCTCGCCGCCGAGCCCGCGTAGGCGCGGCCGCGTGGCGCCCAGGCCAGGCGTCGCGCCCGCCCCCCCCGCCGCGTCAGTCGTCGCCGGGCGGCGGCTCGTCCTCGGCCAGCCGCCGTCGCAGCACGCTGCGCGAGAGCGCCCCGACCAGCCTGCCGCCGTCGACCACGGGCAGCCGCTCGCTGTCGTGCTCGTCCATCAGCAGGAATGCCTGCTCGACGTCGGCGTCGGCGTCGAGCATGACCGCGACCGGCACGACGATCGAGCCGACGGTCGTGGTGCGTGGGTCGCGCCCCGCGGCGACGACACGCTCGACCAGCGACGCGCGCGTGACCTCGCCCACGAGCAGCCCCTGCACGTCGACGACGAGCACCGAACGCACCTCGACGCGGGCCAGGATCGCCCCGGCCTCCTGCGCGGTGGCGCCCACGGTGAGCGCGCGCGGCTCGGCGAGCATGGCCTCGCGCACCCGGGTGACGTAGCGGCCCTCGCCGCCCGCCTGGCCTTCGCCGCCCACGCCTGCCTCGGGGCCGCCGCCGCTCACGGGTAGAGGCCCCCTGCCGCGAGCGCCGCCCCCACATGGCCGATCGCGTCGACCAGCGCGGCGTCGCGCAGCGTGATCTCCTTCTGCGCCGCCACGGAGTAGACGCGGTCGAAGGCGTCGTTCAGCTTGGCGGCCAGCCGTTGCCGGATCTCCTCGCAATCCCAGAAGAAGCGGCCGAGGTCCTGCACCCACTCGAAGTACGAGACGGTGACGCCACCGGCGTTCGCGAGGACGTCCGGCAGGACGACGATACCGCGCGCCGCGCACACCCGGTCGCCCTCCAGCGTGGTCGGCCCGTTGGCACCCTCGGCGACGATCGACGCTTTGATCCGCGGCGCGTTCTCGCCGGTCAGCTGATGCTCCAGCGCGGCCAGCACGAGCACGTCGCAGTCGAGCTCGAGCAGCTCCGCGTCGGAGACGGCGCGGCCGTGCGGGCAGCCGTCGAGCGTGCCGTGCTCGGCGATCCAGGCGCGCAGCGCGGGCAGGTCGAGGCCGCCCTCGGCAGTGATGCCGCCGCTGACATCCGAGACGGCGACGACCGTGGCGCCGCGCTCGACGAGGTCGGTCGCACAGATGCCGCCGACCTTGCCGAACCCCTTCACGACGCAGCGCTGGTCGGCGAGCCTCCGTCCGAGCCGCTCGTAGGCGCGCTCGATGACGGCGGCGACGCCGACGCCGGTCGACTCGGTGCGGAACACCGAGCCGCCGATCGACACCGGCTTCCCGGTCACGATCTCGGGCACGGCGTGGCCGACCATCATCGAGTAGGTGTCCATCATCCAGGCCATCGTCTGCTCGCCGGTCGCCATGTCGGGAGCCGGGATGTCCTGCTGTGGCCCGATGAACGGCCTCAGCTCGGCGGTGAAGCGGCGTGTCAGGCGCTCCAGCTCTCCCGGCGAGAGTGCGCGCGGGTCACAGCGGATCCCGCCCTCCGTCGGCCCGAGCGCGCTGGAGTGCTGTACCCGGTAGCCGGGGAACACGGTCGTCTGCCCGTCGTCCATCCGCACCGGCACCGACACGATTACCGACCTCTCCGGCATGGCGATGCGCGCGGCCACACCTTGCGTCACCGAGGTGTGCGGCAGCGCTCGCGCGACCTGGGCGAGCGCCATGCGGTACAGCGGGGACTCCCACTCGTGCCCGGTGTCGACGGCTTCTGGCATTCCGCGATCGTATGCGCAGCTCGGCGGTGTCGATGCCGGGGGAGGGACTCGAACCCTCACGCCCCGAGGGGCACCCGATTTTAAGTCGGGCGCGTATGACCAGTTTCGCCACCCCGGCAGGGAGGCGAAGGCTACTAGCGGCCCGGCTCCAGCGCTTCCTTGGGCAGCCGCTCAGGGGCCTTGTAGCGGTGCTTCTTCTTGAACGAGTCGAGCGCCTTCTTGTCGAACTTCGTGCAGGTCAGCAGCTTCTGCCAGGCCGTCGCGGCGATCTTGTTGCCGAGGGCAGGCAGCGGCGCCATCAGGACGGCGTTGGGGTCGTCGTCGTAATACCCCATCAGCCTGTCCAGGTCGCCCGACGAGATTTTGCTGCCGAACTGGATGACGATGCCGCCGTGCTCGAGGTTGTGGACGCCCTGCACCTGGTTGATCGGCGTCGGGTAGTTGCCCCAGCGCGCCGGATTGACGTAGTGCTTGCCACTCGTCGGCGGGAAGGAGTTGTACTTGATCTTCTCGTTGGCGTTCTCGGTGTGCTTCTGCCCCTGGTTCGGGAAGGTCTGCTCCTTGCACATTTCGGCGCGGGCAGCGGCGCTGTGGGCGGTCGCGACCTGGCCGGCGGCGGCGGTGCCTGTCAGCAGGAGAGTCGCGAGCAGCACGACCAGCAATGCGATGCCGAGCCCGCCGGTGACGCCGAGGACGAGGAGGTTGCGGCGCTGGGCTGCCGTCTGCATGGACTCTCTATTCATCTGAGCGACCTTAGCATGCCGATCGGAGACCGGATTCCGCGAAGAACCGAGCGACCTCGCGCCGGTCGGAGGTGACGGGGCAGTCGGGCAGCGACGAGAGGAACGCGCGGCCGTAGCCCTTCGTGCGCAGGCGCGGGTCGAGCACGGCGACGACGCCGCGATCGCTGTGCCCGCGGATGAGCCGGCCGAAGCCCTGACGCAGCTGGAGCACCGCCGACGGCAGCGCGTACTCCATGAACCAGTCGCCGCCGGCCGCCGAGATGCGCTCGCAGCGTGCCTCGACGAGCGGGTCGCCGGGCGCCGCGAACGGCAGCTTGTCGATGATCAGCAGCGAGAGCGCCTCGCCGGCCACGTCCACGCCCTGCCAGAACGTCTGCGTCGCGATCAGCACCGAGTCGATCTCGTCGCGGAACTGCTCGAGTAGCCGCTCGCGCGGCGCCTCACCCTGGACGAGCACGCGGTACGGCAGCCGGTCGCGGACGCGGGCGGCGAGATCCTCGAGCGAGCGCCACGAGGTGGTCAGCACGAGCGCGCGCCCGCGCGAGTGCCCGCACAGCGAGAGCACCTCGTCGGCGATGGCGTCGCGAGCCTCGGGCGAGCGCGGGTCGGGCATCCGCTCGGGGAGGTACACGAGCGCCTGCTCGGCGAAGTCAAATGGCGAGCCGAGCGCCAGCTCGCGGGCGTGGTCGAGGCCGAGCCGGCGGCGGACGAAGCCGAAGTCACTCGCGGTGGTGAGCGTCGCCGACACGAGCACGCAGGTCGTCTTGCAGTCCCAGAGCAGGTCGCGCAGCGGCTCGGCGACGTCGACGGGGGCCCAGGCGATCGCGTCGGGCTCGGCCCAGACGACGCGCTCGAGGCCCTCGATGTCGGCGCAGGCGGCGGCGTCGGCGGCGAGCCCGGCGGCGCGCTTGCCGAGCTGGTCGAGGTCGTCGCCCTGCCCCTGCAGCGCCATGGCGAGCTCCTGCAGCGCCGCGGTAAGCACGCCGAGCGACTCTCCGGGTACCTCGCGCAGCCGCTTACGCCCCTGCGCCGGTGCGACCGCCTGGAGCAGCCGCTCGGTGGCCCGCTCGACCTTCGCGAGCGCGCGCACGGGGGCCGGCTTGAAGGCCTCGCGCGCCGCACGCTCGACGTCGCGCTGCAGCTGGCGGATGCCTCCCTGGCTGACCCGCCCGCCCAGCCACGAGGCGGCGGCCTCCTCGACGCGGTGGGCCTCGTCGATGATCAGCGCGTCGTAGTCGGGCAGCACGGCGAGGGCATCCTCGGAGCGCTTGCGCACGGCGAGGTCGGCGAACGTGAGCGCGTGGTTGGCGATGACGAGGTCGGCGCTCTGAGCGCGGGAGCGGGCCGCCTCGGCGAAGCAGCGAGATACGTGCGGGCAGCGCCGGCCGGCGCAGCGGTCGGCACCGACGGCGAGCTCGCCCCAGAGGCTGTGCGACGGCTCGAAGTCGAGCTCGGCGCGGTCGCCGGTCTGCGTGGTCTCGATCCAGGGGAGCATCCGCTCGTAGGCGCGGGCGTCCTCGGCGCGCGGCAGCAGCGCAGAGCCGAGCAGCGCGAGCCCGTCGAGCGCCTTCAGGCAGAGGTAGTTGTTGCGGCCCTTGACGACGGCGACGTTGAGCTCGCGGCCGAGGGCGGCTGCCGCGATCGGCACGTCCTTGCTGAGCAGCTGCTCCTGGAGCGCCTTGGTCGCGGTCGAGATGACGACACGCTGCCCCGACTCGAGCGCGGGCACGAGGTAGCCGAGGCTCTTGCCGACGCCGGTGCCGGCCTCGACGATGAGGTTCTCACCGGTGGCGAGGGCGAGCGCGACGGCGCCGGCCAGCTCCGCCTGCTCCGGCCGCGCCTCGAAGCCGACGAACGTCGTGGCGAGGCCCCCACCCGGGCCGAAGAATGCCTCCACGCCGTCGGGCTCGGCCATCGCGGGAAGGCTACGCGCAGCCCCGGAAGCCGCCCCTCGCGCCTCCCCGCGCCGGCGGCTGCAGGCGGCGGCCATGGAAGATTCCCACTACCCTCGACGTTGGTAGAGAGTGAGCGGGCCCGTGTGGGCCCATGAGCAATCCGGAGGAATCGTGAGCAGCAGCGACGTGCGCGAAGTGATCATCATCGGCGGCGGCCCGGCCGGCTACACGGCTGCGCTCTACACGGCGCGCGCCAACATGAAGCCGCTGGCTTTCGAGGGCTTCAACTGGGGCGGCCAGCTGATGATCACGAGCGAGGTCGAGAACTACCCCGGCTACCCCGAGGGCGTGATGGGGCCGGAGATGATGACCCAGTTCCGCGCCCAGGCGGAGCGCTTCGGCGCCGAGTTCGTGACGGACGACGTGACGAAGGTCGACTTCTCGGAGCGGCCGTTCCGGGTGTGGGTCGGCGACGACGAGTTCCGTGCCGAGACCGTGATCGTGGCGACGGGCGCGAACGCCCGCCAGATCGGCCTCGAGTCGGAGGAGAAGCTGCAGGGCCGCGGTGTCTCGTACTGCGCGACCTGCGACGCCGCCTTCTTCCGTCACAAGGTGGTGGTCGTCGTCGGCGGCGGCGACACGGCGATGGAGGAGGCGACGTTCCTGACGCGCTTCGCCTCGCACGTGTATCTCGTGCACCGGCGCGACGAGTTCCGCGCCTCGCCGATCATGGTCGACCGCGCCCAGCGCGACGAGAAGATCGAGTTCGTGCTGAACTCGGCGGTGGTGGAGGTGCTCGGCGTCGAGGGCAACGTGATGACGGGCGTCCGCCTGCGCGACACGACGACCGACGAGGAGCGCGACCTGCCGGCCGACGGGCTGTTCGTGGCGATCGGGCACGACCCGACGACGGCGCTCTTCCTCGACGCCCTCGATCACGACGAGAACGGCTACCTCGTGACCGTGCCCGGCACCGCGCAGACGAATGTCCCCGGCGTGTTCGCCGTCGGTGACGTCCAGGATCATGTCTACCGCCAGGCGATCACCGCCGCCGGCTCCGGCTGCATGGGCGCCCTCGAGGCCGAGCGGTTCCTGGCCGCGCAGCACCAGGCCGCCGCCGCCGCGAAGGCGTAGGCCGCGCGTGCCTCACTTCATCTGCCCCAACTGCAAGGACCGCTCGATCGACACCGACCGGGTCGAGAGCCTGGGCGACCAGCAGGCGGTCGCCTGCCGGCGTTGCGGGTTCGGCTTCCTGTTCGAGCTGATGGAGGACTACTACCCGGCGCCCGGCACCGGGCTGATTGCCTGCGACGGCGCCGGGCGGATCCTGGCGTCGGGGCGCGGTGTGCTCGAGCTGACCGGCTGGGCGGACGCCGACCTGATCGGCCGCGATGTCCGTGAAGCGCTCGGCATCTCGGGCTACGAGGAGAGCCGTAGCCCGGTGGAGTTGACGCTCGAGTGGGGCGTCCGCCGGCTGGGCGAGCGCATCGAGATCACCGCGCGCTCGGGCAACCGCAAGCCGGTGATCGGCGACTTCTTTCCGGCCTACGACGACGACGGCGGCCTCCTCGTCGCCCTCTCGCCACGCATGGACGGCTCGTAGCAGCCCGTCTCGTCGGCGAGCCGCTCCTCGACCCACGCCTGGAGCGCGAGCACCGCTTCGAGGTCGGACTCCAGCTCCGCCATCTCCTCCCTGATGCCGGAGACCTCGGTCGGGTGGAGGAGCCCGCGCGCCTGGAGGCGTGCGACTGCCCCGGCGGACAGTACCGCACGGGCTTCCCGGTCGATCGCCGCCTGTCGCAGGCGCGCACGGGCTCGCTCCACGCGCGCCGCAACCGTTGCCGCCTCACCCGCGAGGGCATCTGCGTAGACGGCGAGATCGACTGCGCGCACCCCTCCACGGTAGGCCGCGAGCAGCGGAGGCCTCGTGACAGCTTCGTGCCGGAAGTGAGGCGGCGCCCCACCCCGGCGGCGCCCCACCCCGCCCGAGTACCGTTCCCGGCGTGCAGACGCTCCGCTTCGGCTACTCGCCCTGCCCCAACGACACCTTCGCGTTCCACGCGCTGGCGCACGGCCTCGTCGAGGCGCCGTTCCGCATCGAGCCCGTGCTGCTCGACATCGAGGAGCTGAACCTGCTCGCCCTCGCCGGCGACCTCGACCTGACAAAGGTCAGCTACGGCGCCCTCCCCCGCCTCGAGGCGACCTACCGGCTGCTGCGCTCCGGCTCGGCGCTCGGCTGCGGCTGCGGGCCGCTCGTCGTCGCGCGCGAGCCCATGACGCTCGCCGAGGCAGCCGCCGGGCGCATCGCCATCCCCGGCCGCGAGACCACCGCGTACCTCCTGCTCTCGCTCGCCGCGCCCGCCCTGGCCGACCTGGTCGAGGTGCGCTACGACCGGATCCTGGCCGCCGTCGCGTCGGGCGAGGTCGCAGCCGGCCTGATCATCCACGAGAGCCGCTTCACCTACCGCGACCACGGGCTCGAGCTCGTCGCCGACCTGGGCGACTGGTGGGAAGGCGAGACCGGCCTGCCGATCCCGCTCGGCGCAATCGTCGCCCGCCGCGACCTGGGCGACGTCACCAGCGCCGCCGCCGAGAGCGCGATCCGCGCGTCGGTCGAGTACGCCTACGCGCACCCGGAGGCGTCACGCGAGTACATCCGCGCCCACTCCCAGGAGCTGTCCGACGAGGTCTGCGACGCCCACATCGCGCTCTACGTCAACGAGTTCACGATCGACCTCGGCGAGGAAGGCCTGGCCGCCGTGGCCGGGCTGACCCGGCGCGCCGCTCGCGGGTAGCGGCGGTGCCACCGAGCGACGAGCTCAGCGGCCCGCCCGCATCGGCTCCCGCCCCTGCGACTCGAGCCCGGCGAGCAGCTCCCAGCGCTCGTCCACGTGGGCCTGGATCGCGGCGACCTCCGCGGGCGACAGGTGAGCGAACCGCCCCGGGGCGGCGAGGTACTCGCACACCGGCACCTCGTGCCGCGGCCGGTAGGTGATGGGCCACTCGCCGCTGTCGCAAGCGAGCAGCGGGAAGGCGCGCGACTCGACGGCGAGCCGCGTGACCTCGACGGTCTGCTCGGTGGGGTACCGCCAGCCCGGCGGGCACGCGCCCGACTTCTGGACGCCGGTGTTCATGTACGCCTCGTTGTCGTTGAGGACGTAGATGATGTCCTCGTTGCGCTCGGCCGCCGTGGAGACGCCGGCGAAGCCGATGTCGAATGTCGAGCCGTGACCGCCCCAGACGACGACGTTCGTAGCGCCGTGACCCTGGAGCCGCAGCGCCGCCCTGATCCCGGCCGCCTCGGCCGCCGCCGACGCGAACGGCGTCAGGTGCACGGCGAGCCGGAAGGCAGTGACGGGCCAGATGCCGGCGATCACCGTCCAGCACGAGGCCGGAATGACGAGCACGGTGTGCGCGCCGGGCGTCGCCTCGGCGAGCGCGCCCAGCAGGTGACGGACGGTGATGGCAGGCCCGCAGCCGGCGCAGGCGGCGTGGCCGGGCAGGAGCTGATGCTCCTCGCCGATCACGCTGTCGAGCCAGACAGCCATCACGCCACCCCCTCCGGAACCCAGATTACCGAGCGGCCGGCCTGCTGCGGGTCGACCTTGCGCGTCGCGCCCAGGATCCAGCGCAGCGTTCCGGGCGTGACGTCGGTGCCCCCCGCTGCGCAGACGAAGTCCGCGACGACCCGGGCCTGCTCCAGGCCGAGCGACCGGACGTCGCCGCCGAGCGGGCCGAGCGATCCGAAGGGCGCCACGCGGTCGACCACCGCAACCTCCGCGGCCCCGGCCAGCGCCGACGCCAGCTCCGCCGCCGGGAACGGCCGGTACGCGTGCACCCGCACGACCAGCAGGTCGCCGTCGTCGGCGAGCAGCTCCTGCGTGGTGTCGCCGATCGTCCCGACCGTGACGAGGGCGCGCGTCGCCTGCCGGTTGCCGGCGAGCTCGAGGGCGCCGGCCTTGCGCCGGCCGAAGTGCTCCGCGAACTCCGCGGCGACGGCGGCGATCACGCTGCCCGCCCCGTCCAGCACCTCGGCGCCGCGCCGCTGGAACGCGGCGTAATCGCGCGCCTCCGGCAGCGCCGAGAAGCTGCGCAGCCGCTCGGGGTCGAGCACCCAGTCGGCGGGCGCGTGGAACGCCGGCAGAAACGCGTCGACCGCCTCCTGCGAGGGCACGTCGAGCACCTCGGCCGTGCGCGAGAGCAGGAAGCCCTCCAGGCACTCAAGCACCGGCAGCATCGTCGTCTCGGCGATCCGGTAGGCGCAGAGCACGCTGTCCATGACCTCCTGCGTCGAGGAGCAGTAGAGCTGGATCCAGCCGGTGTCGCGCTGGCTCATACTGTCGGCGAGGTCGGTCTCGAGGCTCCAGGGAGCGAGGATGCTGCGGTTGACGTTGACAGCGACCAGCGGCATGCGCTCCCGCGAGGCCCGGTGCAGCTGCTCGTGCGCGTAGAGCAGGCCCTGGGACGAGGTCGCAGTGAACGTGCGGACGCTGGTGCAAGCCGCTGCGATCACGTAGCCTCACATCGAGTGCTCGCTCTCGAGCGACGTGAACTCGACGTCGTCGCGGGCCGCGACGAGTTCGGCGAGCCGCTCGACGATGATCGTCTGCGGCGTGATCGGGTAGCAGCCGATCGCCTGGACGCGCGCCAGCAGGGCAGCCCAGGCGGCGGCCTCGTCGGAGGTGAGCACGACGCGGCCCTGCGCCACTGCCAGGGTCATGCTGGCACCTCCTCCATCCTGATCGCGCCGGCGACGGGGCAGACGGCCACGCAGATGCCGTAGCCCTTGCAGTAGCGCTCGTCGAGCGCCATCACGCCACCGGCTCGCGTGATCACGCCCTCGGGGCAAAAGAGCGCACAGAGGGCGCAGGCGCTGCAGGCCTCCACGAGCACCGGGTGCTCCAGTGCCCACGCGCCCGTCAGGTTGTGCAGCGAGTCGGTCGTGCTGACCGGGAAGAGCACAGCCGTCTGGCGCAGCGCGGGCTCGGAGACGTGCACGACCGGCGCGTCGCCGACGAGTACGTGCTGCCGCGTGCAATGCGCATACCCTGCGCGCGCGGCGCTGACGTTCGCGGCAGCCGCGGCACCGGTGCGGGCAACGATCGCCTGCTCCAGCAGCTCCAGGCCGTCGGGCAGGAGCAGCTTCATGGCGGCGCCGAGCACGGCCAGGTTGCCCAGCGGCCTGCCCTCGGGAGAGAGGATCCCGTTGTCGCGTGCGATGCGCCAGGCGGGGACGCGCGCGGCGGCGGATGGGCTCGGCGTCCCAGCGCAGGAACGCCGAGTCGGAGCACCCCGCCGCTCCGCCTTGAACTCGGGGAAGCTCTGCACGAAGAAGCGGGCCCGGGCGAAGGTGTCGGCCAGGATCTGCGAGGCGAGCACGAGTCCCTCCCCGCCCCGGCCTGTGAAGAGCATCTCCTGCATGCGGCGCCTCCGCTGCGCGCCCGCCCGTCCCCTGTCGGCGACACTTCGGGGCGATTGATCTCGTGCCGATCGTCCCGCGTCGGGTCGCACAGGGCATCGGGGAGAACGCCGACCCGGCTCCGTGGTCTTGCCCGAGTGAGCGGACCGACCGCGGCGCTGTGACGTCTACGCGAGGATGTCGCGCAGCCGTGCCAGCGTCTCGTCGTTGACGCTGTGGTACGCCCAGCTGGCGCGCCGCTCGCGCCAGACGAGGCCGCTCTCGAGCAGCACCTTCAGGTGGTAGCTGACGGTGGACTGGCTAAGAACTCATTTCAGAATGAGCGTTGAACCTCGGGGCCCTCGGAGCGAGCGGGTGGCCTGACCGGCTCGCCGGCCAGGCTGGCCGCCTGGACAAGAGTCGGGCAGCGCACCCGCGAAGCCCTGGAGGCCGCTCGAGGAGCGGGCTTCAGGTCGCCGCAGGCCCACA
>CANFDS010000065.1 GCA_947445525.1 Actinomycetota bacterium | reverse complement strand
TTGAAGGCGACGCGCAGCAGCAGCCGTACCGCCTCGGTCGCGTAGCCGCACCCGTGGTGGGCGGGATGGATGATGAAGCTGAGCTCGCCGCAGGAGTGCTGGCGGCTCGCGCAGGTGAGCGCGACGTCGCCGATGACCTCGCCGGTCGCTGCCAGCTCGACCGCGAGCGCAAGCGAGTCGCCCTCCTCGGCGATCAGCCGGCGGCCTAGCCTCTACTCGACCCGCGTGCGGGCGGCTTGCGGGCTGAGCGGCTCCCAGTAGAGGTAGCGCACGCTCTCCTCGCGGGAGTGCATCGCGTGCATTGCAGTGCTGTCGCCGAGGGTGAACGGGCGCAGCAGCTGCCGCTCGGTCACGAGCGGGTATGTGGGCTCGAAGCCTGTCACGCCACCCGTCAGCCCGGCAGACCGAGCTCGCCGGCGATCGGGCGCAGCGCCTCGATCACGTTGGCGATGTGCACATCCAGCTCGAGCCCGATCAGCCCGGCGCCCGCGACGACGGACTCGCGGTGGATGCCGGCCGCGAACGACGGCTGCTTCAGCTTCTTGCGCACCGACTTCGGCTCGAGCGTCGAGAGCCCCTCCGGCCGCACGAGACCGCAGGCGTGCACGAAGCCCGAGATCTCGTCGCAGGCGTACAGGTGCCGCTTGAGGGGCGTGTCGCGCGGCACTTCGAGGTGGTCGGCGTGCGAGAGGATCGCGTCGATCACCAGCTCCGGGTAGCCGAGCTCGCGCAGAATGGGCGCGCCGTCCTGCGGATGCTTGTCCAGCGTCGGATGCATCTCGTAGTCGAAGTCGTGGAGCAGGGCGACGACGCGCCACAGCTCCTCATCCTCGCCGAGCTTGCGGGCGTACCAGGCGGTGGACGCCTCGACCGCCAGGCAGTGCCGCAGCAGCGACTCGCCCTTCGTGTAGGTGGTGAGCGTCTGCCAGGCGTGTGCGCGAGTGAGGTCCATAGGCCCGGGTACGATACCGCCTCGACGATGGACTCTTTTGTAATCGAGGGCGGCAGGCCGCTCAGCGGAACGATTCGCGCGGCCGGCAACAAGAACGGGGCGCTGCCGATCCTGGCCGGCTGCCTGCTCACGAGCGAGCCCGTCACGCTCACGAACGTCCCGCGCATCCGCGATGTCGAGACGATGGTCGAGCTGCTTGCCGACCTCGGTGCCGACGCCGCCTGGATCGGTCCCAACGAGGTGCGCGTTCACGCGGCGCAGCTGCGCAAGACCGCCCTCGACGTCGAGCTGGCAAAGCGCATCCGCGCCTCCTTCCTGCTCGCCGGGCCACTGCTGGCACGCGAGCGGCGGGCGACGCTGCCCCCGCCCGGTGGCGACGTCATCGGCCGGCGCCGGCTCGACCCGCACATCCATGCGCTCACCGAGCTCGGTGCCGCGATCGAGATCAGCGGCAGCTACGAGATGACGACCACGGGGCTCCGCGGCGCCGGCATCTTCCTCGACGAGGCGAGCGTGATGGCGACCGAGAACACGGTGATGGCCGCCGTCCTCGCCGCGGGCGACACGGTGCTCGCCAACGCCGCGTGCGAGCCGCACGTCCAGGACCTCTGCCGCTTCCTCGTCACGCTCGGAGCCCGCATCGCAGGGATCGGCTCCAACGTGCTGCGCATCGAGGGTGTGAGCGGGCTCCACGGCGGCTCGTACCGGATCTCACCCGACCACATCGAGGTGGCGAGCTTCATCGGCCTGGCCGCAGTCACCGGCGGCGAGATCCGCATCGAGGACGCCGCCCCCGACGACCTCGTCGGCATCGTGCCCGCGTTCCGGCGGCTGGGCGTGCACATCGTCGTCGAGGGCACCTCGATCCGCGTGCCCGCCGGCCAGCCGCTCGTCATCCAGGACGACCTCGGCGGGCAGATCCCGAAGATCGAGGACGGGCCGTGGCCGAACTTCCCCGCCGACCTCACCTCGATCGCCGTCGCCGTCGCCACCCAGGCCACCGGCACCATCCTGATCTTCGAGAAGATGTTCGAGAACCGCCTGTTCTTCGTCGACAAGCTCGTCGGCATGGGCGCCCGGATCATCCTCTGCGACCCGCACCGGGCCATCATCAACGGCCCGTCGAAGCTCTACGGCGAGTGCCTCGAGAGCCCCGACATCCGCGCGGGCATGGCGATGCTGATTGCGAGCCTCTGCGCGGAGGGCCGCTCGGTGATCGGCAACATCCGGCAGATCGACCGCGGCTACGAGCGCATCGACGAGCGGCTGCGCGCTGTCGGCGCCGAGATCGCTCGCATCCCCGTCGGCTAGCGCCCCTGCCTGCCCCGGCCGCTACCCTCTCTCGCATGGCCCCTGGCGTAACAGCCTCCGACAGCAGCGCGCACGTCACGCTGAAGCTGGACGTCGTGCCGACGCCGCCGGCGCGCGTCGCCACGGGCGTGCCCGTGCTCGACCACCTGGTCGGCCTGTTCGCGAGGCACGGTTCGTTCGACCTCGCGCTGGAGATCGCACCGGGGAACCTCGGGGCCGAGGTCACCGCTGCCGGGCGCGCCCTGGGCGAGGCGCTGGCGCCCGTGCTGCGCCGGTCGGGCGCGCGCGGCTTCGCGGCCTCGACGGTGCCGGCGGTCGAGGCGCTGGCGCTCGTCGCTCTCGAGGTCTCGGACACGCCGGGCGTCCACTCCAACGTCGACCTCACGTCGGTGCGCGTGGGCGGGCTCGGCCGCGATCTCGTCGCCTCGTTCCTCGGCCAGCTGGCCGAGGGCGCCAGCATCACGCTGCACGTGCGCCTGCTCGAGGGCGAGGACGAGCATAACGTGCTCGACGCGATCTTCAAGGCCCTCGGCGCAGCCGTCGGCGCAGCCGCCACCATCCGCTCACGCAAGGAGTAGCCGCATGTCCAAGACCGTCATCCGCACCGAGGCCGCGCCCGCGCCGTTTCAGGGTGCGCCGTACTCGCAAGCGATCCGTTGCGGCGACTTCGTGTTCGTCTCCGGCCAGCTCGGCCTGAAGCCGGGCGAGACCACGCTCCCCGAAGGCATTGCGGCGCAGACGAAGCAGGTGCTGGCCAACCTGGCGGCCATCCTCGAGGCCGCCGGCTCGAGCCCCGCGCACATCGTCAAGACGACGGTCTTCCTCGCCGATCTCGGCGACTTTGCCGCGATGAACGAGCTGTACGCCCCGTTCGTCGGCGACCAGCCGCCGGCCCGCTCCACCTTTCAGGTGCCGAAGCTGCCGTCGGCCGCGTTGATCGAGATCGAGGCCATCGCCCGCGTCGCGTAGCGAGCGCCGTCGGCCTGCAGCGGACAGTGGCAGCGCCGCGGCCGCACGCCGCCGCCCGTATGGCGACAATGACCCCATGCGCGCTGCCGAGATCATCGCCACCCACACCAGCGCCGACTTCGACGCCTACGCGTCCATGATCGCCGCCCGGCGCCTCTATCCGCAGGCAGTTGTCTGCCTGTCCGGCTCGCTCGACCGCAACCTACGCGACTTCCACCGCCTGCTCGCCGATGGGATCGGCGTCGTCGAGGTCGCGCGCATCGACGCCGCTGCGATCCGCCGGCTGGTCGTCGTCGACACCGTGCACGCCGACCGGCTCGACGAGCGGCTGCAGCCCGTCGCCCACGATGCCGCCGTCGAGAAGGTCGTGTTCGACCACCACGGGGAGCCGGCGCCGGCCTGGGCCGATCCCGAGCTCGTCGTGATCTCGGCCGACGGCGCTTTGACGACGACGCTCGTCGGCATCCTCGCCGGGCGCGGCGTCACGGTCACGCCATTCGAGGCGACGGCGTTCGCGCTCGGCATCCACGAGGACACCGGCTCGCTCACCTTCCCCGGCAGCACCGAGCGCGACGCCGAGGCGCTCGCCTGGTGCATGCGGCACGGCGCCCGCCAGGATCTCGTCTCGCGCTTCCTGCGCAGCCCGCTCAGGCCGGGCGATGTCGCGCTGTTCGAGGCGCTGCTCGAGGGCCTGCGCCCGCACCGCACGGCCGGCATCGATGTGCTGGTGGCTGCACTCGCCTGGCCCGAGTACGTGGACGGCGTGGCCAATCTCGCCCACAAGCTGATCGACGTCACCGATGCCGCCGCGCTCGTCGTGCTCGTCGAGATGCAGGGGCGGACGGTGTGCGTCGCACGCAGCCGCGTGCCCGACGTCAACGCCGCCTGGCTGGCAGCAGCCCTGGGCGGGGGAGGGCACGCGACGGCCGCCTCCGCCTTCGTCAAGGAGTCTTACACGGCCGCCGAGCGGCTGCTGCTGGAGGCGCTCCCCGGCGCCGTCACGCCGGCGCCACGGGCCCGCGACGTGATGTCGTCGCCCGCGCGCACCGTCGGCTCCGACGACACGGTCGCGGCGGCGATGGCTCTCTGCCAGCGCCACTCGCAGAGCGGCGTGCTGGTCGCCGACGGCGGGTCGCTGGCCGGCGTCGTCGGCCGGGAGGATCTCGACAAGGCGATCGGCCACGGGCTGTCGCGTGCACCGGTGAAGGCGATCATGGGCGCCGCCGTGCCCACCTGTGACGAGGAGACGTCGCTGCCCGAGCTGCAGCGGCTGCTGTCGTCGTCCGGGGCGGGCCGGGTGGCAGTGGTGCGCGACGGCTCGCTCGTCGGCGTCGTCGCCCGGGTGGACGTCCTGCGCGCGTTCGGCGTCGAGAGCGGCGAGGTGGACGGCGGCGAACTGCCGAGCATCGCGGCCGAGCTGGGACGGCTGGAGCACGTCGCCCCGCTGTTCGACGCAGTGCGGGCGGCGGGCGAGGGCAGCGGCGGCGTCTACCTCGTCGGCGGCACCGTGCGCGACATCCTGCTGGGCGAGCCCGGCTTCGACATCGACATCGCCGTCGAGGGCGACGCGATCGCCTTCGCGCGCCGGCTCGGCAAGGTCCTGCGTGGCCGGGTACGTACCCACGAGAAGTTCGGCACCGCCGTCGTCTCCTGGGGCGACGGCCGGCACGTCGACGTCGTCACCACCCGCAGCGAGTTCTACGACGCTCCCGGCGCCCTGCCGACGGTCGAGCATGCCACGATCCGTGACGACCTCTTCCGCCGCGACTTCACGATCAATGCCATCGCTGCCTCGCTCCGCGGCGGTGACTTCGGCCGCCTTGCCGACCCGTTCGGCGGCCGCCGCGACCTGGCCGCCCGCACGATCCGCGTCCTCCACAACCTCTCGTTCATCGAGGATCCGACGAGGCTCTTCCGCGCCGTGCGCTACGAGACGCGCTACGGCTTCCGGATGGACGAGCGCACCGAGCGGCTCGCCCGAGCCTGCGTCGAGATGGGCCTCATCGGAGACCTCTCGGGTGCGCGGCTGCGCGAGGAGCTGATCGCGATCCTCGAGGACACGCGGCCCGGCCGTGGCCTCGCGCGGCTGGGCGAGCTGGGCGCGGCGGCCGCCGTCGACTCGGCGCTCGCGACCGACCCAGACACGGTCGACCTCGTCGAGCGGCTGCGCGTGCTCGGCGCCGAGCTGGCGCCCGAGGTGCCGGCCTGGCGGCTCGGGCTGGCAGCCGCGGCCCGGCGGCTGTCCGCCGACGAGGCGTACGCGCTGCTGCATCGGCTCAAGATTCGCCGCCGCGACGCCGACGCCATCGCTGCCGCCGTCGGGGTGGCGCCGCGCCTTGTGCGTGCCCTGCGCGGCCGTGCGGCAACGCCGGCGGAGGTGGTCGCCCTTGCCGAGCCGTACCCGGCCGATGTCGCTCTGGTCGCGCTCGCCCTCGAGGAGAGCCCCGCGCTGCGCGCCTACCTCACCTCCTGGCGTGACGTCCGCCTGTCGATCGGCGGCGCCGAACTGGTGGAGCTCGGCCTCGCCGAGTCGCCGCGTGTGGGGGAGGTGCTGGAGACGCTGCGGCGGCGCAAGTTGAACGGCGAGCTCGCCGGGCGCGCTGCGGAGTTGGCGGCCGCCCGCGAGCTGATCGCGGCAGCCGCCGCTCCGGCAGCTGGCCCCGCCACCGGCCCCTCCGGCGAGCTACCGTGAGCCGGTGACCGTCGAGCCGATTCGCTGGTCCGTGCCCGGCCCCTACGAGGTCGCCTTCTCGACGCGCAGCGGTGGCGTCAGCGACGGCCAGTATGGCTCTCTCAACATCGGTGCGCTCACCGCCGACGACCCGGAGGCGGTCGTCGAGAACCGCCGGCGACTGTGCGCTGCGCTCGGCGCCGACCCCGGCCGCGCGACGATGGCCCGCCAGCAGCACGGCGCCCGTGTCGTGCAGGCAACGGCGCGCGGCATCGCCACGCCGGGCGCCAGCGACTTCGACGAGTGTGACGGCCTCTGGAGCGACGAGCCCGGCCAGGCGATGCTGCTCGTCACCGCCGACTGCCTGCCGGTCGCGCTCGCCCGTGCCGGCGGGGCCGGTGGCAGCCCCGACCACCCGGCGCTCGCGCTGCTGCACGTCGGCTGGCGCGGCCTGCTCGCCGGGATCATCGACGCCGGCGCGCTGGCCCTGCGTGCCGCGCCCGTAGCGGGTCTGGGGGAGCGCCACGAAGGCAGCGCCGCCCGCGCCCCGCTGCGGGCTGCGATCGGGCCGGGCATCGGCCCCTGCTGCTACGAGGTCGGCGATGACGTCGCCGACCGCTTCCGCTCCGCCTTCGGGGACAGCGTCCTCCACGGCCGCCACCTCGACCTGCCGGCCGCGGCCGAGCTCGCCCTGCGCGCCGCCGGCGTCACCGAGGTCGATCGCTACGACCGCTGCACGGTGTGCCACCCGGAGCTGTTCTTCTCGCATCGGCGCGACGCCGGCCTCACCGGCCGGCAGGGTGTGATCGGGCTCGTTGGTTGAGCTTGTCGCCAGCCTGGACGTGGAGCGCGTGCGCGAGCGCTACGAGGCCCTGTGCGCCGAGGCGGGGCCCGGCGTCACCGTCGTCGTCGCCACCAAGTACGTCCCTGACGACCTGATGGCGGTGCTGGCCACGGCCGGCGTGGCCGTGGTGGGCGAGAACCGCGCCCAGGATCTCGAGCGCAAGCATGCCCGCTACGGCACCGCCTTCCGCTGGCACTTCATCGGCCACCTGCAGAGCAACAAGGCAAAGGTGCTCAACCGCACCTGCGAGCTCGTCCACTCGGTCGGCTCCGAGTCGGCTGCGCTCAGGGTCATGGTGCCCGCCCTCGTCGAGGTCAACCTCTCGGGTGAGGAGTCCAAGTCGGGCGTCACTCCGGCCGATCTGCCTTCCCTGCTGGCGCTTGGCAGCGACGTTCGCGGACTGACGACGATGCCGCCGCTCGCCGACGACGCCGAGGCCTCGAGGCCGTACTTCCGGCGCCTGCGGGAGCTTGCCGCGGAGCACGCCCTCGGCGAGCTGTCGATGGGGACGACCCAGGACTGGCGGGTCGCCGTCGATGAGGGCGCGACGCTGATCCGCGTCGGCAGCGCCCTCTTCCGCGCCTGAGCCGACGGACGCGCCGCCGCCGTGCGGCAGGTTCCCGACGGGAGTGTGACCGCCGCGCCGGCGGTGTGAGGTACGGGGCTTCCGATCCGGCGGTTACGATTCCCGGGATGGCTCTGGCTGACATCTGGTCGCGCACGCTCGTGTACTTCGGTATTGCCGAGGAAGACGAGGACTGGGACGAGGACGGCTTCGTCACAAACGAGGAGCTCGAGCGCACCTACTCCGACCGCGAGCGCGCCAACGTGCGCCGGCTGCAGCCACGGCGGCGCCAGGAGTTCGACGACTGGACCGACAGCAGCGGGGAGGAGGCGGCCGAGGTCGAACGGCCTCGCTCGCTCGGGCGCATCCAGCAGCAGCGGCCCACCCGGCTCCAGGCCGCGCCCAGTGCTGGGCCCAATGTGCAGGTGCACCTGGTGGTTCCCCGCAGCTTCAACGACGCCCAGCAGATTGCCGACAAGTTCAAGAGCGGCGTGCCGGTCATCCTCAATCTCCAGGGAGCCGACCAGGACCTGTCGAAGCGCCTGATCGACTTCACGAGTGGGCTCACCTACGCGCTCGACGGCGGCATGCAGCGCGTCGCCGACAAGGTCTTCCTGCTCACCCCGCGTAACGTCGAGGTCTCCGCCGAGGAGCGGGCCCGGCTGCTCGAGCGCGGCTTCTACAACCAGGCGTAGCGCAGCTGCGGCCCGAGTGCCGCTCCCCCGCGGGGCGGAAGGAGGTGGCCCGCCTAGCGCGAAAGCAGGCCCTGTATGAGTGTCTCTCTTGCCAGCATCGGCCTGCTCGGTTCTGCCGTGGGTTCGATCGAGCGCTTCATCGTCGTCTTCTTCTCGGTCTACCAGTTCGCCCTGCTCGCATACATCCTGTCGTCGTGGATCCGGCGCATGCCGAGCTCGCTCGTGCGCGTGCAGCGCTTCCTCTACGACATCTGTGAGCCGTACCTCCGGATCTTCCGGCGCTTCGTGCCGTCGCTCGGCCCGCTCGACCTCTCGCCGATCGTCGGCCTGCTGGCCCTCGGCCTGATTGAGCGCCTCGTCATCCTCGCCATCGATCAGCTTCGCTAAGGAGAATCCATGTCCCTGACCCCCGTTGAGATCAGGCACGTCCGTCTGGGGCGTGGCGTCGGCTACAAGCGCGAGGCCGTCGATCGTCTGCTCGCCGACATCGTCGACAGCTTCGAGGCCGTGTGGCGTGGCCGCGCCGACCTCGCCGACAGGGTGGAGGCGCTCGATGACGACCTCGCGCGCTACCGCGAGATGGAGGCGGTGCTGCGCAGCACACTCGTCTCGGCCGAGTCCGCGTCGGCCGACATGCGCGAGCGCGCGCGGCGCGAGGCACAGGTGATCCTCGACGAGGCCCGCTCCGAGGCCCGCTCGATCGCCCGTGAGGCGGAGCGCGAGCATTCCTCGCTGCTGCAGGAGGCCCGGCGCATCCGGGCACTGCTGAGCTCGGCCCTCGTCACCGTCGCCGACGCCACGGGTGACGACCGCGCTGCGCCGGCCCCGCCGCCCGCCGCTGCCGGCGCGACCGCCGCCACCCGCGCCGTCGGCCTCGACGACACCGCCGAGCACGCGCTCGCCGCTGCCGAGCAGCAGGGCTCCGGCTTCCGCGCCGCCTGAGCCACCGCCGGGTGGCTCCTATACTTGGCGGCATGGGGCCGTCCACCCGTCTCCGGCTCCGGGTCACCCCCGGCGCCCAGCGCTCCGAGGTCGTCGGGCGCTACGGTGAAGCGTGGAAGGTGCGCGTCGCGGCAGCGCTCGAGCGCGGCCGGGACAACGACGCCGTGCTCGACCTGATCGCCACCAGCTTCGCTGTGCCACGTACGAGCGTCGAGCTGCTCACCGGGCACACTGCACAGGACAAGGTCGTCCAGCTGGCAGGGATCGAGCCGGCAGAGGCCGATCGCCGGCTCACGGCACTGACGGAGAAGGAGCTTCGATGACTATCGACGTCGAGACGATGAAGGCCCGACTGCTCGACGAGCGGAAGCGCGTCGCAGCTGCGCTCGACCTGCTCACCCGGGAGCACCACGACGCGGACGGCTCGGAGTCGAGCGACAACCACATCGCCGACCCCTCGGTCGTCGCCGTCGAGCGTGAGATCGACTCGACGCTCGGCGACAGTGCCGAGAGCATGCTCGCCGCGATCAACGCCGCCCTCGCGCGCATCCCCGCCGGCACCTTCGGCCTCTGCGGCACGTGCGGCAAGCCGATCGCCAACGCGCGACTCGAGGCGCTCCCCTATACCGACCTCTGCATCGACTGCAAGCGCCTCGCGGAGCGTCGTTGAGCGAGCCTTCCCGCTCAGGCGAGATCCGCATCGGATCGACGCCGGAGAGAACGGTGCACGTCTCCGCAGCCGAGCGCACGGTCGCTGCGACAGCTCGCCAGTGGGCGGGCCTCGGCCTCATCGCCGCCGCGGCACTCGCTGCCGACCAGGTGGCGAAGCTCGCCGTGCGCAGCAACCTCGCGCTGGACGACGCAGTCCACGTCGTCGGGCCGCTCTCGATCCGCCACATCCCCAACTCGGGCATCGCCTTCGGCCTGTTCTCCCGCGCGGTCCCGATCGTGATCGGCCTGACCACGCTCGCCATCGCCTGGATGCTGGTGGTCTTCGCGCGCTCCGGAGCCCGGCATCCCGTGCTGGCGCCCGCTTTCGGGTTGCTCGCCGGCGGCAGCCTCGGGAACCTGGCCGACCGGCTGCGGCTGGGTCACGTCACCGACTTCATCACTGTCAGCCAGTGGCCGACCTTCAACCTCGCCGACGCGTTCATCACGGTTGGCGTGGTGCTGCTCGCCGTCGCGTTCCTCCTCTCCGAGCGGTCGGCGCGGCCGACGCGCATCCGCACCGGGGCGACCCGCTCGTGAGCGGTGAGACCATCCTCGTCCCGCCCGAGGCGGCCGGCGAGCGGCTCGACCGCTTCCTTGCCGCGCTGCCGGAGATCGGCTCGCGCGCGGCAGCCGAGCGCGCGCTGCTGACCGCGCTCGTCGACGGCACCACGCGGCCGAAAAGCTACCGCTTGCTGGGCGGGGAGGAGATCGAGCTCGAGCTGCGCGAGGCGCCGCTCGGCGGCATTGTGGGCGAGGACATCGCACTCACGATCCCCTACCAGGACGAGCACCTGCTGATCGTCGACAAGCCCGCCGGGCTCGTCGTCCACCCGGGCGCCGGCATCGCCGGCGGCACGCTGGCAAACGCGCTCGTCGCGCACGGCGCCGCCGGCGGCGAGCCCGACCGGCCTGGCATCGTGCACCGGCTCGACAAGGACACGTCGGGCCTGCTCGTCGTCTCACGCTCCGAGGAGGCGTACAAGCGGCTCCAGAAGCTCGTACAGAAGCGGACGCTGGAGCGGGAGTACACCGCGCTCGTGAAGGGGCGGCCCAAGTCGTGGTCGGGGCGCATCGAGGCGCCGATCGGCCGTGACCGCAACGACCCGACGCGCCAGTCGCTCGACACCGAGACGCCCCGCGACGCACTCACGCATTTCGAGATCGCCGAGATCGTGCCGCCCTACGCGCTGCTAACGATCCGCCTGGAGACGGGCCGCACGCACCAGATCCGTGTGCACCTCGCCGCGATCGAGCTGCCGGTGGTCGGCGACCCCCTGTACGGGGTGATGGCGCTCGAGCTGAAGCGGCAGTTCCTGCACGCCTCGCGGCTGGCGTTTCCGCACCCGTTCGGTGGCAAGCAGATCGAGGTGTCGTCGCCGCTGCCGGCCGACCTCGACCTGGCTCTGCGGCGCGCCCGCGGCTGACCGCCCGGCAGCGCGCCGCTGCTACGCTACGCGCGTAGTTCATCCCTCCTATCCGGCGGACCATCGCCGGTGGCGGTGCCGCTCCCTGCGATCGGCTCCACCGTCGCCCGCCGGCCGTATCACAACCCATAACCGTAGAAAAGGGGCGCACGTGTCCGCTGTCTCTATGCGCGAGCTGCTGGAGGCCGGAGTTCACTTCGGTCATCAGACACGCCGTTGGAACCCGAAGATGAAGCGCTTCATCTTCGGCGAACGTGGTGGCATCTACATCATCGACCTCAAGCAGACGCACGAGCTGCTGAACGAGGCGTACGAGTTCGCCCGCAACATCTCCGCCCGGGGCGGCAGCGTGCTGTTCGTAGGCACGAAGAAGCAGGCCCAGGAGTCGGTTGCCACCGAGGCGCGCCGTGTCGGCATGCCCTACGTGAACAATCGCTGGCTCGGCGGGCTGCTCACCAACTGGCGCACGATGTCCGAGCGGATCACGCGGCTGCACGACCTGCGCAACCTCCAGACGAACGGCCAGCTCGCGCTGCTGCCGGCCAAGGAGCGCATCTCGATGCTCGCCGAACTCGAGAAGCTCGAGGCGAACCTGGGCGGCGTCGCCGACCTGCGCCGGCAGCCCGACGCCATCTTCATCGTCGACCTCAAGAAGGAGCAGCTCGCCGTGCGCGAGGCACGCCGCCTCGGCATGCCGATCATCGCGCTCGTCGACACGAACTGCGATCCCGACGAGGCCGACTTCATCATCCCCGGCAACGACGACGCGATCCGCTCGTGCTCGCTGATCATCCGTGCACTCGCCGACGGCATCGCCGCCGGCGCGGCGAAGGTGACCCAGCGGGAGCTGGAGGCGCCGCGTGAGGCTGCCGCCGGTGAGGCACCCGCTGCCGACGCCATCGTCGCGGAGGCCGCCGCCGTCGAAGCACCCGCTGCCGACACCGTCATCGCGGAGGCCGTCGCCGCCGAGGCGCCCGTCGCGGAGCCCGTCGCCGAGCCGGTCGCCGTCGAGGCGCCCACTGCGGAGCCCGTTGCCGAGGCCGCTGCCGAGCCGGTCGCCGCCGAGGCCCCCGCTGCCGAGCCGGTTGCCGAGGCCGTCGTCGAGACGCCCGCTGCTGAGACGCCCGCTGCTGAGACGCCCGCCGTCGCCGAGCCCGTCGCCGAGGTGGCTCCCGCTGCCGAGGTGGCTCCCGCTGCCGAGGGTGAGCGGGCATGACCGAGATCACCGCTGCACAGGTCAAGGAGCTCCGGGAGTCCACCGGCGCTGGCATGATGGACTGCAAGCGCGCCCTCGTCGAGACGGACGGCGATCTCGAGGCGGCCCGTAAGCTGCTGCGCGAGA
>CANFDS010000064.1 GCA_947445525.1 Actinomycetota bacterium | reverse complement strand
GCCCACGTTGATGCTCTTCGTCGCCAGGGCCATCGCCGTGACCAGCGAGAAGCTCTCCGTCCCCCACGCCTCCGGCGTGAAGATCGCGTCGTAGCCGTGCTCCTCGGCGGCCTGCGCGAGCCCCGTCAGGTCGGCCACGCGCAGCCCCGGCACCATCGTCCCGATCGTCGCGCCGGTGCGCAGCTTCTGTCCGGCGGCCCCCGTATTCTCGTGTGCTGTCATGGCCCGACCCTACCGCCGGCAGCTACCGCGTTGCAGCGCCGTCGCGCGTGTGGTTAGGTCGAGGCATGGATTTCGGGCTGAATGACAAGATCGCCGTCGTCACCGGCGCGAGCAAGGGCATCGGGCTCGCAGTGACGCGGCACCTCGCCGCCGAGGGCGCCCGGGTCGTCGCGGGCGCGCGCGGGTCGACACCGGAGCTGGACGCGCTCGTCGCGGGCGGCGGCGGAGCGGGCGGCAGCGTCACCTTCGTCCCGGTCGACCTCTCGACGGCTGCCGGGCCTGGCGTGCTCGTCGAGCGGGCGATCGCACTGCACGGCGGCGTCGACATCCTGGTCAACAACGTCGGCGGCGGCGAGCTGCGCTTCGACGGCTTCCTCGCCGTCCCCGACAGCGAATGGCTGCGCGTCTTCGACTTCAACGTGATGACCGCCGTGCGCGCGTGCCGCGTCGCGATCCCGTCGATGCTCGAGCGTGGCGGCGGCGCCATCGTCAACATCTCGTCGATCAACTCGATGCTGCCGCAGACGTACGTGCTCGACTACTCGGCGGCGAAGGCCGCGCTGAAGAACCTCGGCAAGGGGCTGTCGGAGGAGTACGGGCCGCAGGGCATCCGCGTCAACACCGTGTCGCCCGGCGCGACTGCGACACCGCTGTGGCTAACCCCCGAGACCGGCGCCGCCGCCGTGTTCGGCGCGACTGTCGGCAAGACCATCGAGGAGGTCGTCGAGATGGTCTCGGCTGGCTTCGCGCTCGGCCGCTTCTCGCTGGCCGACGAGATCGCCGCGGTGGTCACGCTGCTCTGCTCGCCGCGGGGCGGGGCCGTGACCGGCGCCGACTACGTCGTGGACGCGGGCACGCTCAAGCAGATGTAGGGCCCCGGGCGCTACACCCGCTTGAACGTGACGAGGCGCGGCAGCACGCGCAGCGCGTTGCGGCGGGAGGTACGGATCGCGGCGTGCAGGGCGTTCGTCGCGTTCTCGTGGACGCCGGCGCCGTGGCCCACCAGCACGTGCTCGGGCTCGAAGCCGAGCAGGCCGCGCGGCGGCGCCGGCCGCAGCAGCGGATGGACGCCGAGCGCCTCGCCCGGCGCGCAGAAGTAGCGCGCCGTGCCGACCGCCTCCGCGACGACGAGCACCCTCTGCCCGGGCCACCACAGCGCCGACTCCCGCCACAGCCGCGACCTCTTCAGCTCGACCACCTCGAACGGGGAGCCGGGGATCGCCGCCGGCGGCGTGATCCAGATCGGAACGCCCAACCGCGCCGAAACCGGCACACAGTCGCGGCCGTGCCGGTCGAGCAGCTGGATCACACCGGCGGGGCGGCCGAGCGCGCGCACCCGCTCGTCAAGGCCGGGGAAGTCGACCGGATCGATCAGCCAGACGTCGCCGTCGGTGAGCAACGCGTGCGACGCCCGCTGCATGAACGCCGGCTCGGCGGCGATCCAGCCGAAGCCCCACGGCGCCTCGTCGCAGAAGGTGACGGTCATGGACACACCCTAGATGCCCGGCGCCGGGTCACGGCTCGCGTCGGGTCACGGCTCGGCTCCGGTCACGGCGGCGCTCGCCCGGTAGCGGGCGACGGCGTCGGCGTGGTCGACGATCGGCAGCGGGTAGCGGAGAGCGGCGCGCTCCGCGTGGGGCAGCCGCCACGGCTCGTGCACCGCCTTGCCGGGCACGCCTGCCAGCTCCGGCACCCAGCAGTGGACGTACGCGCCGCTGGGGTCGAACCGCTGGCCCTGCAGCGTCGGGTTGAAGACACGGTGCGGCTTCGTGTCGGCACCGGTGCCGGCGACCCACTGCCAGTTGCCAACGTTACTCGCCACATCGCCGTCGACGAGCCACTCGTCGAACCAGCGCGCGCCCTCCCGCCAGTGGACGCCGAGGTGCTTGGTGAGGAAGCTGGCGACGACCATGCGGGCACGGTTGTGGACGAAGCCCTCCTCGGCCAGTTGCCGCATTGCGGCGTCCACCACCGGGTAGCCGGTCAGGCCCTCCTGCCAGGCCGCCAGGCCCTGGGCATCGTCGACCCACGCGGCGGGCCGCGGCCGCAGGTCGGCGTGAGAGGTGTCGGGGCGGGCTGCCAGCAGCTGCGCGTAGAAGTCCCGCCAGCAGAGCTGCCGCAGGAACGGCTCGGCCTCCGGCCGCCCGGTCAGGCGCGTCGCCAGCGCCAGCGGCGAGATGCAGCCCAGGTGGAGGTACGGCGACAGCCGCGAGGTGGAGTCGGCGGCGAGGTCGTTACGCATCGCGTCGTAGGCGTCGACTGGGCCGGCGAGCCAGGCACGGACGCGCTCGCTGCCGGCGGCCTCGCCCCCATCCGGGAGCCGCGACGACGGTGAGCCGCCAGGCGCCAGGTCGGCCGCGGAGGGGAGCGAGCCAGGTGGGCTGCCGGCCGGGAGGGCGAGGCGGGCCGGGGTCGGCGCGAGCGGACGCCACTCGGCCGCCGGCCCTACGCCTGCCGCCGGCCCCACGCCCGCCGCCGCCCAGCGCCGCCAGTAGGGCGTGAACACCTGGTAGGCCGTGCGGGCGGGATCGCCGTCGGGCACCAGCGCCCCGGGCGGGACGACGGTCGGGCCCGGGCTCACGCGCAGCTCGACTCCCTGCTTCTCGCACGCGCGCGCGAGGCGCGCGAGGCGGGCCTGCGCCGTGGCACTCACATCGCCGGCGATGCAGATCGCCCGCGCCCCGGTCTCGTGCGCGACGCGCAGCGCCTCCACAGCGGGGTCGCCAAAGCGGACGACGAGGCCCGCACCGCGCTCGCGCAGCGCCCGGTCGAGGTCGGCGAGGGCGGCGGCGAGGAACGCGGAGCGGTTCGGCGGTTTGCGGATCGCGGGGTCTACCACGAACAGCGGGACGACGCAGGGCGGGGCGCCGCTGTCAGCGCCGCGGCCGGCACGGGCGCCCGCGCCCGCCCCTCTCCCGGCCGCCGCCACCGCGTCGGCCAGCGCCGGGTTGTCGTGCACCCGCAGGTCGCGTGTCGCCAGCCAGATTGACATTTCTCTATTTAGATTATGTCTAATTTGCGCTAGTGAAGGCGTATGAGACTCCTCGTCACCGGCGCGAGCGGCCTCGTCGGCGGCGCCCTGTGCCCCGCCCTGGAGGCTGCCGGCCACACGGTCGTGCGCCTCTCCCGTAGCGGCCCGGTGAGCTGGCACCCGGCCACGCGCACCATCGACACGGCTGCGCTCGACGGGGTCGACGGAGTCGTCCACCTCGCCGGCGAGTCGGTCGCCGGCCGCTGGAGCGCCGCCAAGAAGGAGCGCATCCTGGCGAGCCGCCGCGACGGCGCCCGCTTCCTCGCCGAGACGCTCGCGGCGCTCCCGCAGCCGCCCCGCGTGCTCGTCTCGGCATCGGCGATCGGCTACTACGGCGACCGCCACGACGAGTTGCGCGCCTGACGGAGCCGGTCGCCCCGGACCGCCTCGCCGTTCTCAGGGAACTCTCAGTGAGTACCGTGATCATTCGCGGGAGCCCCGCCCACCGGCCGAGGAGGAACGATGGAGACAGGAGGCCAGGCACGCCTGCTCGAAGAGGCGCTCGTCGAGATCAAGCGGGTCATCGCCGGACAGTAAGCGATGCTCGAACGCGTGCTGGTGTGCCTCGTCGCGGGCGGTCACCTGCTGATCGAAGGAGTCCCCGGCCTCGCCAAGACGCTGATGGTGAAGACGACCGCAGCGGTGCTCGGCGGCACCTTCCGGCGCATCCAGTTCACCCCCGACCTCGTTCCCTCCGACCTCGTCGGCACCCGCGTCTACCGCCCCGACCTGGGCACCTTCGACACCGAGGTCGGCCCCGTCTTCTGCAACTTCCTGCTCGCCGACGAGATCAACCGCGGGCCGCCAAGGTGCAGTCGGCCCTGCTCGAGGTGATGCAGGAGCGCCAGGTGACCATCGGTCACGACACGCACCTCGTGCCCGACCCATTCCTGGTGATGGCGACGCAGAACCCGATCGAGTCGGAAGGCACGTACCCTCTGCCCGAGGCATAGGTCGACCGCTTCATGCTGAAGGTGCTCGTCGGCTATCCCGAGCGCGACGAGGAGCTGACCGTCGTCAACCGCTCGCTGGAGAAGGCGGCCGAGGTACGCCAGGTGCTCCCGCTCGACGACCTGCGCGGGCTGCAGGCCGCCGCCCTCGACGTCTACGTCGACCCCTCGATCGTCTCGTACGCGGTCACGATCGACCGGAGCCAGCTCCAGCGCGGTGGCTTCGGGGGCGGCGGCGGGGGCGGCTTCGGCGGAGGCGGCGGCTTCGACGGCGGCGGTCGGATCCCGGTACCGCCCGACCCGGAGACACTGCAGACGATCGCGTTCCAGACCGGCGGCAAGTCGTTCACCGCAGAGACCTCCAGCCGCCTCAGCTTGATCTACGCCGACCTCGGCAAGAAGGTCGAGAGGGTCGAGTCGCGTCGCGAGCTGACGGTCGTGCCGCTCGCCGTCGCGATCGTGCTGCTCATCGACGGCGCGGGGCTCGCGGTGCTGCGCGCGCCGCGGCTGCCGTAGACACGACCAGCGCTACCCCCAGATCTCCTCGGCGTACGACACGCGGTAGTTGACCGACTGGTCGGGGCCGGTGCCCCTGTCCGCATACCACGTGTCGGCGAACTTCATCGCGTGCGCGTGGATGATCGGGTCGGTGAGGATGCCGCCCAGGTCGAGCTCCTCGACGAACATCAGGTCGTAGCGCTTGAACCACTCCTTGCCCTGCACGTTCTGCACGACGTTGAAGCAGGAGTACTCGAGGATGTTCGGGTTCTGCCGGAACGCCGGGTAGTCGTGCTCGCGAATCCACTCTGCGTACTCCTCGGGATCGTCCGGCTCGACGATGTTGTAGGTGATGAGCGCGAGCTTGCGGGGCATCAGCTGACCTCTCTGTCGATTCCATCGGCCTGAAGCTTGGCCTCCATCATCCGCCAGTGCAAGCTGCACGTGCAAGGCCGCAGCAGCCATTCGCGCCGGCCGCCACCACCCGTCATGATCGGACGCGATGAGCGAGCGCTTCGACGTCGTGGTCGTCGGTTCCGGGTCGAGCGGTGGCGTGCTGGCCGCGCGGCTGTCGGAGGACGCGAGCCGGTCGGTCTGCCTGGTCGAAGCCGGGCCGGACTTTCCGCGTGAGGCCGAGGTGGCGCCGTCGTTCTACGCAGGCGGCGGCTACTTCGGCTTCTCGCCCGTGTGGGAGCACGACTGGGGCTACGCCTCCGAGCCGCTGCCGTGGGGGCGTGTCATTCCGATCCCGCGCGGCCGGCTGATGGGTGGCTCGTCGATGACGAACGGGACGCTGTGCGTACGCGGGGCGCCGTTCGACTTTGCCCGCTGGGAGACGCTCGGCGCGACCGGCTGGGGCTGGGACGCCGTCCGCCCCTGCTACGAGGCGGTCGAGCGCGAGATCCCGCTGAAGACGTACCCGCGGCGCGGCTGGCAACCTGCGCAGGAGGCCTTCGCCGCCGCCCTCGAGGAGCGCGGCTTCCGCTGGCATGACGAGATGAACGGCCCCGACGCCTGGCACGGCACCCTCGGCCCGGGCCCGTTCAACCGGCTCGACGAGCAGCGCCAGGGCACGCTGCCCACGTACCTGCGACGCGCCCGCGGCCGCGCCAATCTGGTGCTGCGGCCGGACACCCTGGTCGATCGCGTGCTGCTGCGCGACGGGCGGGCGCAGGGCGTGCGCGCGATCGGCCGTGACGGGAAGCCGTACGAGCTCGCTGCCGGCCTCGTCGTCCTCGCCGCCGGCGCGATCGGCACGCCGGCCATCCTGCTGCGATCGGGCATCGGGCCACCGGCCGAGCTGCGCGCGCTCGGCATCGAGCCGGTGCACGACCTGCCGGTGGGCAAGCGCCTGCACGACCACTCGACCTGCGCCTTCCGCTTCGAGGCGCCGCACCTCGCCGACGTCTGCTCGCCCAACTCGTCGGTGATCGCCCGCGACCCCGACGACAGCTGGCTCGCCGTCGCGTACGCCAGCGCCGAGGGCCGGGAGTGCTGCTTCACCTTCGTGATGACCGACGACCCCGGCCTCGGCGAGGTGACGCTGGCCAGCGCCGACCCGACGGCGGCGCCGCGCATCCGCCTGCACTACGAGCTCGACGGCTACACGCCCTGCTGGGAGCTCGCGCTGGAGCTGCTCGGCGACCGGCGCTTCGCCGGCGCGCGTCCGGCGGCCGGCTCGCTGCCCGACGTGCTGCGCGACGGCATCACCACCGGGCACCACGCCGCCGGCACCTGCGGCATCGGCCGTGTCGTCGCGCCCGACCTGCGGGTGCTCGGGCTCGAGGGCCTGGCGGTCGCCGACGCGAGCATCTTCCCTGCTCACGTCTCGAACAACCCGAACCACACCTGTTTCATGATCGGCGAGCGGGCGGCGCAGCTGCTCGGGAGCTGACGAGCCACCCCCGCGTGACGATCAGCGGCGTGCCGGCTGCACGTGCGCCCGCGTGACCTCGGCCGGTGACGTGACACCGAGCAGCGCCAGGCACAGCTCGACCTCGATCTGCAGCAGCTCGAGCACCCGCTCCACGCCGGCCTGGCCACCGCAGGCGAGGCCCCACAGCGTGGGCCTGCCGATGAGCACCGCGCGGGCGCCGAGCGCGAGCGCCTTCACCACGTCGGAGCCGCGCCGCACACCGCTGTCCAGCAGCACCTCGACCCGGCCGGCCACCGCCTCAACCACCTCGGGCAGCGCGTCGATGCTCGCGGGCACCTCGTCCAGCTGGCGGCCACCGTGGTTCGAGACGACGACGGCGGCCACCCCGTGCTCGACTGCCAGACGGGCGTCCTCGGCGGTGAGGATGCCCTTGGCGACGACCGGCAAGGGCGACCACGAGACGATGTCGTCGAGGTCCTGCCAGGTCATCGTGTCGGTTAGCCGTGCGACCATCTCGGCGGGGTTGCCGAAGCGGCCGCCGCTCGCCTCCAGCAGGCTCGGTACGACCATGTCGGCCGGCGGCGCCCAGCGGTTGCGCAGGTCGCGCTCGCGCCGCGAGAGCCGCGGCGTGTCGACGGTGAGCGCGATCGCCTTGAAGCCGGCCTCCGCAGCGAGCTCGAACAGCGCCCGCGTCAGGCCCGTGTCCCGGCCGAACCAGTACGCCTGGTACCAGTGGCTGCCGTCCGGGACCGCCGCGGCGACCTGGCGCGGCGAGGCGTCGGAGAGCGTCGACAGGCACGCGGTCGTGCCCACCGCGGCGGCGGCGCGGGCGATCGCGCGCACCCCGTCGGGGTGGGCGAGGTGCGGCACCGAGAACGGCGCGATCAGCACCGGCAGCGCCACCTCGTGGCCGAGCACCGTCGTGCGCGTCGTCGTGCCGCTGACATCGACGAGGATGCGAGGGCGGAAGTGCCAGCGGCCGAATGCGGCGCGGCTCTCGGCCAGCGTGATCTCGTCGCCGGCGCCGCCGGCGAAGAAGTCGTGCACTCCCACCGGCAGCAGCTCCCGGGCGCGGCGCTCGAAGTCGTGCACCGTGATGAGGCTGTCGAGGGTGGTCATGGGGAGCGCCGCCTCACGCGGCACCGCGGCCTGGCGCGCGTAGCGGGCTCGCCCAGCGGCCGAGCAGTCCCGCGTCGCTCGTGAACGTGATCATGCTGCAGCCGGCCGCTGCCGCCGCCTGCGCGGCCTCGGGGGTCTCGGCGTGGCGCATCAGCCCGACGCCCGCCCCGCGCGCCGTCTCCTCGAGGCCCGCCAGCACGGGCGCCAACGCCAGCGAGATCTCCTGGAAGGTGGCGTAGCTGCCGCGCAAACCCAGCGACCAGGCGAGGTCGACCGGCCCCGGGAAGACGACGTCCACGCCCGGAACGCAGAGGATCTCGGCCGCCGCCTCGGCCGCGGCGCCCGTCTCGATCTGCACGACGCACACCGGCGCGTCGCGCTCGTCGCCGGAGCCGCCGCGGCCGGAGAGCGCCCGCAGCCCGCCGAAGCTGCGCGTCCCGGCCGGCGGATAGCGGCAGACCCCGGCAGCGGCGCGCGCCTCGGCAGCACTGTTGACGCAGGGAAAGACGATTCCGGCAGCACCGAGGTCGAGCAGCAGCTCGGCCCGCACGTGGTCGCCGACACCAACGCGCACCACGCACGCGAGCCCGGCGCCGTCCGCCGAGCGGATCAGCTCCTCGAGCCGCTCGGGCCCGAACGCCGCGTGCTGCGCGTCGACGAGCACGAAGTCGAGCCCGGCCGGCACGGCGGCGGCGAGCGCCTCGATGACGACAGGGCTGGGAACGTTCACCCACGTGCCGAGGGCAGGCCGGGACGCGGCGAAGATCGCGCGCAACGGGTTCACGGCCACACGCTCACAGCCGGTAGAACGCCCGCGCGTTCGCCGAGCGGATCCGGCCGGCAAGGTCGGCCGGCAGGCAGTCGAGCAGCTGCGGCCCCGAGCCGTCGTCGTGGTTGTGGGGGTAGTCGGAGGCGTACAGCAGGAAGTCGTCGCTGCCGATCTGATCGACGATCTGCAGCAGGTGCTCGCGCGTGGTCGGCGCGTCGAACGGCGCGATCGTCGCACGCATGCGCTCGCGGATGGTGATCGACGGCGCCTGGTTGATCCACGGTGCTTCACGGCGGATTCCGCGCCACTCCTTGTCGAGCCGCCAGAACAGCGACGGCAGCCACGACACGCCGCTCTCGAGCAGCACGAAGCGCAGGTCGGGGAAGCGGTTGAAGACACCCTCGACGATGATGCTGGTGAGCTGGGACTGGAACACGTGCGTGCAGCCCACGTAGTCCTCGAGGTGGTAGGTGTGCCAGCCGGTAGGCGACGTCGGGTTGATCGACAGGCCGCCGTAGTGCAGGCCGATCGCCAGGCCCTGCCGCAGCGCCGCCTCGTAGATCGGCGCATGGCACTGGTGCCCGTACGGCCGCTCGCCGCGAGCCGGAAACAGCACCTGCACGAAACCGGGGTGCCCGCCGATGCGGTCGATCTCGGCGGCGGCCACCTCGGGGTGCTGGACGGGCACGACCAGCGAGGCGCGCAGCCGCGGCTCGAGGTCGAGGAACTCCGCGACGAGCCAGTCGTTGACCGCCCGCGCCAGCGCCGCGGTGAAGCCGGGGTTGCGGGGCGTCTCGATGCCGTAGTAGCAGGTGAGGATCGCCAGGTCGACGCCGTCGCGGGCGAGGACATCGGCGCGCACACTCTCGAGGGTCGCGCCGGCAGAGGCGTCCAGGCCGGGGCGGCGGCTCGTCGGCGCTCCGGGCGGATACGTGAACGCGGGCCCGTCGGGGATCACGAAGCCGGCCGCGTCGAGGAACTCGCGCCAGTAGCCGTCGAGGTACGGCAGCAGCCGGTCGATCGTCGGCGGCGCGACGTGGACGTCGCAGTCGACGAGGCCGCCGCTCGCGGCAGCCCTGCCGTCGCCCCCGGCGCTCATGCCTTCGCTCCAGGCTCGGGCAGGCCGTACAGCGCCCGCGCGTTGCCGGCCATGATCGCGTCGCGCACGGGCTTCGGCACCGAGTGCGGGATCGCCGAGTCCGGCGCGTCGAAGTCCCAGTGCGGATAGTCGCTCGAGAACAGCAGGTGGTCGTTCATGTCGAGCTGCTCGAGGAACTGGCCGAACTGCTCGGGCCGCTCCGGCTCCTCGATCGGCTGCGTGGTGAACCAGATGTGCTCGCGGATGACCTCGGAAGGGAGGCGGTCGAGGTGCGGCACCTCGCTGCGCAGCTGCTTCCAGCTGCGGTCGAGTCTCCACATCAGCGGCGCCAGCCAGGCCAGGCCGCTCTCCTGGACTACGAAGCGCAGCCCGGGAAAGCGCTCGAACACGCCCTCGCAGACGAGGCTGATGACCTGGGCCTGGTGCGCCTGCGAGAACCCCACGTGATCCTCGAAGTAGTACGACGGCCAGCCCGCCCCGGTCATCGTGTGGCCGCCGGTGCCACCGACGTGCGACGCCACGGGCAGCCCCAGAGCCTCCGCCGCCTCGTAGATCGGCCAGTAGCGGCGATTGCCCAGCGGATCGCGGGTACGCGAGTTGACCAGCACCTGCACGAAGCCAGGCGTGCCGGCCAACCGCTCCAGCTCGACCAGCGAGAGCGCTGCGTCGTCGTAGGGGACGAGGAGCGAGCCGACGAAGCGCGGGTCGAAGCGGATGAACGCATCGAGCGTCCAGTCGTTCACGGCGCTGCAGATGCGGGCCGCGAGCTCGCCGGGAACGTTGCTGAGGATGAGCTGGTCGATCGGGTTGACGACTGCCAGTTCCAGGTCCCACTCGTCCAGCAGCTGCAGCCGCGTGAACTCCGGGTCGCCGCCGGGGGGAGCGCCGGACGGCGGGAACGCGTCGGTGCGGGCGGCGCCGCCGCCACGCGGGCGGGTCGAGAAGTAGGCGATCTCGTTGGGCCAGCGGTAGCCGTAGTCGCGGAAGTAGTCGCTCCAGCGCGCGGGCAGGTAGCGCAGCAGGACGTCGTTGGGGATCTTGCTGTGGACGTCGCAGTCGATCACCGCGGTACGGGTGCGCCCGCCGGCTGCGGTCGCAGCGTCTGCGGCCTGGGCCGAACCGTCAGGCTGCACTGCCGGGCACCTCCACGACGACGTAGTCGTGCTCGACCGAGACCGAGAAGACCTCGGCCACGTACGGGCCCGGCTCGAGGCCGTGCTCGCGCGTCCAGGCGGCGACCTCGCTGCCCGGCTCGACCGTCACCAGGTACGGACGAACCCGTGTGCGCAGCGGGTCGAAGTACGACTGGCCGGTCGCCAGGTCGAACTCCCAGCCGTGCCACGGGCACTGCAGCAGCTTGTGCTCGTCGTGATGGACGATGGAGCCCGGGCCGTCCGACTCGAGGAAGCCCAGCACCGGGCCCTCGCACAGCGACGCGCCCTGGTGGGGGCAGCGGTTGCGCAGCGCAAAGAAGCTCCCGTCGACGTTGAAGACGCCGATCGAGCGGCCGGCGAGCGTCACGATGCGCCGCGACCCGGGCAGCAGCTCGTCGACGCGGGCTACGGGGAAGCGGGCCACGTCAGGCGGCGCTCGCGCGCGCCGGCAGCGGCCCGCCGGGTGGCTGACTGGATGGGTCTGCGGCTACGGGCATGTGGTATCGATCGTGTACTCGGTGCTCTTTGCCGACACCTGCGCCGGCGAAGCTTCGTCGCAGACCGGGCGGGGGCATGGGTCAGGACTGCCGACCGACCCTACTGAGGTCTGCCGCGCGGGGTCAAGGCCGGCTGCGCTCCCGCCACGCGGCCCCGCTCGCCTTCGCCACGGCGTGCACGGCAGCTCGGTCCTCGACCGTGCCCTACCCCTCCCTTGTGAACATCACCTTGACAGCCTGCCCGCGCGCGGCCTGGACGCGGAACGCCTCGGCCGCGTCCTCCAGCGCGAAGCGGTGGCTGATCAGGCTGTGGGTGTCCACCTTGCCTGCCGCCAGCAGGTCGAGCGCCTCGGTGAAGCCCGTCCAGGCGCCCCCGCCATAGCCGAACGAGCCGTGCACCTCGAGCTCCTTGATGACGATCTGGTTGACGTCGATCTCGGCGCGGCGCTCGTAGAGGGCGACGATCACCAGGCGGCCGCCGCGGCGCACGATCGTGAGCGCTTCGCCCAGCACCTCCGGGATGCCGGTGCACTCGCACACGACATCGGCGTTCGCCCCCACTGCGCCGCCGCCGTACGACATCGCGCCCGGCCCGGTCAGCTCCTCCATGCGCTCCACGGTGCCTCCCCGCGACGCGTCGAACACCGTTGCGCCGTACTGCTCGCCCAGCTCGAGCCGGGCACGCTGCGTATCGACGCCGATCACCCGTCCGGCGCCGCTCGCGACAAGGCCCTGAACCGCGCACAGCCCGATCGGGCCGAGCCCGAGCACGACGACCGTCTCGGTCGGGCGTACGCGTGCGTGGTGCGCCACCCGCAAGCCGACGCCGAGCGGCTCAGCGGTCGCGCCGGCCTCCCAGCCGATGCCCTCCGGCAGCATGAAGACGCTGCGGCCGAGACGGGCGCTGGGGATGCGCAGGTACTCGGCGAACGAGCCGGGTAGCCCATTGCCGATGACATTGCCGGCCTGGTTCTGGCACAGCAGCGGATTGCCTTCGCGGCAGCGCGGGCAACGCTCGCAGTCAACGGCCGGAGAGCCGGTGACGCGGTCGCCCACGGCGATCCCCTCGACGGCTGTGCCCACCTCGACGACGGGGCCGGCGAACTCGTGTCCGAGCACCTGACCCGCCGAGGAGAACACGCCGGCGTAGGCATGGAGGTCGCTCTCGCAGATGCCGGCGGCTTCGACGCGGATGACGATGTCGCCGGCACCGCACACGGGGTCGGGAATGTCCTCGACCACGACCTCCTGTGGTCGATACAGCACTGCAGCTCTCATACCCGTCTCTCCTCGCCGGCAGCATCGAGGAATGCCGCGACGACGGTGGCGGTGCCGGCCGCTCTGTCGTCGTGTTCGAGCAGTTCGGCGCCGGGCACGGGCACGGCGGCCTGGCGCAGGTGCTGGTACTCGGTCGAGCGCGACT
>CANFDS010000063.1 GCA_947445525.1 Actinomycetota bacterium | reverse complement strand
GTGCGAGTACATGGCCGCGCTGATCTCGTCGGTGATGAACACCAAGGACAAGGTGCCGTACTACGTCAACGCCTGCGACGAGCTGGGCATCAAGGTGCTGCCGCCCGACGTCAACAGCTCGCAGATCGACTTCGCCGTCGTCGAGGGGCAGATCCGCTTCGGTCTCAACGCCGTCAAGGGTGTCGGCGAGACCGCGTCCGCCGCGATCATCAGGGCCCGCAGCGAGGGCGGCCCGTTCAGCTCGATCTTCGACTTCACCGAGCGGGTCGACCAGCAGGCGTCGAACAAGCGCATGCTCGAGGCGCTCGTCAAGTGCGGCGCCTTCGACTCGACGGGCGCGACGCGGCGTGGCCTCGTCGAGACGCTCGAAGCGGCCTCGGCGTGGGGGCAGAAGCAGCAGGCCGACCAGCTCGCCGGCCAGGCCTCGATCTTCGACCTCCCCGGCGACGGCGGCCAGGAGTCGCGGCCGCGCCATACGCCGGTCATCCCCACCGTCGAGTACGAGAAGCAGGAGCTGCTGCGCCTGGAGAAGGAGACCCTCGGCCTCTACGTCTCCGAGCACCCGCTGCACGCGATCCGCAAGCAGCTCCGCCGCAAGACCGACTGCGCCCTCGCCGACTGCGAGCGCCGCCGCGACGGCGAGGTGCTGACCGTCGCCGGCATCGTCTCGACCACCAAGCAGCTCACCACCAAGAAGGGCGAGCTGATGGTGTTCCTGCGGCTCGACGACTTCACCGGCGGCATGGAGGTCGTCGTCTTCTCGACCGTCTACGCTGCCGCCCGCGACCTCTGCCAGGTCGACCGGATCCTCGTCGTGAAGGCGCGCGTCGACCACAAGCAGGAGGGCGAGACGAAGCTGATTGCCCTGGAAATCTCCGGTTTCGAGGCGGTGCCGGAGCGGCGCGAGGTGCGCCTGCGCGTCGACGCCTGCCGCGCCACCGCCGGCGTCGTCGCCGAGCTCGGCCGGCTCGTGCGCGACTACCCCGGCGAGGCGCCCGTCATCCTCTCGCTCGACACATCGCTCGGCCCGAAGGTGCTGGAGCTCGGCCCTGGCTTCCGTGTCGCCCCCGACGCCGACTTCTTCGCCGAGCTGAAGACGCTCTTCGGAGAGGCTGCAGTCCTCAACTAGCGGCCCGCGCTGCCGACTTCCCGATGGACATGGAAGAGAGCGACGTGATCGAGGTTCCGCTCGCCTCCCGCGAGGGCGAGGAGGAGCGCGTGCTGGCCTGGCGCGAGGCGGAGCTGGAGCGGGCCGGCTTCTCCGGGCGGAACGCATTCGAGCTGGCCATCCGGCCCGACATCGACCTCCATGCCGCCATCGATCTCGTCCGTCGCGGCTACCCGCCCGCCACGGCCTGCCGCATCCTGATCTGAGCCCCGTCAGCCGCGCGGTCTTGGCATCGTCCTTCCGTGCGGGTAACCTGTGGGGGCAGGAGAGACGGTCGGCCCGTCGCGGCTCGCATTCCGTGTGCGACGATGGTTGACAGCACCACACAGAGAGAGCGCGACATGACTGCCACCGAGACCACCAGACCCGAGACCGAGATCGAGCGCATCGAGCGCTGGCGCCGCACGGAGCTCGAGCGGGCAGGGTACTCCACCGAGTCGGCCGTTGAGATCGCCGCGCGGCTCGACGTCGATCTCCACCAGGCAGTCCAGCTCCTCGAGCGCGGCTGCCCGGCCGACATCGCCGCGCGCATCCTGCTCTAGAGGCTTGATGCGAATGAGCGCCCCCGCGGGGTCGTTCCTGGCCAAGGCAGGGCGGCACGGCGTCCGCAGGTCAGGCCCGGGGCCTGGGCGAGGAACGACGCGGTGGCATGGCGCCGCGCCAGGGGCGGCAACCGGGGCCGCGGCTCATTCGCATGAAGCCTCCTGCAGGCGGCGCGTCTGCTGATCGGCTCGCTCCCCTCGCCGTCGAGCGGGACGCTCGACCTCGGCTCGCTGAGCATCCACCTCTACGGGCTCATCCTCGTGGTGGCGATCGCGGCCGCCGTCGTGCTGGGTGGCGGCCGCTGGGTGCGCTCGGGCGGCGCGTCGTGGGAGCTCGTCTTCCGCGTCACCGTGTGGGGCGTGCTGTGGGGCGTCGTCGGGGCGCGGCTCTACCACGACCTGACCAGCTGGAGCGAGGTGCCCGACGCGTGGTGGGGCTTCGCCGCCGTGTGGAAGGGCGGGCTGGGCATCTGGGGGGGCATCGCCGGCGGCGTCATCGGCGGCGCGGTCGTCGCGCGGCGGGCGGGCGCCGACGTTTACGCGGGGATGGACGCGATCGCGCCCGGGCTGCTGCTGGCGCAGGCGATCGGACGGCTCGGCAACTGGTTCAACCAGGAGCTCTTCGGCCGGCCCACGTCGCTGCCCTGGGGCCTCGAGATCGACCCCGACCGGCGGCCTGCCGGCTACGAGGGCTACGCCACCTTCCAGCCGACCTTCCTCTACGAGCTGCTCTGGAACCTCGCCGTGTGCGCGACGCTGCTGCTGGTGGGGCGGCGCTTCCGGGTGCGGCCGCCCGCGCTGTTCTGCCTGTACGTAGTGCTCTACACCTTCGGGCGCTTCTTCATGGAGCTGCTGCGCATCGACCCGGCGCATCACCTCGCCGGACTGCGGCTCAACGCGTGGGTCTCGATCCTCGTGTTCGCGACCGCGACGGCCGTCTTCGTCCGCCTCCAGCGCGGGCCTGACGGCATCCGGCGAAGCGGGTAGCCTGACCCGCGTGATCGTCCAAGAGCTGGCACTCGACCTCGACGCCTTCGAGGGGCCGTTCGACCTCCTGCTCGCGCTCGTGCTGCGCGACGAGATCGCGCTCTCGGACGTCGAGCTGGTCGAGGTCGTCATCGCCTTCATCGAGCGGCTCGCCGAGCGCGAGGAGGTCGACCTCGAGGGCTGCGGCGAGTTCCTCGTCCTGATCGCCTCGCTGCTCGAGCTGAAGGCGCGCGGCCTCTTCCCCGACGAGGCCGAGGAGCTGGCCGAGCTCGAGCCCGAGGAGGCCGCCGAGGAGCTGGCCCGCCGGCTCGCCGAGTACCGGCGGATGAAGTCCGCCGCCGCCTGGCTCACCGACCGCCTCGTCGCCGAGTGCGACCGCTACTTCCGGCTCGGCCCGGCACCGCTCGCGCCCCGGCCCGACCGCCGGCTCGCGCCGCAGAGCGCCGACCTGCTGGGCGCCGCGCTGCGCGTGCTGGCGACCCCGCCCGCCGCCGTCTCACTGCGTCACATGGAGCTGCGCTTCCCGCCCGTCGCGCAGTTCCTTGACCGCTTCCGCGGCGTGCTCGCGCGCCGCCGCCGCTTCGACTTCGACGCCGAGGTGGCCGGCCTGCCGCGCAGCGACCAGGCCGTCGCCTTCCTCGCCCTGCTCGAGCTGCGCAAGACCGGCGAGGTCGAGCTGGAGCAGTCCGCGCCGTTCGCGCCGATCCGGGTCAGCCGCTGCGACCTCGCCGACGAGGACGCGGTCGAGGAGACCGCCGCATGGAACGTCCGCTCCGCCTAGTCCAGGCCGGTCCGCCCGTCGCGCAGCTCGCCCGCACCGTCGAGGCGCTGCTCGTCGTCGCGTCGCAGCCGCTGTCCGTCGACGACCTCGCCGCCGCGGCCGCCGACGATGCGGCCCGCATCGAGGAGGCGCTCGCCGTGGTGGGCGCCCGCTTCGCCGAGGGCGAGAGCGGCATCGTGCTCGAGCAGGTGGCGGGCGGGTACGCGTTCCGCGCGTCACGCGAGGCTGCCGAGGCCTGTGGGCGGCTGTTCGAGCGCCCCGTCGAGCGCGGCCTCTCGCAGGCGGCGCTCGAGACGCTCGCGATCGTCGCGTACCTCGGCCCGTGCTCGCGCCCCGACATCGCGCGGGTGCGCGGGGTCGCCGCCGACTCGGTCGTCGCCAACCTCGTCGAGCGCGGCCTCCTCGCCGAGGCCGGCCGCAGCGACGACGCCGGCGCCGTCCAGTACCGCACCACGCCGCTGTTCGAGCGGGTCTTCGGTCTCGAGAGCCTCGCCGCCCTGCCGCGCCTCGACGACCTCGGCGGCGACGCGGCCGAGATCCGCGAGCGCCTCGAGCAGCTCTCGCAGTCGCGCGGCGCGTAGCTCGCCGGCGCGGAGCCGCTCGCACCGGCCCCGCGGCGCGCAGTCCCCCGCACCAGCAACACTGTTGGCAGATGCGCCTCAATGCCTACCTCGCCCGCGCGGGCATCTGCTCCCGCCGCGGCGCCGACGAGCTGATCGGCAAGGGGCGCGTGCGCGTCAACGGCGAGGTCGCAGGGCTCGCCACCGTCGTCGGCGAGAGCGACCGGGTCGAGCTCGACGGCAAGCCGCTCGCCCCCGAGCGCCTCGTCCATGTGTTGCTGCACAAGCCGCCCGGCGTCGTCACCACCGCGCGCGACCCGCAGGGGCGGCCGACGGTCGTCGATCTCGTCCGCGACGTCGGCGTGCGGGTCGTCCCGGTCGGCCGCCTCGACGCCGACACGACCGGCGTCCTGCTGCTCACCAACGACGGCCAGCTTGCCAACCAGCTCGCCCACCCGCGCTTCGAGGTGGACAAGGTCTACGAGGCGTTCCTGCGCGGCATCCCCACCGACGAGACGCTGCGCAAGCTCGAGCAGGGCGTCCAGCTCGAGGATGGCCTCACCGCCCCCGCCCGGGTGCGGCGGCTCACCCGCTCGGTCATCGAGCTGACGATCCACGAGGGCCGCAACCGCCAGGTCAAGCGGATGTGCGAGGCGGTCGGCCACCGCGTCGTCCGGCTCCACCGCGTCCGCTACGCCGGTCTCGAGCTGACCGGACTGCCGGTGGGCGAGTGGCGGCGCCTCAGCGCGGCCGAGGTCGACAGGCTCCGCGACGCCACCGAGCGGCAGCAGGTGCAGGATGCCCCGCGCACCGGCGCAGGCACGCGTCCCACGGCGCCGCGGCTCGCGCCTACCAGTCCAAAGCCGTCACCAGCCCGCGCGCCACGATCCGATCGCGCTGGGTCAGGAACGAGCGAACGGCGAGATCGCCCTTCGCGGTGATGTAGGCGAGGTCGGTGCCGGCAGGCCGGAAGGCTGCGTCGGCCGGCCGGTTCGCGGGGAGCTTGCCGAGCTGCACGAGGGAGCGGCTGTGGCCGGTCACGTCGAACGCGCGCAGCTGGGTCGGCACCGGCACGGTCGCCGGCGCGCACTGGAACGACGACGCCTGCGTGCGCACGACCGCGACGATGCCGAGTTCGGCGTCGGCGTCCAGCGGCAGCTCGGACTGCAGCGGCGTCTTGGTGAGCTGCTGCTTGCCGAGGTAGAGGTCGGTGGTGGCGCAGCCGGGCGCGGGCTTCGCGACGAGGTCGGCGCCGAGCGGGAAGACCTCGCTCGCGACGCCCTTCGCGATGGTGCGCTCCTTGCCCGAGGCGATGGTCACGGCGACCGCGTCGAAGAGGTTGCCGTCGGCCGGTCGGATCACGCCGATCTCGGTGGCGGAGCGCCACAGCGGCGAGCCGAGCGGCCCCTTCGCAACCCGGCGGTCGCTCTTGCCGTCGATCCCGACGACATGCAGCGAGCCGTCCTTCGCCACGTACGCGACCCGCTCGCCGCTGGGCGCGAGGGCGACGTCGCCGCCTGCGTTCCTGGCGAGCGTCGCGACGTGCCGGTCGTCGAGGTCGAGTCTGCGCACCGTCCCGCCCTGCACGAAGACCAGAGGCTCGGCGTCGCCGTGCGCCTGCGCGGCGGCGGCCAGCGGCGCGGCGGCGGCCAGCGGTGCGGCGGCGGCCAGCGGTGCGGCGGGCACAGCGGGTGCGAGCGAGAGAGCCGTCGCCACGACCGCGAGAGCCGCGGCCGCCGCAGTCCGCACCCTCACCGAGCGACGAACCCCATCCGGTCGTAGATCGCGCGGATCGTCGGCTCGACGGTGGCGGTCGCCTGCTCGGCGCCCGCGCGCAGCAGGCGCTTCAGCTCGCCCTCGTCGGCACGCAGCTCGAGGAAGCGCTCGCGGATCGGCGTCAGCAGCGCGACGACCGCCTCGCCGACGTCGGCCTTGAACGGGCCGTAGCCGGCGCCGTCGGCGTAGCGCGCCTCGATCTGCTCCTGCGTCTCGCCGGTCGCCACCGAGAGGATGTCGATCAGGTTCGTGATCCCGGGCTTGTCGTCGCCGCGGTGGATCTCGCGGCCGCTGTCGGTGACGGCCGTCTTGAACTTCTTGCGGATTGCGTCGGGCTCGTCGATCAGGCGCACCGTGCCCTGCGGGGTGCCGCTCGTCGTCGACATCTTCCGCGTCGGCTCCTGCAGGTCCATGATCCGCGCGCCGACCGTCGGGTACACGCCCTCCGGCACCTTGAACGTCTCGCCGAAGCGGGAGTTGAAGCTCTGCGCGATGTCGCGCGCGAGCTCCAGATGCTGGCGCTGGTCGTCGCCGATCGGGACGATGTCGGCCTGGTAGAGGAGGATGTCGCCGGCCATCAGCACCGGGTAGGTGAAGAGCCCGGCGGCGATGAACTCCTTGCCCTCGCCCTTGTCCTTGAACTGGGTCATGCGGCCGAGCTGCCCGTAGCTCGCCACCGCCGACAGCAGCCAGGCGGCCTCGGCGTGCGCCTTGACGTGGCTCTGCACGAACACGGTCGAGCGCGCCGGGTCGAGGCCGGTCGCGAACAGCATGGCGGCCAGGTCGAGAGTCGAGCGGCGCAGCGTCTCCGGCTCGTACGCCACCGTGATCGAGTGCAGGTCGACGATGCAGAAGAAGGCCTCGCCGCGCTCCTGCGTGGCGGCGTACTGGCGGAAGCCGCCGCTGTAGTTGCCGAGGTGCTTGTCGCCCGTCGGCTGGATCCCGGAGAGGATGCGCATGGAGGGCCCAGGATAGCCGTGGTCGCGCCGTCACTACAATGAAAGGCAATGTCCGTGACGGAACCAACCTGGACGCCCTCTTCGTGGCGCTCGCAAACGGCCCACCACCAGCCCGCGTGGCCCGACCCCGCGGTCGCCGCGGCCGCGGTCGAGCGCATCCGTCTGATGCCGCCGCTCGTGTTCGCCGGGGAGGCGCGCAAGCTGCGCAGCGCGCTCGCCGAGGTTGCCGCCGGTCGTGCCTTTCTGCTCCAGGCGGGCGACTGCGCCGAGTCGTTCAACGACTTCTCGGCGATCACGATCCGCGAGAAGCTGAAGATCCTGCTGCAGATGGCAGCCGTGCTCACCTACGGCGCGACGCTGCCCGTGGTGAAGGTCGGGCGCATCGCCGGCCAGTTCGCGAAGCCGCGCTCGGCCCCCACCGAGACGGTCGGCGGCGTCGAGCTGTCGTCGTTCTTCGGTCACGTCATCAACGGCGACGAGGCGACGGTCGCGGCCCGCACGCCCGACCCGGAGCGGATGGTCGCCGGCTACCACCAGTCGGCCGCGACGCTCAACCTGCTGCGTGCCTTCACCAAGGGCGGCTTCGCCGACCTCACGCAGGTGCACACGTGGAACAAGGACTTCGTCGCGTCGTCGCCCGAGGGCCAGCGCTACGAGGAGTTCGCGTCGGAGATCGGGCGGGCGCTGCGCTTCATGGCGGCCTGCGGCATCGACCTCGGCTCCGAGCGCTCGCTGCACGAGGTGGACGTCTGGACGAGCCACGAGGGGCTGCTGCTCGACTACGAGGAGGCGCTCACCCGCCGCGACTCGACGACGGGCGACTGGTACGACTGCTCGGCGCACATGCTGTGGATCGGCGAGCGCACGCGGCAGCCGGACGCCGCCCACGTCGACTACTTCGCGCACGTGCATAACCCGATCGGCGTCAAGCTGGGGCCGACCACGACGGCGGCCGAGGCGATCGCGCTGGCCGACCGGCTCAACCCCGACCGCATTCCCGGGCGGCTCACCTTCATCACGCGCATGGGCGCCGACCGCATCCGCGACCTGCTGCCGCCGCTGCTGCGCGCCGTCGCCGAGGCCGAGCACTCGGTCGTCTGGATCTGCGACCCGATGCACGCCAACATCTTCAAGACCGCGAGCGGCATCAAGACCCGCCACTTCGACGCGATCATGGCCGAGCTCGACGGCTTCTTCGAGGCCTGCTGGGGCGAGGGCGCGTGGCCGGGCGGTGTCCACCTCGAGTTCACCGGCGAGGACGTGACCGAGTGCCTCGGCGGCTCCGCCACCGTCTTCGAGGAGCAACTCAACCATCGCTACGAGACGCTCTGCGATCCGCGCCTCAACGCGCGCCAGTCGCTCGACCTCGCCTTCCGCGTGGCCGAGACGATGCGGCAGCGCGACGCCGTCCCGAGCCGCACCGCCTGATGCCCGTCCGCCGACTGGCAATCGTGGGCACCGGGTTGATCGGCGCCTCGGTCGGGCTCGCCGCCAAACGGGCAGGCGTCAAGTGGGTCACCGGCTGGGATCCCGACGGCGAGGCCGCCGCCGGCGCAGCCCGCCGTGGAGCCGTCGACGTCGCCACGCCGACGCTCGCCGCCGCGCTCGCCGGGGCCGATCTCGTCCTCGTCGCGGCCCCGGTCGCACAGCTCGCCGCCCAGGTCGAGGCGGCGCTTGCCGCGACCGGCGAGGAGACGACCGTCACCGACGTCGGCTCGACCAAGACCGCGGTGTGCGCTGCCGCCGCCGGCTCGGCGCGCTTCATCGGTGGCCACCCGATGGCGGGCGGCGAGGCCCGCGGCCCCGAGCACGCCAAGGCCGAGCTGTTCGAGGGCGCCACCTGGTTCCTGACGCCGACTGCGCAGACGGCGCCGGAGCGCTACCGCCTCGTGCACGGCTTCGTCGGCGACCTCGGCGCGCTCCCCGTCGCCGTCGACCCGGCCTCGCACGACCGGCTCGTCGCGCTCACCAGCCACCTGCCGCACGCGCTCGCAAACCTGCTCGTCAACCAGGCCGGCGCGACGCGGATCGAGGGGCACGAGCCGCTCGCGGCTGCCGGCGGTTCGCTGCGCGACATGACCCGGGTCGCAGGCTCCAACCCGCGCCTCTGGACCGAGATCTTCCTGCAGAACCGCGCCGCCGTCCTGGAGACGCTGAGCGAGCACCGCCGCCTCGTCGAGCAGCTCGAGGCCGCCCTCAGCGCGGGCGATGCCGACTTCCTCGCCGCCTGGATCGGTGAGGCGTCGACCAACCGGCGCCGCCTGCTGGCCCAGGCGTTCGCCGACCCGGGCGCGCTGCAGCGGGTGTCCGTCCACATCCCCGACCGCCCCGGCGTGTTCGCGGCGATCACCCAGGCGCTCGGCGCCGAGAGGATCAACATCGAGGACTTCGAGATGCACCACCACTCCCCGGAGCGCGGCGGCGAGCTGGAGATGATCGTCGCCGGTGAGCTCGAGGCGCAGCGCGCCGCAGCGATCATCGCGCGGCAGGGCTACGACGCCGTCATCTCACCGGTGCTGGACGAGCGATGAGGACGATCGAGCCTGCGATCTCGTTGCGCGGCGACCTCCGCGTCCCCGGCGACAAGTCGATCTCGCACCGGGCGCTGCTGCTGGGCGCGCTCGCCGACGGCGTCTCCGAGATCCGCGGCCTCGGCCGCTCGGCCGACACGATGTCGACCGCCGCCGCCGTGCGGGCGCTCGGCGCCGGCGTCGAGCTTGACCCCGATGAGGACGTCATCCGCGTCACCGGCGTCGGGCTACGCGGCCTCACGCCGCCGGCCGGCCCGGTCGACTGCGGCAACGCGGGCACGCTGATGCGGCTGATCTCCGGCATCCTCGTCGGGCAGGAGGGGCGCTTCGAGCTGATCGGCGACGCGTCACTGTCGGGTCGACCGCAGGAGCGCATCGCGCGGCCGCTGCGCGAGATGGGCGCCAGCATCGAGACGGTCGGCGGCCACGCGCCGATCACGATCGTCGGCGGGCCGCTCCGTCCGATCCGCTACGAGCTGCCGGTCGCGAGCGCCCAGGTCAAGTCGGCCGTGCTGCTGGCCGGCCTCTTCGCCGCCGAGGGCCCGACGGTCGTCGTCGAGCCGCAGGCGACCCGCGACCACACCGAGCGGATGCTGAAGGCCGCCGGCGTGCGCGTGACACGCGTCGGCAACGCGATCAGCGTGTGGCCGCCCGAGCGGCTCGAGCCGTTCTCGATCGACGTCCCCGGCGACTTCTCGTCGGCAGCGCCGTTCCTGCTGGCCGCCGCGCTGGTTCCGGGCTCCGAGCTCCGGCTGCACGGCGTCGACGTCAACCCCACCCGCATCGGCTTCCTGCACGTGCTGGAGCGCATGGGCGCCCGCATCTCGCTCTACAACCGGTGCGTCGTCGGCGGGGAGCCGGTCGCCGACATCGAGATCCTCTCGTCCGACCTCGTCGCCACGCAGATCGAGGCCGCCGAGGTGCCCCTGCTGGTGGACGAGCTGCCGATGTTCGCGGTCGCCGCCGCCTGTGCGCACGGCGTCAGCATCGTCACCGGCGCCGACGAGCTGCGCGCCAAGGAGACCGACCGCATCGACACCGTCGTGCAGGCGCTGCGCGCGCTCGGCGTCCGCATCACGGAGCTGCCGGACGGCTTCCGCGTCCACGGCGTCCCGGCCCGTCTGCGCGGCGGGGTCGTTCGCTCCGCCGGTGACCATCGGATCGCCATGCTGGGCGCGATCGCGGGGCTCATCTCGAAGGAGGGCGTGCGCATCGACGACGCCGAGGCCGTCGCGGTCAGCTTTCCCGCGTTCTTCGACCTGCTCGACTCGGTGGCGGCACGATGATCGTCGCGATCGACGGGCCGGCCGGCGCAGGCAAGTCGACGGTGGCCCGCGCCCTCGCCGACCGGCTCGGCTACCGCTATCTCGACACGGGCGCGATGTACCGGGCGCTTGCCTGGCTGGCTCTCGACCGCGGCGTGGCCCCCGGCGACGCCGCGGCGCTGGGCGCCCTCGCCCGCGCGCACCAGGTCGAGCTCGGCCTCGGCGGCACCGTCGCGATCGCGGGCAGCGACGTCACGGCGGCGATCCGCACGCCCGAGGTCGACCGCGTGGTCTCGGCCGTCTCGGCGCACCCGCCGGTGCGCGAGGTCATGCGCGCCCGCCAGCGCGAGCTGTCGCTCGTCGTCGACTGCGTGATGGAGGGCCGGGACATCGGCACCGTCGTCGCGCCGCAGGCCGAGCTGAAGGTGTACCTCGTCGCCGACCCCGACGAACGCGTCCGCCGCCGGCTGGCCCAGCGCCCCGATGCGAGCGCCGCCGAGCTGCTGGCCCGCGACGCGGGCGACGCCGAGCGCATGCAGCCGGCCAGCGACGCCGTGCGGCTCGACACCACCGGCCTCTCGATCGACGAGGTCATCGACCGCATCGAGTCGCTGCTGCGGGAGCGGGCGGCGTGACTGCCGTCGACGCCGTCTGGGTGCTGGGCCGCTGCACGATCTCGCCGGCGGTGCTCACCAGCGCGCGCCTGAAGGTGTACGGCAAGGAGAACGTGCCTGCGACCGGCGGCGCGGTGCTCGCGCTCAACCACTTTCACTGGCTCGACCCGGCGGCCTTCGGCGTCGCCTGCCCGCGCTCGATCCACTACATGGCGAAGGTCGAGGCGCACCGCGTTCCGGGCCTCGGCTCGCTGATCCGCGCGTTCGGCACGTTCGCCGTCCGCCGCGGCGAGACCGACCGCGACGCCGTCCGCTACATGCGCAAGGTCGTGCGCGACGGCCACCTGCTGGGCATCTTCGCCGAGGGCACCCGCCAGCGCAGCGGCGTGCCCGGCCCCGTGCAGCCCGGCGCGGCGATGGCCGCGCTGCAGGAGGGCATGCCGGTGGTCCCCGGGGCGATCTTCGGCACGCACACCTGGAAGCCCGGCAACTTCGCTCCCGTCTCGGTCGCGTGGGGCCCCGCCTTGCGCTTCGACGATCTCCCCCGCAACGGGAAGGGCTATCGTGAAGCCTCCGAGGCGATCCGGGCCGAGCTGCTGCGGCTCTGGGAGTGGCTCGCCACCGTCCATGCAGACGGGCGCCCGAGATCAGCGGTCGTGCCGGGAAGGCCCTCATGAGAGCAAACCGCGACAACCGTGTCACCGACGACGCCGACGGCGACGGCGAGCCCGTCGAGCCGCTCGAGCCTCTGCTCGGCACCGTCGCCATCGTCGGCTTCCCCAACGTGGGCAAGTCGACGCTGATCAACCGCCTCACGCAGTCGCGGGCCGCGGTCGTCCATGACATGCCCGGCGTCACGCGCGACCGCAAGGAGCTGATCTGCGAGTGGTCGGGGCACCGCTTCCGGCTGATCGACACGGGCGGCGTCGACATCGCCAGCGCCGACCCCCTGGTCAAGGGCATCGCCGTCCAGGCGCGCACCGCGATCGACCAGGCCGACCTCGTCCTCTTCGTCGTCGACGCGCGTCACGGCATCACGCCCGGCGACGAGGAGCTGGCCGCGATCATCCGTGCTGCCAAGACGCCGGTGATCCTGATCGCGAACAAGATCGACGACCCGAAGAAGGACATCCTCGCGCTCGAGTTCCACCGGCTCGGGCTGGGCGACCCGTTCCCGCTGTCGGCGCTGCACGGCAACGGCACCGGCGACCTGCTCGACCTGGTCGTCGAGCAGCTGCCGGGCAACGCCGGCCTGGAGGTCGGCAGCGAGGCGATCCGCGTCGCGATCCTGGGCCGGCCGAACGTCGGCAAGTCGAGCCTGCTCAACGCGCTCGTCGGCTCCGAGCGCGTGCTCGTCTCCGAGATCCCCGGCACCACGCGCGACGCCATCGACACCGTCATGACGCGCGGTGACACGACGTTCATCCTCGTCGACACGGCCGGCCTGCGTCGCAAGCGCCACCAGCGGCAGGGCGTCGACTACTACTCCGAGCTGCGCGCCCTCGACGCCGCCTCGCGCGCCGACGTGGCGCTCGTCCTGATCGACGCCTCCGAGGGCATGGTCGAGCAAGACCTCTCCGTCGCCGACGAGGCGCGCAAGGCCCAGTGCTCGACCCTCGTCGTCCTCTCCAAGTGGGACGTCACCGATATCGAGATGGAGACGATCCGCCCCGAGATCACGGTCAGGCTGCGCCAGCGGCCCCCGGTCGTCGCCATCTCGTCGAAGACGGGCCGCGGCCTGCAGAAGCTGCTCGACCGCATCGAGGAGCGCGCGCGCAAGCACTCGTACCGCATCC
>CANFDS010000062.1 GCA_947445525.1 Actinomycetota bacterium | reverse complement strand
TTCATCTTCCCGGAGGCCGTCGGCAAGTCGGTCGAGGCGATTGCAGTCTCCAACTACATCTCCCCGGTGATGCTCTCGCAGGCGACCGTCTTCGAGTTCGTCAACCGTGGCCGCTTCGAGCCGAACCTCAAGCGCGTGACCGGGCTGCTGGGCGCGCGCCGCGACGCCATGCTTGAGGCGCTGGAGAAGGAGCTTGGCGGGTCGGGCGCCGTCTGGAGCCATCCCGAGGGCGGCTACTTCCTGTGGCTCGACTTCCCCGCGGGCGTCGACTGCGACGAGCTGCTGCCGAGGGCCGAGGCCGCCGGCGTCACGTTCATCAAGGGCACCGACTTCTTCGTGTCCGGTGGCGGCGGCCAGAACGCGGCGCGGCTCGCCTTCAGCTTCGTCTCGGTGGACGAGATCCACGAGGGTGTGGCGAAGCTCGCAGCCCTGATGCGCTGACGCAGCAGCGGCCGCGCCGGCGCCGGGCGGCGCCTCAGCGCGTTCCGGGGATCCCGCTGCCGCGCACGTTCGTCTGCAGGCGGTAGAGGGTCTGGAAGCCGCAGAGGAACAGCTCGGTGTGGTCGGGGCCGCCCCAGTTGAAGTTCGTGATGAACTCCGGGGCGGCGATCACGCCGAGCCGCTCGCCGGCGGGCGAGAACACCCAGACGCCACCCGGGCCCGAGCAGTAGAGGTTGCCGTGCACGTCGCACTTGAGCCCGTCCGGGCAGCCGTCGTAGAGATCCTCGTTGCGGATGCCCTCCGCGACGACCCGGCCGCGCGAGACCTGGCCGCCGGCCGAGCTGCCGTCGGGCGCCAGCTCGTAGGCGCGGATCACCGCCTGGATCGAGTCGTTGACGTACAGCGTCCGCTCGTCGGGTGACAGGCAGAGCCCGTTGGGGACGGTGTACTGGTCGTCGATCAGCTCGAGGCCGCCGTCGGGAGCGACGCGGAAGACACCCTGGAAGTCGAGCTCCTGCGGCCGCTCGACGCCCCACTCGGCCGTGCGGCCGGACGGCGGGTCTGTGAAGTAGACCGAGCCGTCGGTGCGCGCGACGACGTCGTTCGGGCTGTTCAGCTCCCTGCCCTGCCAGTGCGAGGCCATGATCTCCTCGCTGCCGTCCGGGCGGACGCGGCGTACCCCCGGCGGCACGTGCTCGCAGATGAGCAGGCTGCCCGCGGCGTCGTAGGTGAGCGCGTTCGACAGGTTCGTCGGGCGCCGCCACTCGCTGACGGTGCCGTCTTGCCAGCGACGGATGACGCTGGCGGGGATGTCGCTGAACAGCAGGCTGCCGCTGCGGCGATCCCACAACGGGCCCTCGATGAATGCGAAGCCACCCGAGGCGACCGGCTCGAGCGGCGCGTCGGCGGCGACGAGCTCGTGGAACGACGGGTGGTCGGCGGTATGTCCCATGGTCGGTGCCCTCTACCAGCCTGCTGCCTGGATGGCGGCGGTGTGGGGCAGGACCTCCTCGGCGAAGCGCTGCATGATCTCGATTAGCTCGGTGACCGTGCCGGAGCGCACGTCGAAGAAGATCGTCAGGTGCGAGTAGCCGTGCTGCGCCAGCTCCTCGATGTCGGCCAGCACCTGTTCGGCGGTGCCCGTGAGCAGCCACCGCCCGTCCGGGCGGGCGAGCGGGTCGGCGGTGTCGGTGACGACGCCGGTGGTGAAGACGAGCTGGCGGAAGCCGTCGAGGCTGCGGCCCAGCAGCGAGGCCTCCTGTCGGATCACGTCGCGCAGGCTGTCGAAGCGCGCCGGCTCGGCCCCGGTGTCCAGCAGCATCGGGTAGAAGCCGTCGGCGTAGCGCACGGCGCGGCGGGCGCCCGCCGCGGTGACGCCGCCGTACCAGATCGGGATCCGGTGCCTGGGCTTCGGCTCGACGGTGATGTCGGCGAAGTCGAAGAACTTCCCGTGGAACTCGGGATACGGCTGCTCCCAGGCGATCCGGTACACCTGCAGGCACTCGTCCGTGATCGCGGCGCGGTCGGCGAGCGACACGCCGAGCGCGTCGAACTCGTTGCGCAGCCAGCCCGCCCCGACGCCCATCATCAGGCGCCCGCCCGAGAGTTGGTCGATCGTGGCGAAGCTGTGGGCCACCGTCAGCGGATGGCGGTACGGGGCGATCAGCACCGACGACGCGAGCAGGATCGTCTCGGTGGCGGCCGCAGCGGCGGCGAGCGAGGCGATCGGGTCGAGCATTGGGCAGCGATCGGGATGGGCCCGCCGTCCCGAGGCGTTGGCGGGGTGGTCGGCGCCGGTGTCCCGGTCCATCAGCACGTGGTCGCCGAACCACAGGGAGTGGTAGCCGAGCCGCTCGGCCAGACGGCACAGCTCGAGCGTACGCATCTCCTCGGCCGGCAGCGCCTGCACGAAGCAGTCCCTGCCCTCACGCGTGACCAGCCCGTGACTGTTCATTCCGATACCGATGTCCATGAGCTCTCCTCGCCGGCCGGCGCTCGCGGTGGTCGCGTCGGGCACAGTCTGTCAAACCGGGGCGGTGGTCGGAACGGCGGCCGCGGCGACAGCCGGGGCGGTGGCGGGCCGACGGCCGGGGCTGCTGCGCCGACGCTAGGCGAAGGCCGGCCGGAGCACAGCGTCGCGCTCGCGGTCGCGGTGGGCGTCGCGCACGAGCGGGACGAGCTGCGCCTGGCGTGGCGGCGTCAGGCCGCTCTTGGTCGAGAGCCGGAACGTGGGGCAGGGCGTCTCCGTCGGGAGCGCGCAGAGCCCCTCCTGGCGGAAGTAGCAGTCGCTACAGCTGGTGTTTGCTCTCGTGCCCATATGCCCTTCGTGGTCGCTCTCTCCACCCGTTAACCTCGGCCAGTCTACGAGCGCGGCGGGGCCGGCGATACCCCTCGCTCGAGGAAATTCCTGCACTTTGCGGGAATTCCAGAAAGCCGCTATTTGCAGCACATTTCTACGGCTTCACGGGTAGCGTCGCCAGGACGGACAACGCCTGTCGAAAACTCTCCACAGGCACAACCCGCATTCCTCCGGCAAAGCGGCGCGCTTCGGCTGCGTTATCCCCAGCCGGAACCAGGAAGAACTGCGCTCCGACCCGTCGAGCGCCGATCGTCTTCTGCTCGATGCCGCCGACCGGGCCCACCGTGCCGTCCAGGAAGATCTCGCCCGTCACCGCCACGATGTTGCCGCGATCGACATCGCGGCCGAGCTCGTCGACCACGTCGAGCGCGAAGGCCAGTCCGGCCGACGGGCCACCCACCCGGCCGGCGTCGATGCGCACCGGCACCGGCAGCGTGATCGCGCTGCCCTGCTCGGGCGCGAACCCGGCGATCGCCCGCTTGGGGTCGTCGGTGGCAGCGATGGTGCGGACCGTCACCTTCGCCGGCTGGCTGCCGCGACGCACGCCGAAGGTGACGGAGTCGCCGGGGCGCTTCGCCTTCATCGCCGCCCGCAGCTGCTCGACGGTGAGGACGCTCTTCCCGTCGACCGTCGTGATCAGGTCGGCGAGGCGGAGCTTCCCGAGCGCGGGCGCGGCAGCGCCGACGGCGCCCACGAGCACACCCGTCGGGCGCGTCTCCACCTTGTAGCCCAGCTCGCGCAGCGCCACCGCCGCCGCGACGTCCTGCGACCGGCTCATGTCGCGCAGGTCGCCCTGGCGGCGCTGGCTGTCGCTGACACCGGGCGGGTTGATCGCGTGGGCCGGCACGATCCGCGAGCCGTCGTGCAGCCCCGGGATCGCCTTCTCGAGAATGGTCGCGCGACGCACGAGCACATCCACGTAGTAGATGCCGCCCTTGCCGGCCTTGATGCCCTCGTTGGGCACCGTGACGAGCGGCTCGACCGGCTTCGCGCGGTCGGGCAGCAGGATGTAGTCGCTCGACGGGACGAGCCACAGCACGAGCAGCGTGCCGAGCGCGAGCGCGCCGACGATCGCGACGAGACGCAGCGCCAGGCCGGGCCGTGGCATCGCTGTTACAGCAGACCGCGGCCGAGGCCGCCGTCCACCGGGATGAGCGTCCCGGAGATGTACGCGGCCCGGTCGGAGGCGAGGAAGCAGACGAGATCGGCCAGCTCGGACGGCCGTCCGGGGCGGCGCGCCGGAATCTCCTGGCCGAGCTTCGCCAGCTGCTCCGGGGTGTAGAGGCTGCGCAGCCGGTCGGTCTCGATCTTGCCGGTGGCGATCGTGTTGACCGTGATCCCCTTCGGGCCGACCTCGCGCGAGAGCGTCTTTGCCCACGCGACGACCGCTGCCCGCGTCATGTTCGAGAGGGCGAGGTTCTCGATCGGCTCGCGCACCGCCGACGACTCGATGTTGACGATCCGGCCGCGCCCGCTCTGCTCGAGCAGCGGCAGGCAGAGGTTCGTCAGGCGGACGGCGGAGTGGAGGAGCAGCGCGATCGCGGCCTCGATCTGCTCCTCGCTGATGCCGGCGGCGGGCCCGGGTGCAGGCCCGCCGCTGTTGTTGATCACGATGTCGACGCCACCGAACGCCGCGACCGTGCGCTCGACCAGCCGCTCGAGGTCGGCCGGCACGGCGACGTCGCCGCGCACGGCGAGCGCCCCCAGCCGCTCCGCCTCGCGCTCGAGCACGTCGCGGCGGCGCGCGAACATGGCGACGTTGGCCCCCTCGGCCACGAGCGCCTCGGCGATCGCCAGGCCGATGCCCGACGACGCCCCGCAGACGATCGCTGTCCTGCCGGTGAGGCCCAGGTCCATCTACTTGGCCTTCAGGACCTTGACGACATCGGCGACGGCCGCGGAGGACGCCTTCATCATCTTCTTCTCGCCGGCGCTGAGCGTGAGCTTGACGATCTTCTCGATGCCGCTCGCGCCGAGCACCACGGGGACGCCCATATACAGGTTCTTCACGCCGTACTCGCCCTCGAGGTACGCGGTGCAGGGCAGGACGCGCTTCTGGTCGAGCACGATCGACTCGACCATCTGCGCGGCCGCCGCGCCCGGTGCGTACCAGGCGGAGGTGCCGAGCAGGTTGACGATCTCGCCGCCGCCCTTGCGGGTGCGCTCGACCATCGCGTCGATCTTCTTCTGGGCGACGAGCTGCTGCAGCGGCACGCCGCCGACCGTGGTTGCCGAGACGACCGGCACCATCTGGTCGCCGTGGCCGCCGAGCACCATCGCCTTGACGTCCTGGATCGACATGCCGGTCTCGAACGAGATGAACGCCGAGAAGCGCGCCGTGTCGAGGATGCCGGCCATGCCGAACACGCGCTCCTTGGGGAGCTTGGAGATGGCGCGGGCGACGTGGCACATCGCGTCGAGCGGGTTCGAGACGACGATGATGATCGCCTTGGGCGAGCGCTTGACGATCTCCTTCGTCACCGAGGCGACGATGTTCTCGTTCGTGGTGACGAGGTCGTCGCGGCTCATGCCCGGCTTGCGCGGCACGCCGGCGGTGATCACGACGACCTCGGAGCCCTCGGTCTCGTCGTAGCCGTTGGTGCCCGTGATCGCCGACTGGAAGCCGATGACCGCGGACGCCTGGTTCATGTCCAGGGCCTTGCCCTGGGGGAAGTTCTTGACGATGTCGACGAGGACGACGTCCGCGTAATCGCGGCGGGCAACCTCGAGGGCACACGTGGCGCCGACGTTGCCGGCGCCTACGACGGTGACCTTTGCACGCATTGTTGACTAAGCCTCCTGAAGCTTTCCGTTGACGGCCGCGGGTGTCGCCGCCGCGCTCGCGCCGTCCGGCTGGTGCCGGTCGCGGGCCATGCCCGATTCTACGCGCTGGCCGGTCGCCCGCCCGCAGCCAACCGTGCCCTTGCGATAGCGTTGTCGGCAGTGACGACCCTCGCCGAAGCCGCCGCCAAGGCAGATGCCCTCGCCCAGGCGGGGAACGAGCGCGAGCTTGCCGACCTGCGGCGCCTCTGGGACCAGCCGTTGGAGGACGCCGCCCGCGACGCCGACTTCCGCGCCCGCGCCGTCGCCTTCCGCGCGGTCGGGCAGTTCCGCTTCCGCCAGAAGATCGAGCTGCTCAACCGCGGCCTCGACGACACGAGCCCGGCCTGCCGCGGCTCCGCGCTGATCTCGCTCGAGCTGCTCTCGCGCGAGAGCCCGGGCCCCGTGAACGGCGTGCGCCCGATGCTGCACCGGATGGCCAGCGGCGACACCAACGACGCCGTGCGCCGGCTCGCGATCGTCTGCCTCGGCCGGACGTCACCGAAGAGCGAGACGATCACCCTGCTCGCCGGCATGGCCGAGGACGACCGCTACGAGCGGGAGCTGCGCGAGGCGGCGAAGAAGACCTCGGCCGCGCTGAAGAAGAAGGCCGACACGCAGAAGGACCCGTACAAGTAGGGGCTCAGCGGGGTGCAGCCGGCTCTGGGCGGCTGCCCTTCCGCTTCGCGTGCGGGTGCGCCAGGTAGTACTGCTCGCGGCGGCGACGGTCGCTGACGTGGGTGTAGAGCTCGGTGGTGGTGAGGTCGGCGTGGCCTAGCAGCTCCTGGACGCTGCGCAGGTCGGCGCCGCCCTCCAGCAGGTGGGTCGCGAACGAGTGGCGCAGCAGGTGCGGGTAGACGCGCTCGGGGTCGAGCCCGGCCTTCGCGGCGAGCCTGCGCACGATCAGGAAGGCGCCGGCCCGGGTGAGGCCGCCGCCGCGCGCGTTGAGGAACAGCTCGGGCCGGTAGCGGGCGTCGAGGAACGGCCGGCCGCGGGCCAGGTACACGCGGAGCGCCTCGACCGCCTGGCGGCCGATCGGGACGATGCGCTCCCTATCTCCCTTGCCGCGCACGCGCACGAGGGCGTTGTCGAGGTCGATGCCGCCGCGCTCGATGCCGACCGCCTCGCTCACGCGCAGCCCGGCCCCGTACAGCAGCTCGAGGAGGGCGCGGTCGCGCAGATCGCGCGGCCCGACGCCGTTGGCGGCCTCGACGAGGCGCTCGGCCTCGCCGGCGGAGAGGGTGCGGGGGAGGGTGCGCCCGCGCTTCGGCAGGTCGAGCGCTGCGGCGGGGTTGTCGCTGCGGACGCCGAGCAGGACGAGGTGCCGGTAGTAGGAGCGCAGCGCCGCGATGCGGCGGGCGACCGTGGCGGCCGAGAGGCCGCGCGCCCCGAGCGCGGCGACGTACGCCTGCAGCTGCTCGGCGGACGCGTTGCCGGGGCGGGCGTCCGGGGCGAGCGCGGCTGCGGCGTCGGCGAGGTCGCGGCGGTAGGCGTCGACGGTGCGGGCCGACCTGCTGGCCGCGAGCAGCGCGAGGAAGCCGTCGAGTTCAGGATCGCGGATGGGCGCGGTCATAGACCTTCCTCAGCCGGCGGGCGTCGACGTGCGAGTACACCTGGGTGGTGGAGAGCGAGCTGTGGCCCATCAGCTCCTGAATCGTGCGCAGGTCGGCGCCGCCCTCCAGCAGGTGCGTGGCGAACGCGTGGCGCAGCTGGTGCGGGTGGGGGTGGAGGCGGCGCAGCGTGCTCGTGTCCAGGCGGCCGCCGCGGGCCGAGAGAAAGAGGGCGTCGTTCGCGCCACGGGCGAGCTGCGGGCGCGCGTCGCGCAGGTAGCGCGCCACCTGGTGCGCGGCCTCCTCGCCCAGGGGCACGACGCGCTCCTTGCCGCCCTTGCCGCGCACGTGCACGTGCTCCTGCTCGAAGTCGACGTCGGCGAGGTCGAGGCCCACCGCCTCGGCGGCGCGCAGCCCGCACGAGTAGACGAGCTCGACGAGCGCGCGGTTGCGCAGCGCGAGCGGGGTGGCGCCCTCGAGTGCGGCGAGCGTCGCGTCGACCTCCTCGGTGCACGGCGTCACCGGTAGCCGGCGGCCCCTGCGAGGCGAGAGCCGCGCGTCGGGCACCCGCTCGGGGCCGAGGGCGTGGCGCAGCAGCGCGCGCACCGCAGCCAGCTTGCGGGCGATCGTCGCCGGTGCCAGCTTGCCGCCGGGCCGGGCGCGGCCGAGATCGGCGGCGTACTCGCTGAGCACGCGGACGTCGACGTCGTCGATGCCGGCGCCGCGGCGCTCCAGCCACGCGGCCAGCTCCTCGACGTCCACGCGGTAGGCGCGGCGAGTTGCCGCCGAGAGGCTCGGCGAGGAGAGGAAGCGCTCGACGGCCGCACGCGTGTCCATCGGGGCGGGATTCGCCGCCGCGACGCCGGTGCCTGCCCGGACGCCGGGGTGCCGCCCCGACTACGAGGCCGCGGCGAGCCGCTGGCGCAGCGACTCCAGCTCGCTGCGCAGCTGCGTCGGCAGTGACGCGCCGAACTGGGCGTAGTGCTCCTCTACGAGCGGCACTTCGCGGCGCCAGCCCTCGGCGTCCACCCGCAGCAGTTCGGCCATGTCCTCGTTAGACACGTCCAGGCCGGCCGTATCGAGGGCGCCGGGCGCCGGCAGCAGGCCGATCGGCGTCTCCACCGCGGCAGCCGTCCCGTCGACGCGCTCGCAGACCCACTTGAGGACGCGGCTGTTCTCGCCGTAGCCGGGCCACAGCCAGCGGCCGTCCTCGGTCTTGCGGAACCAGTTGACGTAGAAGACCTTCGGCAGCTTCGCGCCGCTGCGCTGGCCGACGGCGAGCCAGTGCTGGAAGTAGTCGGCCATGTTGTAGCCGCAGAACGGCAGCATTGCGAAGGGATCGCGGCGCAGCACGCCCGACGCCCCGGCGGCGGCGGCCGTCGTCTCGGAGGCCATCACCGAGCCGAGGAACACGCCGTGCTCCCAGCCGAACGCCTCGCTGACGAGCGGGATCACGCTGGCGCGCCGCCCGCCGAAGAGGATCGCCGAGATCGGCACGCCGGCCGGGTCCTGCCACTCCGGCGCGATCACCGGGCACTGCGCTGCGGGCGCCGTGAAGCGCGCGTTCGGGTGCGAGGAGGGGGTGGTCGACGCGGGCGTCCAGCCGTTCCCGTGCCAGTCGGTGAGGTGCGCCGGCGGCTCCTTCGTCAGGCCCTCCCACCAGACGTCGCCGTCGTCGGTGAGGGCGGTGTTCGTGAAGATCGAGTTGCCCCAGAGGGCGGCGATCGCGTTCGGGTTCGTGTCGACGCCGGTGCCGGGGGCAACACCGAAGAAGCCGGCCTCGGGGTTGATCGCGTACAGCTGCCCGTCGTCGCCCAACTTCATCCAGGCGATGTCATCGCCGATCGTCTCGACCTGCCAGCCCGGGATCGTGGGCTCGAGCATCGCGAAGTTGGTCTTGCCGCAGGCCGACGGGAAGGCGGCCGCGACGAACTTCGCCGCGCCGTCGGGGGCCGTCACCTTGAGGATCAGCATGTGCTCGGCGAGCCACCCGTTGTCGCGCGCCATCACGCTGGCGATACGCAGGGCGAAGCACTTCTTGCCGAGCAGGGCGTTGCCGCCGTAGCCGGAGCCGTACGACCAGATCTCGCGCGTCTCGGGGAAGTGGACGATGTACTTGTCGGCGGCGTTGCACGGCCACTGCGCGTCCTCCTGGCCGTCCGCGAGCGGCGCGCCGACGGAGTGGACGCACGGCACCCAGTCGCCGTCGCGTCCCAGCGCGTCGAGGGCGCCCTGGCCCATGCGGGTCATGATCTTCATCGACACCGCGACATAGGCCGAGTCGGTCAGCTGGACACCGATGTGCGCGATCGGCGAGCCCAGCGGGCCCATCGAGAACGGCACGACGTAGAGCGTCCGGCCACGCATCGCGCCGCGGTAGCGGGCGAGCAGCTCCTCGCGCATCTCGGCGGGCGCGCGCCAGTTGTTGGTGGGGCCGGCGTCGGCCTCACTCTCGGAGCAGATGTAGGTGCGGTCCTCGACGCGCGCCACGTCGCCGGGGTCGGAGATCGCCCAGAACGAGTTCGGCCGCTTCGCCGGGTCGAGCTGCGTGAAGGTGCCGGCCTCGACGAGCCCGGCGCAGAGGGCCGCGTACTCCTCGTCGCTGCCGTCACACCAGTGGATGTCGTTCGGCCCGAGAACGTCGGCCCAGCCTTCTACCCAGTCTTTCAGATGCTGGTTGGCCGTACCGGCCTGCGGGGCGTGAATGGCCAATTGTCGCTCCTTCGGGTTCTGTCGCGCGCCGGCGTCGGCGCGCGCATCTGCTCGCGTGCAATGGCGGCTGCCGCCATCGAGTTCTCCGTCGAATCCACCTCCAATCCTAGCGTCCGCTGCCGGGCCGTGACCCGGGGTACGGTCGCCCGCCGCACGAGTGGTGGCCACGGGGCGCGCCCACGGGCGGCACGCTTCTACCGGCGCACAGCCTCCCGTTCATCGTGTACGTTCAGCGTCGTGGAAGTCATGCACGATGTGCTCGTGATCGGAGCCGGTCTCGCGGGAATGCGTGCCGCAATCGAGGCCCACGACGCAGGCGCCAACGTCGGGGTTATCTCCAAGCTCCATCCGACCAGAAGCCATTCCGGCGCAGCCGAGGGCGGCATCAATGCAGCGCTCGGGAACTCGGCTGAGGACAGCCCCGAGAAGCACGCGTTCGACACCGTCAAGGGCTCCGACTATATCGGCGACCAGGACGCCATCGAGATCTTCACGGCGGAGGCGCCCGGCGACATCTTCCAGCTCGAGCACTGGGGCGCCGTCTTCAGCCGCAACGACGCCGGCAAGCTCGCGCAGCGCCCCTTCGGCGCCGCCGGCTCGCCGCGCACCGTGTACGCGGCCGACATCACCGGCCACGTCCTGATCCAGGTGCTCTACGAGCAGCTCCAGAAGCGGATGGTGCTCGGCGCCGACCGCATGAAGGTCTACGAGGAGTTCTTCGCCTGGAAGCTCGTCATCAACAACGGCCGCTGCACCGGCGTCGTCTGCTGGGACCTCGTGCGCGGCGGGCTGCAGTTGATCACCGGCAAGTCGGTCATCCTCGCGACCGGCGGCGCCGGCCGGATCTTCCGCACCACCACTAACGCGTACGCCTGCACGGGTGACGGCATGGCCATGGCCCTGCGCGCGGGCCTCCCGCTCAAGGACATGGAGTTCATGCAGTTCCACCCGACGACGCTGTACCCGTCCGGGATTCTCCTCACCGAGGGCTGCCGCGGCGAGGGCGCCTACCTGATCAACAACGACGGCGAGCGCTTCATGGCCAAGTACGCGCCCAACGCGATGGAGCTCGCCTCACGCGATGTCGTCTCGCGCTCCGAGACGACCGAGATCGAGGAGGGCCGCGGCGACAAGGGCTGCGTCTTCCTCGACCTGCGCCACCTCGGCGCCGAGAAGATTCTCACCCGCCTGCCCGGCTCGCGCGAGCTGGCGATGACGTACGCAGGCGTCGACCCGATCTACGAGCCCGTCCCCATCCGACCGGGCGCCCACTACCACATGGGTGGCGTCGACTGCGACAACGACGGCAAGACCGGCATCGACGGCCTCTACGCCGCCGGCGAGGTGGCCTGCGTCTCGGTGCACGGCTCCAACCGTCTCGGCGGCAACTCGCTGATGGAGACGATCGTGTTCGGGCGCCGCTCCGGTCGCCATGCGGCCGAGTGGGCGCTCTCGTCCGCCGGAAACGGCGGCAGCGCGCCCGCCTCTGCGCTCACCGACGCCGAGCGTGAGATCAAGGCGCTGCTCGCCGTCAACGAGGGCGAGCGGCCCTGGCAGATCCGCCAGGACATCGGCAGCTCGATGCTCGAAAACTTCGGCGTCTTCCGCCGCGGCGAGAAGATGGACGCCCAGCTGGTGATCCTCGAAGAGCTGCGCGAGCGGCTCAACCGGGGCGTCCTCATCGAGGACAAGGGCAGTGTCTTCAACACCGACCTCACCTCGCGCATCGAGCTCGGCTACGTGCTCGACCTGGCGCAGTGCATGGTGCAGGCCGGGACGGCGCGCAAGGAGAGCCGCGGCGCGCACTCGCGCCCGTACGACTACCCGACGCGCGACGACGACAACTTCATGAAGCACTCGATCTCTCGCTGGAACCACGAGCAGGACGCGCCCGAGCTGTCCACGAAGGACGTGCGTGTCACGAAGTGGGAGCCAATGGAACGGAAGTACTGAGTGGGCCGGCAGGCCCTAGGAGGCCTCTGGCGATGCAGGTAGCTCTCAAGATCTGGCGGTACGACTCCTCCACGGGCCAGCGTGCCCTCAAGGAGTACGAGATCGACGCCCCCGAGGAGGCAACTCTCCTCGACTGCCTCGACATCGTCAAGGACAAGCGGGACGGCTCGCTCTCGTACCGTAAGAGTTGCCGCATGATGATCTGCGGCTCCTGCGGCATGCGCATGGACGGCGCGGCCGTGCTCGCCTGCAAGACGGGCATGTACGACATCGCACAGGCCGGCAAGGTACCGGTGATCTCGGCGATGGGCAACCTGCCGATCATCAAGGACCTCGTCGTCGACATGGCGTCGTTCTGGGAGAAGATGCGCTCCGTCGAGCCCTGGCTCCAGCCCGGCTACGACGCCGCCACCGAGAAGGAGAACATCGTCTCGGCAGCCAAGATGGCCGTGATCCACAAGGAGTCGCTCTGCATCAACTGCGGCTGCTGCACCTCCGAGTGCAACTCGCTGGAGTCCGACCCCGACTTCACCGGCCCGGCGGCCCTCGCCAAGGCGATGCGCTTCGTCGGCGACCCGCGTGACGGCAATACCGTCGAGCGCCTCGAGAAGCACTCGGGCGAGCACGGCATCTGGGACTGCACCCGCTGCTACTTCTGCCAGGAGCGCTGCCCGAAGGGCGTCGACCCGCGCGACGCGATCGCCAAGCTCGGCGCGGAGGCCATGAAGCACGGCATCGACCGCGACATGGGCGCCAAGCACGCCAAGTGGTTCGTCACCTCGGCGCGCACCACCGGCTGGCTGCGCGAGACCGAGCTCGTGCCGAAGACCCAGGGCATACGCATGGCGATCAAGGAGACGAAGTTCGCGCTCAACCTGGCCAGGCACGGCAAGGTGCCGCCGCCGTTCCCGCCGCACGTCGCCAAGAACCAGAAGGAAGCGCGCCAGCTGTACAAGCTCGTCAAGGAGCAGGGCGTCTCCGGTGCCGCCGGCATCGTCCAGGGCGAGAAGGCTCTCGGCCGGATCGAGTTCGTCAAAGAGGCCGCGCACCAGGCCAAGCACGAAGGAGCAGCCAAGTGAAGAAGGTCGCGTACTACAAGGGCTGCCTCGCCTCGCTGTCGGCGAAGGAGCTCGACACCGCGACGCAGGCGCTGGCCCCCA
>CANFDS010000061.1 GCA_947445525.1 Actinomycetota bacterium | reverse complement strand
GGCTTCGGCGAGTTCCTCTTCTGGGACTGGCGCTTCGAGGAGGACGGCACCGTGCGGGACGACTTCCCGCTCAACAACCCGGCCGTCGCGGGCGCGAAGATCCTGCTGGCGGGACGCAACTTCGGCTGTGGCTCGTCGCGCGAGCATGCGCCGTGGGGCCTCCAGGACTTCGGCTTCGACGTCGTCATCGCCTCGTCGTTCGCCGACATCTTCGCCAGCAACTGCACCAAGATCGGCTTCCTGGCGCTGCGGCTGCCCGAGGCCGAGGTGGCCGCGCTGATGGCCGAGGTCGACCTGCGCAACGGCAGCGAGCTGACGGTCGACCTCGAGTCGCTCACCATCACCAGCCCGGCGGGCCGGACGGTTCCGTTCGAGCTCGACCCGTCGATCCAGCGCCGCCTGGTCGAGGGCCTCGACGACATCGGCCTGTCGCTGCTGCAGGGCGGGGCGATCTCGGCGTTCGAGGCAACGCGGGTGCCGACGCCGGACACCGTGGCGCTCGCGGCGCGGCGCTAGCCTGCCTCTCGGCTATCCCGCCTCGAACCCGCGCAGCGTCGTCTCGACCAGGAACGGCAGGGTCTTCAGGTTGTAGCCGCCCTCCAGCACCGCGGCGACCCGCGGTGCCATCGCCGAGCAGCGCCGTGCCAACTCGTGGAAGCCGGCGCCGGTCAGCTCCATCCCGGCGAGCGGGTCGTCGCTGTGGGCGTCGAAGCCGGCCGAGACGAGCAGCAGGTCGGGGGCGAAGGCGCTCACCGCGGGCGCCACGATCCGGTCGAACGCCTCGAAGTACTCGGCGTTGCCGGAGCCGGCGCCGAGCGGGATGTTGATCACGTGGTCGTTGCCCTCGCCCGGGCCGCCGGTGCCGGGGTAGAACGGCCACTGGTGCAGCGAGATGAAGAGGATCGACTCGTCGTCCTCGACGATCACCTGGGTGCCGTTGCCGTGGTGGACGTCCCAGTCGACGATCGCGACTCGGCCCAGCCCCCGCGCCGCCTGCGCGTGGCGCGCCGCGATCGCCACGTTGCCGAACACGCAGAAGCCCATCGCCCGGCGGGGCAGCGCGTGATGGCCGGGCGGCCGGCCCACGGCGAAGCCGCCGCACTCCACTGCCGCGTTCGCGGCGCCCGCCGACGGCAGCGCCGCCTCCCAGGTGCTGGGCGAGCCGGGCGTGTCGCCGTCGAGCCAGATCTCGGCGTGGATGCCGCGGATGTGCTCGACTTGGGCGGCCGAATGGCCGCGTAGCAGCGCCTCCTCGGTCGCCGGGCCGTACTCGACGATGCCGGGGAAGTGCTCGTGCAGGGCGACCAGCCGCGCCGGCGTCTCCGGGTGGTGGCCGGTGGGGTGCAGCTCGGCTATGCGGGCGTTGCCGAAGATCTCCACGGGGCGTTTCCAGGAGCCCGGCCGCAGTCGGGCCGGGAAGCCGGGCCGGGGACGCTCTCGCGTGGGGGGGGTGGGGCTCTCGCAGTGGTGTCGCCGAAGTTACCGTCCAGGGGCTCGAGGGCGACACCTTCCGGGGTGAGCCGGGGCGGGCGGCCTGCCGGACAGCCACTTGTTACCGCTGTAGGGGCGCTGGAGGGTAACTTCGGCGAGGGCGCCCAGAGAGAGGGGGGCGGGCGCGCCCGCCGCCGGACGTCCTACGCGAGCAGCCGCCGCGCGAGCCCGTCCAGCCCCCACGACCGGGCCAGCTCGGCGGCACGCCCCCAGGTCGGCTCGGCGTCGTCGAGCGCGGGCAGCGGCGCGTCGCGCTGCATGGTGGCGATGCGCCGGTACACGAGCACGTCGTCGGACTGGTCGGCGAGCAGCCCCGTGGCGATCACGGCGTCGAGCGTGCCGTGCCGTTGCAGCAGCACGGCGCCCTTCTTCTCGCCGATGCCGCGTGCGCCGGGGATCCTGTCGCTCGGGTCGCCGCGCAGCGCGACGAAGTCGGGCACCTGATCGGGGCGCACCCCGTAGCGCTCCTGCACCTCCGCCGGCCCGATCCGCGCCAGCTCGCTCGTGCCGCGCACGGGGGAGAGGATCGTCGTGAAGGGCGAGGCGAGCTGGTACGCGTCGCGGTCGGAGGTGAGGACGAGGCAGGCGCCGCCGGCCGCCTCCTCCACGGTCACCGCGGCGGCGAGGAAGTCGTCGGCCTCGTAGCCGGCGTGCTTCGCGACGTGGAACCCGAGCGCCGCGCACAGCTCCGGCAGCAGCGCCAGCTGCTCGACGATCTCGGGGTCGAAATCGCGCCCCGCCTGGTAGCTCGCCAGCAACGCGTTACGGTAGGTCGGCGCGTCGAGCGTGTCCCACGCCACCAGCACCGCCCGCGGCTTCTCAGCCTTCCAGGCGCGCTGCGCCATCAGCGCGACGCCCTCCAGGGTGTTCCCCGGCCGCCCGCCGCTGCGCCGAATCTCGCGCGGCAGCCCGTGGAAGGCGCGGTGCGCCAGCGAGTCGCCGTCGATCGCGAGTAGCGGCCGTCCAGCCGCCGCGCCCATGCCCGGGAGATTCACGGCGCCACGCTCCACGGCGCCGCGCTCACAGTTCGGCGTGCAGCGCGTGGATCGCCGCCATCAGGCGGTCGGTCGCGACCTGGGCCGCGTCGCGCGCCGGCTCTTCCGCCAGGTCGGAGAGGTCGATCGGCGTCCCGTACGACACCTGCAGCCGCTGCAGCCGCGACAGCCCGTCCGTCCCCTTCAACGCGGCCGGCACCAGCGGCACCTTGGCGCCGATGGCGATGCGGGCGGCGCCGGTGTGCGGCCGACTCTCGTGCTTCTTGCGCAGCCCCTTCGACGGCCGCGTCCCCTCCGGGAACATGGCGACGATCTCGCCATCCCGCGCCAGGCTCATCGCCGTCTTCAACGCATCGAGGTCGCCCTCGCCGCGCCGCACCCGGAAGGCGCCGCTCGACTGCAGCACGGGCTTCATGACCGGGTTGAACAGCTCCGACTTGGCCATGAAGCGCAGCTGCCGGTGCGGCCACAGCGCCAGCCCCAGCGGCCAGGGGTCGAAGTTCGAGTTGTGGTTCGCGGCCAGCACGAAGCCGCCCTCGGCGGGCAGGTTCTCGAGGCCGCGCACCTGGTAGCGGTACAGCCCGTGCACGAACGGCCAGGCCGTGGCGCCGAGGAAGAGGTACGAGACGGGAACCATCGCGGGGATTCTCCCTGAACGCGGCTGGTCGTGGGCGTGCTCCCGGCTTCGCTAAGGTGTCCGCCGTGGGAAAGAGACTGATCATCGCCGAGAAGCCGTCCGTCGCACTCGACATCGCCGGGGTGTTGCCCGGCGCGTTCGAGAAGCACGAGGGCTATCTCGAGGGCGACTCCGCCATCGTCACGTACGCCGTCGGCCATCTCGTCGAGCTGATCGAGCCCGACGGCTACGACGAGAAGTACAAGAAGTGGCGGATGGCCGACCTGCCGATCATCCCCGAGGAGTTCCGGCTGCAGCCGCGCGATCCGAAGTCGAAGAAGCAGCTCACCGTCATCCACAAGCTGATCAAGCGTGCCGACGTCGACGATATCGTCAACGCCTGCGACGCCGGGCGCGAGGGCGAGCTGATCTTCGCCTACATCTTCGAGACCGCCGGGGTCGACAAGCCCGTGCAGCGGCTCTGGATCTCGTCGATGACGAAGCAGGCGATCACCGAGGGCTTCGAGAAGCTGCGCCCCGCCGAGACGATGCGCCCGCTGGAGTCGGCGGCGCGCTCCCGCTCGGAGGCCGACTGGCTGATCGGCATGAACGCGACCCGTGCCGCGACGATCAAGGGCCGCGCCTGGGTCGGTGGCGTCGTCTCGCTGGGTCGGGTGCAGACGCCGACGCTGGCGCTGATCGTCAAGCGCGAGCGCGCCATCCAGGCCTTCGTGCCGGAGCCTTTCTGGCTCATCCGTGCCGGCTTCGAGCCGCGCTACGGCGGCATCTGGTTCGACCCCGAGGCTGCCGAGAACGACACGTGGGCGCGCACCGGCGAGCGGGCCGAGGAGATCGTCGCCCGGGTGACCGGCAAGGAGGGCGAGGTCACCAGGGTCGAGCGCAAGGAGCAGAACGAGAGCGCACCGCTGCTCTACGACCTCACCTCGCTCCAGCGCGAGGCGAACGGCAAGTACGGCTTCTCGGCGCGGCGCACCCTGCAGGCCGCCCAGTCGCTGTACGAGGACAAGAAGGCGCTGACGTACCCGCGCACCAACTCGCGCTACCTCTCCGGCGACATGGTGTCGCTGCTCAAGCCGACCGCGGCGACGCTGCTGCCGCATGGCGAGTACGCCGCCGGGGCGCGCTTCGTGATCGCCCTTGAGCGGCTGCCACTCGGCCGCGTCATCAACGACGCCAAGGTCGAGGATCACCACGCGATCATCCCTACCAACGTCGACCACCACCTCTCCGCCTTCTCGCCCGACGAGAAGCGGATCTTCGATCTCGTCGCGCGCCGCTTCCTGGCCGTGTTCCACCCGCCGGCGAAGTACGCCAAGACCGAGGTCGTCACCGAGGTCGAGGGCGAGCGCTTCCGCACCCGCGGCAAGATTACGCTCGACCCGGGCTGGCGCGCCGTATACGGCCTCGAGGCCGACGACGAGAAGGCCGCCGACGACGAGAGCGACGGCGCCGGCACCGAGTTGCCGCTGCTCGAAGTCGGGCAGAAGGTGCTGTGCGCCTCCGCCGAGCTCGAGGCGAAGCACACCCGTCCGCCGGCCCGCTACACCGAGGCGACGCTGCTCTCGGCGATGGAGGGCGCAGGCAAGCTCGTCGAGGAGGAGGAGCTGCGCGAGGCGCTCAAGGCGCACGGCCTGGGCACCCCGGCCACCCGCGCCGAGACGATCGAGACGCTGATCCGCCGCGAGTACATCGAGCGCGTCGGCAAGGATCTGCAGGCGACGCCGAAGGGCATCCAGGTGATCACGATGCTCGACGAGCATCCGCTCACCTCGCCCGAGCTGACGGGCGAGTGGGAGAAGCGCCTGGGCGACATCGAGCGCGGCGAGGGCAGCTCCGAGGAGTTCATGCGCGGCATCGCCGAGCTCACGCGCACCACGGTCGAGCACCTGGCGGCCCTGGACAAGGAGAAGCTGCGCCCGGAGCGCGCCGAGCTCGGCCTCTGCCCGCGCTGCGGCGCCACCAGCGGCGAGATCCTGCGCGAGAACTCGAAGGCCTACGGCTGCACCAGCTGGAAGAGCCGCGAGGAGGCCGGCTGCGGCTTCGTCATCTGGAAGCGCGTCGCGGGCCGCACGCTGACGCCCGAGGTGGCCCGCCAGCTGATCGAGGAGGGCCGCACCCGCGACGTGCTGACGGGCTTCAAAAGCAAGGCGAAGAAGCCGTTCCGGGCCCGGCTGATCCTCAATGCCGAGGGCAAGGTCGAGTTCGAGCTGCCGCCGCGGCGGCCGGGCAAGCCCGGTGAGGCCGACGGCGACGAGGCCGAGGGCGAGAACGACGGCGGCGAGACCGCCGCTGCGGTCGCCGGCGTCGCCACGGCCGCCGAGTAGTCCCGGCAATCGTCCCGGGAATAGGCCCGGCTTCGCTCGCGTTCTGTACTATCGACCCCCCGTCGTGGCCGCTCACTGCCCCGTCCGGCCGTCGGCGCGTCTGGAAAAACGAGGATTTCCGTTGTAAACTGAGAAGGTCTAGCAGGACGTTCCCGGTGGACCACCCGCACCTGCTTGTCCCCACGCTGGCCGAAAGGACGTAGGAAACTCTTGACTTCGAATCAATTGCAGGAGTTGCTGGAGAGCGATCAGGCGAAGATCATCTTCGACAATGCCGAGCTGCGCGGCCACATCGACCCTGCCGAGCTCGAGGCGTTCTCGCTCGAGCACGACCTCTCGGCCGACGAGATCGAGGAGCTCACGCGCGAGATCGAGCGCCTGGGTCACGAGATCGGCATCGCCAAGGCGAAGGTCGAGGAGGCCGAGCCGGTCGTCATCGCGCCGATCGAGCAGCACGAGATGGTCGGCACCGCCGACAGCCTGCAGCTGTTCCTCGCCGATGTCGGGCGCCACAAGCTGCTGACGGCGGCCGAGGAAGTCGCGCTGGCCAAGGCGATCGAGCGCGGCGACACGATTGCCAAGCGCCGCATGATCGAGTCGAATCTGCGCCTCGTCGTCTCCATCGCCAAGGGCTACCGTGGCCTCGGCGTCCCGTTCCTGGACCTCATCCAGGAGGGCACGCTCGGCCTCAACCGAGCGGTCGAGAAGTTCGACTGGCGCCGTGGCTACAAGTTCTCGACGTACGCCACGTGGTGGATCCGCCAGTCGGTGCAGCGCGCCGTGGCCAACCACGCCCGCACGATCCGCGTCCCCGTGCACGTCGTCGAGCGTCAGCAGAAGCTGTCGCGTGCGTCGCGCCGACTCGAGGTCGAGCTGGGTCGCGAGGCCACCCGCGAGGAGCTGGCCGAGGCCACCGGCCTGCCGCTCCAGCATGTCGACGAGGCGCTCGGCGCCGCGCAGGCATCGGTGTCGCTGAACCAGACCGTGGGCGCCGACGACGAGGGCGAACTCGGCGACCTGTTCGCTGACCGCGAGGCCGCCGATCCGTTCGACGAGGCCGAGGAGAGCCTGCGCCGCCAGGGTGTGCGCAAGGCGCTCGACTCGCTGCCCGAGCGGGAGCGGCGCATCCTGGAGCTGCGCTTCGGCTTCGACGGCGAGCCGTGGACGCTCGAGGCAATCGGTCACGAGCTGGATCTCACGCGTGAGCGTGTCCGCCAGCTCGAGAGCCAGGCGCTCGCCCGGCTGGCGTCGCTGCGCGAGCTCGCAGCGCTCGCCGCCAGCGCGTAACCGGCCCCTCCGCATAGTGAATACTCTCTAGACAGCCTTCCTCCTCGCTGGTAGTCTTGGCGCTTGCGACATCATTGCTTGGAGCGCTCGATGCTCGTGACAAATACACCGCCGGACATTCTGTATCCATTGCGAAGCTGGCAGAACGCATTGCCGAGGCGCTTGATCTTGGCGTCCGAGAACGTACGCTCGCCTATCGCTGCGGGCTTGTGCACGACATCGGCAAGATAGGCCTCCCGGTCGGGCTACTGGAGAAGAGTGGCCCTCTGACCGCCGAGGAGATCTCGCTCATCCAAGAGCACCCGGTGATTGGGGCGGATATTCTTGCACGTAGCGAGATGTTCGCAGAAATGGCGGGTATCGTGCGCTCACACTATGAACGCGTCGATGAGGCTGGCTACCCCGATCGTCTGGCCGGGAGTGCGATTCCGATTCTCTCCCGCATCATCACAGTTTCCGATGCCTTCGACGCTATGACTTCTGATCGCCCACATCGGCAGGTACTTCCGTGGAATATTGCGGTTGAGAGATTATCTGAGGGTGTCGGAGAACAGTTCGATTCGCGTGTTGTGTCGGCGTTCATGTCTATTGCTGCATCGGAACAATCCTATAGGAGGTTGGCCGGCGCTGGTACGAGCGAGAGTCGCATCGCAATGCTTCCATCAAGTGGGCCACGGTCGGGGGCTGTGAACACGGGATATTCGCGCTTCATCCAGCCAGCCGGAGTAGCTTAATTACGGCTTCGGTTCTCCGTGCGACTCCGAGCTTGCGAAATATTGAGCGGATGTGAACCTTGACTGTCGACTCCGTCAAAACAAGAATCGATGCGATCTGCGCATTTGACAAGCCCTCAGCAAGTAGATCCGCGACTTCGCGTTCCCGACGAGTAAGGCGCTTGGTATTCGTCATTTGTGTCGAGCGCAAGAGATGAACACCCGAACTGGTGGCGATCTCGTCGTCGTGTGCGGCGGACATAATGTCCGCGACAGAACTTCGATATTCGCCCGAAAGGATATGGGCGGCCCAGCCAGGGAAAGCACGGTAGCTCGCTACCAGCAGGTCAGCACCTCCCCTTGAGATGACATCGGGCACGGCGGCGGGGCGCGTCATTGGGTGATGCGTGTGATCTATGAACGCCGCGATTTCCTGAACGAGCGCATGGGTACATACGGCTTCTACTCCCTTGGATGTCGCCACTGCCTCATCTGAGAACCTACGGGCGGCCCCATATCGCCCGTTTCCGATTGCTCCAAGAGCGTGGGTCGCGAGAAGTTCACCGTATAGCGCCCTCTCGGGAACGCCTCCGCCGTAGGGTGCGGTAATGCGCTCTGCCGCATCGAAGTCTTGGCGGGCAAGGAATCCACGCGCTCGAATTATTCGTGCGTTCATTTCGACATATCGCCGTGAGCCAGGATCGCTTACGGCTGCGAGTGCCTGATCTAGTGCGCGTTCAGCCTCTTGAAAGTTCCTTATGCCGATAAGGGCGATCGCTTGTGTTGGCAAGACGTGAACCTTGACGAACCGCAGGCGGAAGCGTGTCGAGAAAGACAGAGCCTGGTGAACGACTGCAAGGGCGTCATCGTACCTCGCCGCGAGTGCAAGAATGTATGCGTAGCTGTGAAGGAACATCGAAGCAACCATGGGATCACTGCAGTCCGCAATGAGTGGCGCGGCCAAGTCGGAGTCAACGAGTGCAGAAGCCAGCGATCCTGACGCGCGCCCGGCGACGTATGCGGCGGCGGCGAGACGCAGTTGGGTATTCGCAGACCGAGGGTCAGAAATGTGGCGGAGCGCAATTGTGTAGTCACTCATAGACGGGGCCTCTAATGCGGATGCAGAAACGAGTTTTCCCCAGAGTAGGTCTTCTGTGACACGTGAACTGCGCGCGAGATCATCGGCGCCGGAAAAATGTTCAAGTGCGGTATCGTCTTGGTGTCTGAGGTGTGCAGCGGATCCCGCAACGACGAAAGCGAGTGAAGATAGGGGGTGCCCCGACGGGAAGCATCTCGCCGCGTGTACGGCGAGCGACTCTGCCTTCGCAAAGTCAGCGTTCCGTCGGGCGAGTTCTGCTTGCGCGAGGTAGAGGACGGCGCTGTCCCCGGCGTGAACGCTTGTTGCGGTGACCCATTTCCGGATCGTTTCGACGCGACCTGAGTCAAGGAGTGACTGAAGAGCGGCCTCCATAGTGAGGTTCAGAAGTTGCAGCGAGTTCGTGCCGCGCGCTAATGAGAGTGCGTCGTCCCAGCGCGCCCGGGCGATTAGGGCATGGGTCAACTGGGAAGCGATTACGTGATTGACGTTGCCGCACGCTGCTCTTTCAATCAGAAATGAGGTTAGAAGGGGATGGAGGAGAAGGTGGTTGCTAGTTCGGGACGGCATGAGGCCGAGCGCGGCGAGCTCGGTTGTGAACGGGTCAAGTCTTTCACCATCCATGGAATCGTCGAGAAGGGAGCGGTCGACGTTTCCTACGAGCGCCAACAACGGCAGCACCTTCCGAGTCTCCTCCGACGCGGCGCCGTAGATCTCCTCGGCGATGTATTGGTACAGCTGCTCCGGGAGCGCGGTCGAGCGGCGCGGGAGGACACGCGGGTCGGCGTGCCAGGCGAGGGCCAGGATCGCCGGCCAGCCTCGCGCCATCGCGATCAGCTCGCGTGACACCGCGGGTGGTTTGTTCGTGAGTAACTCGGCGGCCTCGGCGCGCGTCATCGACAGGGCTTTCTGGTCGACCTCGTACACATCGCCGTACAACAGGTGGCGGGCCGAGGCCCAGGTGGGGCGGTTGCGCGTGGTGATCAGCAGCGGCACCCGCGTCCGCTCGACGATGGCGTCGAACAACTGCTCGGAGTCGGGTGACTGCGCAATCAGGTGGTAGTCGTCGATCGCGAGAATCACGTCGGCCGGCCAATCCTCGAGATGCTCGACGATCACCTCGGTGAAATGCTCGACCTGGTCGCGCGCCTGGGCTGCGACCAGCAGATGCATGCGCAGCGTGCGCTCCAACTCCGGCAGCACCTCGAAGATGAGCTCGGCGAGGCCGTGCGCGAGACCCGCGACATCGCTCGACGCAGCGGTGCTCCTGTACCACGCGTGCCGTCGGCCGGCGAGCCACTGATCGGCCAGCGTCGTCTTGCCGTAGCCGGCGGGCGCGATGAGCAGGCGGATGCGCGTGCGGCTGCGGTCGAGCAGGCGCATCAGACGTGGCCGCTCCACTATCGGTCGTTCGAGAGAGGGCGAGAGCCCCCGCGTTGTCTTCGAGTCCACCTGCACCATGCGAGCCTCCGGGTGCTCCGACGTTACAGCGCCGGAGGCCATGTTGACAAGAGTGGTCATGGGCACTGCCGGTCGTTCCGCTGCCGCCGGAGCGACCGGGTCATCATGCTTCAGGGATCAGCCGACATCCTGGCGACGCCGCGGTAGCAGCGGGTCGATGCCGGTGAGGGCCAGGAACGCGAGCGGGATCTGTCTCCGCCGCTTCACCCCGAGCTTCTGCCGCAGGACGTCACAGTGCGCCTTCGCCGTCCTCGGCGAGATGCCGAGCCGCGAACCCACCTCATCGTTCGAGCACCCCTGCGCGATCAACTCCACCACCTGCCGCTGGCGGTCGGTGATCCCGGCAGTGCGCTCCATCAGCGTGTTGGACATTGCGTAAAGCTATGAAGGCGGCGCGGAGGGCTCCTACTATCCCAAAGGAGTATCTTTGGCCACCGTCGCCGGGCCGATCCCGGCCACCTACTCGGTGATCGTCAGCGACCAGGTCGCGGGCGTCGGCAAGATCGAGAAGACGCGCGTGACCACCATGATCTGGGTCAAGAACCAGTCGAAGGGCTAGCGTCACGCGAATGGCGCGTCGAAGACCACTAGGGTAGAAGCCCATGGCAGGTCTTGAGATCAGGCCGCTGAGCGCCCCCGACGAGGTGCGGACGTACCTGGGTGGCACCGGCGAGACGCAGACGGTTCAGCTCGGCCCCGGTCTCGTGGGGCGCCACCTAGCCGAGCCGGGCTGGCGCTGGTCGGAGCACGTCAAGCCGCTGGCCGGCACCGACTTCTGCCAGACGAGGCATCTTGGCTACGTCATCTCGGGCCGCATGCACGTCGTCATGGACGACGGCAGCGAGGGCGAGTGCGGGCCCGGCGACGCCATCCACATCCCGCCCGGCCACGACGCCTGGGTGGTCGGCGACGAGCCGTGCGTGTTCGTCGACTTCGGCCAACTGCAGGACTCCGCCCAGCCGCACTAGCCGGCGCTCCTCCAGCCGTCACGGAACGAAGGTCGCGGTCGGCAGCCGATGCCGGGCCGCCGGTTTGCGGACTGGCCCGAACGGGAACGCCGACCTGCGCCCTCCCGCGACCACGACCGACTCCGGCATCCACCCCACGAGCGACGAGCACTCGCTCACGGTCGGCCCCGGTGGCCCGACGGTGCTGCACGACCACTACGTCGTGCAGAAGCTGCAGCACTTCAACCGCGAGCGCGTGCCCAAGCGCGTCGTCCACGCCAAAGGGGGCCGGCACGCACGGCTTCTTCGAGGTCACTGCCGACGTCACGCAACTCACCAAGGCGAGCTTCCTCGTGCAGATCGGCAAGCGGACGCCGGTGTTCGCGCGCTTCTCTATAGTCGCCGGCGAGCAGGGCTATCCCGACACCGTGCGCGACCCGCGCGGCTTCGCGCTGAAGCTCTACACCGACGAGGGCAACTACGATCTGGTCGGCAACAACACGCCGGTCTTCTTCGTCCGCGACGCATCGAAGTTTTCGGACTTCATCCACTCCCAGAAGCGCCCGCCGGACACCGGGCTGCGCTCGAACGACATGCAGTGGGACTTCTGGACGCTGTCTCCCGAGAGCGCCCACCAGGTGGCGATCCTGATGTCCGACCGCGGCACGCCACGCACGCTGCGCTCGATGAACGGCTACGGCAGCCATACGTTCTCGTGGGTCAATGCCGGTGGTGGGCGCTGTTGGGTCAAGTACCACTTCAAGACCGTCCAGGGCATCGAGAACTTCACCGTCGGCGAAGCGCAGGCGATGACGGCGGAGGACCTGGACTTCCACCGCCGCGACCTGTCGGACGCGATCGCGGGCGGGGAGGCGCCGGAGTGGCTGCTCGAGGTGCAGGTGATGCCCTGGGACGACGCCGCGGGCTACCGGTTCAACCCGTTCGACGTGACCAAGGTTGTGGCCGCACGCCAACTACCCGCCGGTCACCATCGGCCGCCTCGTGCTCGATCGCAACCCCGCGAACTACTTCGCCGAGGTCGAGCAGGCCGGCTTCTCGCCCGCCAACCTCGTGCCCGGGATCGGCCTTGTCGCGCGCCGGAGCATTGATGGGTCGCTCGATGATGGGCAACGGCATGGGCAACGGCATGAGCACGACGGCAACGGCATGGGCAACGACGGCAGCGGCATGATGGGAACCACGACGACCTCACGCGGTGGCATGGCTCAGGGCTGGATCGGGCCGTCCGCGCCGGCGATACCACCGACAGGCCCGGTGTCGATCGTCGAAGCCCGCATGCTGGCGCAGACGTGGCTCGACGCGAACCAGGCCGGCGTGAAGGTCAAGACCGGTGGCGATGCCTTCCCCGGCTACTTCACTCTCGAGACGCTGAAGGACGACACGATCGTCGGCATGCTCTCGGTGAATGCGAGGACGGGCGCGGTCTGGCCGCACTGGTGGCACGGAGCGTTCGTGGCAATGACCGAGTGAGTCGCGACGGGGCGTATCCGATCGGCCTCGTGACCGCCTGCTCAGCGCCGCCCGAGGAAGCTGGCGGAGTGCCCGCGCGCATTCGCCTCGCGCAGCTCCGCCTCGTCGAGTGCCCCGCTGCGCAGCAGCAGCTCGAACTCGTCGCGCAGGCGGGTGCGCATCATCTCGGGGCCGTCGGTGGCGATCGTGAACGGCACGCCGTGCTCGACGAAGGTGCGGAACAGCGCGCGCAGTGCCTCCTCGTCGGGGATCGCCTTGGTCAGCAGGTTCGAGGTGGGGCAGATCTCCAGCACGATGCCGGCGGCGGCGATCTGCTCCATCAGGGCCGGGCTCGTCGCGGCCAGGATGCCGTGGCCGATGCGGTCGGGCCGCAGCACGGTGACCACCTCGGCCAGCTCCTCGGCGCCCAGCGCGCCGCCCTCCTCGCCGACGTGGATCGTCACGCCCAGGCCGCCCTCGCGGGCGCGCTCGACCATCGGCAGCAGGGCCGCGTAGTCGTAGCGGCGGTGGCCCGGCCGCGGCCCGGCGATGTCGACGCCGACGACGCCGCGCGGCGACCAGTGGATCGCCTTCTCGACGACGATCCGGTTCTGCTCGGGCGTGAACGTGCGATCCATCATCAGGATCAGCCCGGCTTGCACCTGCGGGTACTCTAGCTCGGCGCGGTCGAGGCCGCGGATCGCGGCGAGGATGATGTGATCGAGGTCGCGCTCGCCACCGCGATTGCGCTTCATCGGGTTGAAGCGCAGCTCGAGCAGCGTGATCCCCTACGAGCGGTAGGCGCCGCCGATCGCGCCGTGGATCGAGCGCTCCACCGCCAGCGGGCTCGACTGGATCAGTTCCGACCAGTGGTAAATCGCGTCGAGCGCGTCGAGGTCGGGGACGCCGCGCGGGTCGGAGATGGTGACCAGCCGGTCGAACTCCCAGTAGTCCTTCACCGGCAGCGAGATGCCCTGCTCGTGCGCG
>CANFDS010000060.1 GCA_947445525.1 Actinomycetota bacterium | reverse complement strand
TAGAAGTCGATGAACCTCGAGCTCACAGAGGCAGTCGTCGTGATCACGGGCGCCGGCTCGGGAATCGGCCTTGCCACGGCGCGCGCCTTCCTCGCCGAGGAGGCCCATGTCGTGGGCGGCGACCTTGACGTCGCGCCGATCGAGGCGCTCGGGGAGCGAGCGCTCGCCGTTCGCTGCGACCTCGGCAGCGACGAGGGCGCCCGGGCGCTGGTGCAGGCCGCCCTCGACGCGCACGGGCGCATCGACGTGCTCGTCAACAACGTCGGCATCGCACCGTACAGGGAAGGCTTCCTCGCAGTCGACGACGACGGCTGGCGCACCGTCCTCGACGTCAACTTCATGTCGGCCGTTCGCTCGTGCCGCGCCGCGCTCCCGTCCATGGTCGAGCGCCGGTCTGGCTCCATCGTCAACATCGCCTCCGACGCGGGTCGCCAGCCCCTGGTCTTCTTCCCCGACTACGGTGTCAGCAAGGCGGCGCTGCTCATGCTCTCGAAGACGCTGGCGAACGAGTTCGGCCCGCACGGCATCCGCGTCAACGTCGTCTCGCCGGGGCCGACGCGCACGCCGCTCTGGGACAGGCCGGGAGGCTTCGCCGAGTCGCTCGCGGCCGAGCTCGGCATGGAGGTCGAGGCTGCGATCTCGCACTTCGCTCGCGAGCAGCGCCAGCTCCCGCTGGGGAAGCTCGGACGCCCCGAGGATGTCGCCGATGCCGTGCTGTTCGTCTCGTCCGCGCGGGCTGCGCACGTCACGGGCAGCGAGTACTGCGTGAACGGCGGAGTGGTGCGCACCGTATGAGCGCCGCGCCCGACATCATGACGACGCCCGCTCTCGAGGCGCGCGGGCTGCGCAAGGTCTTCGGCGGCGCCGTCGCCATTGCGGACGGAAGCCTGACCGTGCTGCCGGGAGAGATCCACGGGCTGCTCGGGGAGAACGGCGCGGGCAAGTCGACGCTGATCAAGATCGTCGCCGGAATCTACCCGGCCGACGCCGGCGTGGTCTCGGTGGGCGGAGCCGTCCTGTCGGGCAGTCACACCCCGGAGGCCGCAGCAGCGGCCGGCATCGCCGTAATCCACCAGGATCTCGGTCTCGTGCCCGACCTCACCGTGGCCGAGAACATCGCCCTCGTCGTCGGCTACGAGCAGCGCTTTGGCCTGATCGACTGGCGCGCGATGCGCCGCCGCGCAGGTGACGTGCTCGCTGCCATGGGGGTCGAGCTGAACCCCAACGCGCTCGTCGCAGAGCTGCCGATCGCGACGCGGGCAGTGGTGGCGATCGCGCGGGCCCTCGCCTTCAACGCGAGGGTACTGATCCTCGACGAGCCCACGGCGAGCCTCGCGGCGGGAGAGGTCTCGGCGCTCTTCCGGATTCTCCGCAATCTCAAGCGGCAGGGGCTCGGCATCGTCTACGTCAGCCATCGCATGGACGAGGTGCACGAGATCTGCGACCGGGCGACCGTGATGCGCGACGGGGTCACCGTCGCCACCGTGAGGCTCGACGAGATCGACGGGCCGGGACTCGTCAGGCTCATCGTCGGGCACGACGTGGACATGGGCACGGGCGCCGCCGCCTCGGTCGCCGGCGAGCCGTACCTGGTGTTCGACAGCGTCTCCTGCGAGTCGGCCGGCCCGCTGACGCTCGCCGTCACCAGGGGCGAGATCGTCGGCCTGACCGGCCTGGCCGGTGCGGGGTACGGAGCGATCGGCGAGATCCTCTACGGTCTCCAGCGCACGAGCTCCGGGACGATCACGCTCGGCGGCGAGCAGTTCGCCCCCGTCGACCCTTCCACGGCGCTCGGACACGGCATCGCCTTCGTCCCCGCCGACCGGTCGGTCTCGGGTGTCGCAACGCGGATGTCGCTGCGGGAGAACCTCTACTTCAATCCTGGCCGGATCCATGCGATCTACCGCAACAACCGCATCATCCGCCCGCGCACCGAGCGCCGTGCCGCCCTCGCCACGCTCACGCAGTTCGACGTGCGCCCGCTCGACAGCGAGCGCGAGCTCTCGACGCTCAGCGGCGGCAACGCGCAGAAGGTGCTGCTGGCGAAGTGGCTGTCCGTTACGCCCGATCTCGTGGTGCTCAACGAGCCGACGACGGGCGTCGACGTGGGAGCGCGCGAGGAGATCTACGCGATGGTGCGCAGAGCCGCTGCGGCGGGGACGACCGTCCTCGTCGCGAGCTCGGACTTCGAGGAGATCGTGCGCCTCTGCAGCCGGGCTATCATCTTCGCCCGCGGCCGCATCATCCACGAGTTGGCGGGCGGCACCCTGACCATCGAGACCGTGACGGCGGCGGCAGCCCAGAGCGCGGAGAGGAGCGAGAGTGCAAGCTGACACGGCCGACGGAACCCGGGGCCGCCGGAAGGCGCCGGGTGCGCTGCTCGGATCGGAGCGGGCGTTCGACTTCGTCAACAAGTATCTGCTGGTGATGATCCTGATCGCCGTCTGCATCGGCTTCTCGATCGCGCTGCCGAACTCGTTCTTCACGTGGGAGAACTTCCGCACGGTCGGCAACGAGCAGATCGTCGTGGTGCTGCTCGCACTCGGTGCGACGCTCCCGCTGATCGTCGGCGAGTTCGACCTGGGCGTCGGCTACGTGCTCGGCATCGGCCAGGCGCTCGTCGTCGGCTTCATCTCCAGGGACGGCTTCGGCATCACCGGGTCGATCGTGCTCGGGCTCGTCCTGTGCGGCCTGGTCGGCCTGTTCAACGGCATCCTCGTCGTCAAGTTCCGGATCAGCGCGCTGATCGCGACGCTCGCCACGGGCAGCATCCTCACGGGCGTCGTCTTCGCGTACACCGGTGGCCAGGTGCTGTACGGGAACGTCCCGAAAGCGTACATCCAGATCGCGCGCGGCGAGGCCCTGGGGCTGCCGCTGCCGATCTGGTACGCGCTCGGCATCGTCATCGTGCTGGCTGTCTTCTACTCGTTCGTGCCGACGGGGCGGCGGATGTACGCGATTGGCGGCAACCGGCAGGCGGCGCTGCTCAGCGGCATCAAGGTCGACCGGCTGATCATCGCGTCGTTCGTCGGCTCCGCTGTGCTCGCGGGATTCGCCGGCGTCATGATCTCGTCGCGGCTCGGCTCGGCGCAGCCGGGCCTGGGGCCGCAGTTCCTGCTGCCGGCGTTCGCGGCCGCGTTCCTCGGTGCGACGACGATCCGCCCGGGCCGCTTCAACCTCGTCGGCACCGTGGTCGCCGTGTACACGCTCGCGTTCGCGATCACCGGGCTGCAGCAGAGCGGCGTGCCGAGCTGGTTCGAGTACGTGTTCAACGGCATTGCGCTGATCGTGGCAGTGGGCCTGTCCAACCAGGTCGTGCAGCTCCGGCAGCGTCGTGCCCGGCGGCGGCGCCTCCGCGCCTTCAGCGACCGCGGTCACGAGTCCGAGCAGGACGCGGGCTCGCCGGCCGCAGCGGCTACGCCCGCAGGGGGCGGAGTACCGGGGGCCGGCGAGAGCTGATGGCCCTACGCCGGGTAGTCGATCAGGGTCAGCGAGCGGGCAGGCCCGTCGACCGCGCGATAGCGGTGTGGCCGGTCGGCCGCGAACGTCAGGCGGTCGCCCGCGCTGACGGTCGTCGTCTCGTCCTCGACCGCTATCTCGATCGTCCCGCTCACCACCAGCACGTGCTCCACGATGCCGACAGCGTGGGGGCGCGCGTCGCGCTGGGAGCCTTCCTCGAGGTCGACCCAGTAGCCCTCGAGCTCGCCGCGGGCGTGACGGCTGAGCGCGTGACGCATCACGAATCCGCCCTCGGCGGGCGGGTTCCTGACCATGCGGCTGCCGCGGCGGCCGATGATCGGCGCGTCGGCGAAGCGGAGTACCTGCACCAGGGCCTCGTCGTCCTCGACGAACAGTGCAGCGAACGGCACGGCGAGCGCCTGGGCGATCGCCCAGAGAGTGTCGATAGACGGGTTCCCCTTGCCCCGCTCCAGCGTGAACAGGGTCGATTTCGAGATCTCCGCAGACGCTGCGAGGGCCGAGAGCGAGACGTTCTTCTCCTCCCGGAGGCGCTTGATGTTGCGCGCTACGGGCCGGATGACATCTTGAATCCTCTCGGACATGGATTTATTGTATCGAACGAACGTATTGTTTCAACGAACGAATCTTCACGGGTCGCAGCAACCGCATCACACGCCTGCGCAGCACAACGACGAAAGGACGGTCGACTCTCATGTGTAATCCACTCACTCTGACGCGGGTTCCAGGGCCCCGTCGTATCCGAGGGCCGGTGCTTCACGAGCCGGTGGCGAAGAACATGGAAGTCGTCGCGTGGAGCGACATGGGCGGGAAGCTGGACGGGCTGCAGATGCAGTACCAGGAGGTCGCCGGCCGCCACTACCTCTACGTCGGCCACTTCTGGTCGAGCGGCGTCACGATCCTCGACGTGACCGACCCGTACAAGCCGCTCAACGCCGGCTTCATCAGCGCACCGAACAACAGCACGTGGCATATCAAGGTGCAGCTCGCCAACAACATCCTGCTTGTCCCGTCCGAGCTGAACTTCTTCGGCGTGGGCGTCAACCCGGCCGAGCTACGCAGCGGCGTACGCGTGTTCGACGCGCACAACCCGACGCAGCCCGAGGAGATCAGCTTCATCGACGCCGGCGGCATCGGCGTGCACCGCAGCTGGTGGAACGGGGAGCGCTACGCGTACCTCTCAGCCGGCATTGCGGCGCCGGGCATCAACATGCACGGCATCCCGGATATGACGCGGGCCATGGTCACGGTCGACATGGAGGATCCGCGCAACCCGCGCACGTTGTCCGAGTTCTGGCTCCCGGAGCAGCGGGGCGAGGGCGACGGCATCCGTGAGGGGGAGACGATCTACACGCACGAGCCGGTTGTCGTCGGCGACCGCGCGTACATCGCCTACTGGGACGGCGGCTTCGCGATCGTGGACGTCTCCGACCGCTCGAAGCCCGAGCTGATCCGGCACGTGAAGACGTTTCCGGAGCTGTCGGACGGCAACACGCACACGTGCCTGCCGCTCCCCGACCGCAACCTGCTGATCGTGGTCGAGGAGAACACGGCGAACTTCGGCGGGGAGGGCCCCAAGTCGATCTGGGCCTGGGACATCTCTGACGAGGAGCATCCGGAGATCGTGTCGCGCTTCCCCGTGCCGGAGCCCAGCGCCGAGGAGCCGTACGACACGTACCTGCAGCGCGGCGAGCGCTTTGGCCCCCACTGCGTCCACGAGAACCACGCGAACCAGCTGTACTCGTCGGACAAGATCTACGCGACGTACTGCAACGCCGGCCTCCGCATCTTCGACATCAGCGATGCGGCGAACCCGGTGGAGTCGGCATCGTTCGTGCCGCCCGACCCGAGCGGGATCGTCGACCCTCGTCCGTACGACCGCGAGTTCGACATCTTCCACGGCGGCTCGCGCACCGCGTGCACGCAGGACGTGCTCGTCGACCCGCGTGGCTACATCTACATCACGGGCACCAACGACGGCATCTGGATCGTCAAGGAGAACAGCTAGCAGGACAGGAGTGGAGTGGGAGTGGACGGGGGCTGGCCCGCACCATGTGGGGCAGCCCCCGTCCGGCTCTCTCCGGCTACATCCAGCTGTCACGTTCGAGGCCGGCCTGGCCCTCGAAGCGGGTAGGGTCGGACTTCACGAATGCGGCGACCTCGACCAGGGGGGCGGCCCACAGCCGGTCGTCGGCCGCGACCCGCGCGAGCAGGCGCGCCAGCGTCGCCATCTTCTCCGGCTCGGTGAGGAGGAACGCGTGCATCACGTAGATGAGCAGGCCGCCGTCGGCGATGGTGCGCTCGATGTCGGCGTCGATCATCCGCTGGAACGCCTTCGGCCCCGGTGGCTCCGAGGGCAGGCCGAGGCCCTCGCGTAGCGGGAAGAACGGCGGGAAGTAGAAGAGGGCGTCCACCGCCGTCCAGATGAACGGGAGGTACGGCATGCCGTCGACCGTTCCGGGCGAGGTGCCGGCAGGGGCGCAGTACTCGAGGCCGAGCTCGCGCAGCACCGGCTGCTCGAGCGGGCCGATGCGGCCGCCGGGCGGCCGGAAGCCCCGGACGTCGATGCCGATCTCGCGCAGCGCGGCGACGCCCTGGCGCGCGGTGGCGAGCCCCTCGGCCGGCGGCAGGGAGCCGGTGGGCTCGTGCTTCCAGCCGTGGCAGCCGACCTCGTGCCCGGCGGCGACGACGCCGTGGACGGCGTCGGGATAGATCTGCGCGCCCCAGCCTTCGAAGTAGAAGGAGGTGTGCAGCTGGTTCTTGTCGAGCAGCTCCAGGATGCGCGGGAGCTCGGTCGTGACCGAGGGGTGCGTCCCCAGCGGCCGGTCGGTGGGCCAGAGGCCGAGCCCGAGCTCACACACCTCGCCCAGGTTGTCGAAGGTCACGCAGACGGCCGCCGGCCGTCCCTCTGGCCCCCAGCCTTTCGTCACGGTCATGTGCGTGCTTCTATACGAGAAGTGCGTGCACGGCAAACAGGAGTGAACGGATGAGCAGCCCCGCTGACAGCAGTGCGGCCGACGCGTGGGGGCCCTGGGGCCCGGATGTCGCCGCGGCCCGGGCCGAGGCGCTCGCGCAGATCCCCGCCGGCGCACCCGCGGGCCCGGGCCTCGCCCCGCGGCTCGCCGCGCTGATCACCCTCGGCTGCGCCGCCTCGGCGACGACGCTCGACCGCGACGGCATGCGCGCCGCCGCCGAGCAGGCCCTGGCCGCCGGCGCCACGCCCGAGGAGGTGCACGAGGCGGTGGTGCTCGTTGCGGCGATCGGCGTGCACGCGCTGCACGAGGGCTCGCGCGTCGTCGCGGAGGTGCTGCGGGAGCGCGGCGACCCGCGGCTCACCGGTGAGCCGGACGCGCGCGCCGCCGCCCTGCTCGAGCCGATCCTCGCCGACCCGTACTGGCAGCGGCTCGAGGCGGAGCTGCCAGGCTTCCTCGACGCGCTCGCCCGGCTGTCGCCCGACATGTTCGAGGCGTTCCGCGACTTCTGCGCCGTGCCGTGGCGCACCGGCGTCCTGCGCGCCAAGGAGAAGGAGATGATCTACCTTTCCGTGGACGCGATGCCGACGCATCGCTACCTGCCGGGGCTGCGCCTGCACGTGCGCAACGCGCTCGACCGCGGCGCCACCCGGGCCGAGATCGTGGACGCGCTCGACATCGCGGCCGCCGCTGGGCCCTCGCGCGGCATTCCAGCGGCCGGTTAGCCGCCGGCCGGCCGGGCTACAGCGTCAGCCGTTCCGACTTGATGATGATCCCGGCCGCCTCGCGGTCCCAGGTGTCGGGCGTGACGCCCTCCTCTCGCAGCAGGTTCTTGCGAATCTTCTCGGTCGGCGTCATCGGCATAGCGTCGACGCTGCGGAAGTAGCGCGGGATCATGAAGTAGGCAACCCGGTCGCCGAGCCACTCGACGACGGCGGGGAAGTCGATCGTGCGGCCCTCCGAGGGGATCAGGACAACCATGATCTCGTCCTCGGCGTGCTCGCTCTTGACCGCGATCGCGGCGGCCGCCTGGATGTCCGGGTGCGCGCACAGCTCGATCTCCAGCTCCAGGGACGAGACGAACTCGCCACGGCGCCGGATCGCGTCTTTCAACCTGTCCACGAAGTAGTAGTTGCCCTCGGCGTCCAGGCGGCCCCCGTCGCCGGTGTGGAACCAGCCGTTGCGCCAGGCCGCGGCGGTGGCCTCTGGCATCTTGTAGTAGCCGTGGTTCATGCCCCACGGGCGGTCGCAGCGGACAATGAACTCGCCGACCTCGCCCACGGGCACCTCGATGTCGTTCTCGTCCACGAGGCGCACCTGCGTGCCCTCGCGGAGGCGGCCGCACGTCCCGGGCAGCGACGGGGTTGGCCCGGTGATGATCGGCATGCAGATCTCGGTCATGTTGTAGATCGCGCGCACCTCGACACCGAAGCGCTCGGCGAACTGCGGAACGTTTTCGACCACGGGCACCATGAACATCAGGCGCATCGGGTGGTAGGCGTCGTCAGGCTTCGCCGGCTGGCTCTCCAGGTAGGCGGCCATCGCGCCCAGCAGGAACACGACGGTCGTGCCGGTCGACCGCACCTGGTCCCAGAACTTGCCGGTCTGGAAGCGCTCGATGAAGGCGACCGAGCCGCCGCGCAGCAGCATCGCGTTCCAGAGGCCCGTACCGCCCATGTGAAAGACGGGCAGGTTGATCATGTAGCGGTCCTCGGAGGTGATGAACGGCCACGTCTCGGGACCGAACATCTCGTAGGCGTGCATGTACGAGCTGAGCACGCCCTTTGAGGGGCCGGTGGTGCCCGAGGTGTACCAGATGCCCTGGGTGTGCCACGGCTCGATCGGGTGGTCGAGCGCCAGGGCCGCCTCGTCAACCGGCGTGGTGGCCAGGATCGAGCCCGCTTGCCGGCGCAGGCCGGCGACGTCGGCGCCCTCTCCGCCGAGGTGCACGACGTCGGTGAGCAGCGAGCGGTCGATCTCGCTCAGGCGACCCACCAGCTCGTGGTGGCAGATGATCAGCGAGGCATCCGACGTGCGGATCACGTGCTCGAGCAGGTGGCCCTTATAGGCAGGGTTGAACGGCACGTAGACGGCGCCGAGGTAGTTGAGGCCGTACCAGACCTTGATTGCCTCGATCGAGCTGGGCAGGAACGCGCCGACGTGGTCGCCCTGCTTGACGCCGAGCTTGCGGAAGCCGGCTGCAGCCTTCAGCGTCTCCTCGCGCAGCTGTGCGAACGTCCACTCGTCACCCGAGGCGAACTTCACGAACACCTGCTCCGGCCGGTCGTCGGCGTACTGGTCGACGAGGTAGCGCAGCACGACGCGTTCGCGGGGCGGGAGGTCGTAGGCCTTTGTCATGGCGACAATGTTAGGGTCCGCACGGCATCCGGACAAACGTGTGCATCCCCAACGCTGGAGGTCCCGTGGCAGCTTCCGTGCACGTCTCGTATCCCGCGCCCGGCGTCGGCCTGCTGGTGCTCGACAACCCGCCCAAAAACTTCGGCTCCTACGAGCTGCTGCAGGCGCTCGAGAACGCTCTCGACGAGGTGAAGGCGAAGCGCTGCCTGGCCGTCGTGCTCGCCTCCGACGTGCCCGGCTACTTCATGGCGCACGCCTGGCTACCGGACATCATCAACGCCTACGACGACCCGACCGCCATCAGCGGCGACCCGCTGCTGTGGCGGCGCGTCACCAACGAGCTGGAGCGCGGCCCGTTCATCTCCATCTCGTGCAACCACGCGCAGGCGTGGGGTGGTGGCGCCGAGCTCTCGTGGGCGTGCAACCTGCGCACTGCCGGCGCCTCGGCGACCTACGCGCAGATCGAGGTGGCGCTCGGCGTGATCCCCGGGGGCGGCGGCACCGTGCGGCTCTCCCGCCTCGTCGGCCAGTCGAAGGCGATGGAGATCATGGTGTCGGGCGAGCCGCTCAGCGCCGAGGAGCTGTACCGGGTGGGCGGGGTCAACCGCCTCTACCCGGATGCCGAGCTGCGCGAGCGCACGATCGAGTGGGCGGCGCTGATCACGTCGCGCCCGCGCCGAGCCGTGCTCGCCAACAAGCGCGGGCTGCTGCAGGCCTGGGACGTCGACAACGAGAACGCGCTGCGCCTGGAGGGCTTCATCTTCAACTCGCTGATGACCCCGGACGAGATCGAGCGGTTCCGGCTGATCCAGTCGCGCTACGACGCCGGCGCGGACTCCTGGCAGGCGTACGAGCTGCCGACCGAGCGGACGGGTCGGCCGTGACGATTAGACTGCGCTCCGACAAACCCCGGCTCCGGAGGACACGATGGCTCTGACGACCGAGCAGCTTGCTGCCATTCCCGACAGTTACTTCAAGGCGGTCGACGCCTTCGACGCGAAGCGCGTCGGCACCCATTTCGCCGAGGATGCCGTCCTCACCGTCCAGACCGATCACCGCACGTTCAACGGGCGCGCGGGCATCGAGGCGATGTTCACCGACTTCTTCGCCGCCTCCAACACGATCTTCCACGACATCCGCAACCTCGTCGTGAACCCCGAGCTGCAGAAGGTCGCGACCGAGCAGGGCTACCAGGGCGAGCTCAAGGACGGGTCGAAGAACGACATGCACAACTGCAACTTCTTCGACATCAACGCCGACGGCAAGATCCAGCGGATGGTCATCTGGATGGCCGGCACCAACCCCCTCGTCTAGCCATGCGCCTCTATCACTCACCCGGTTCCCGCTCGACCCGCACGCTCTGGCTGCTCGAGGAGCTCGGCGTGCCCTTCGCTACCACCGTCCTCACCCTCGAGGAGCGCCGCGGCGCCGAGCACGTCACCCGGCATCCGCTCGGCCGCGTCCCCGTGATGGACACGCGCGGCGGTCTCCTGTTCGAGTCCGGCGCGATCTGCCTCCAGCTCGCCGACCTCCACCCCGAGGCAGGGTTGATCGGGCCGATCGGCAGCCACGAGCGCGGCCTCGTCTACCAGTGGGCGTTCTACAACGCCACCGAGATCGAGCCTGGCGTCGTCGAGGTGTACTACCAGCGCGAGAGCGACCCGGCCCGTGCACAGGCCGGCCGCGAGCGGTTCGCAGCTGCTGCCGCGGCGATCGAGGAGCGGTTGGCCACCAACGAGTGGATGGTCGGCGACGCGTTCTCGGTGGCCGACGTGCTCGTCGGTGACGGCATGCGCCTGGGCGCGTGGATGGAGCTGCTCGGCGAGTTCCCCAACATCCAGGCGTACGTCGCGCGGCTCCAGGCGCGGCCGGCCTTCGAGCGCGCAGTCGCGGTCGCGTAGGATCCTGCGATGCGCCTCTATCACGTACCCGGAACCCGCTCGTCCCGCGTCCACTGGATGCTCGAGGAGATCGGCAAGCCCTACGACGTCACGGTCATGGCTCGCGAGGAGCGGCACGAGCCGCCGCATCTCGCCCGGCACCCGCTCGGCCGCGTCCCCGTCGTCCATGACGGCGACGGCCACGTGTTCGAGTCGGCGGGCATCTGCCTGCACCTCGCCGAGAGCAACCCGGAGGCCGGCCTGATCCCGGCCGCCGGCACGCACGATCGCGCCCTCGTCTACCAGTGGGTCTTCTACGCGATGCTCGAGCTGGAGCTCGGCATCGTCGAGAAGTACGTCTACGGCGAGACCGACGCCGCTCGCACCGCCGCAGGCGTTGCGAGCTACCGCAAGGCCCTCCAGGTGATCGAGGACGAGCTGGCTGGCAAGGAGTACCTCGTCGGCGGCACGTTCTCGGTCGCCGACCTGATCGTCGCGGGAGTGTGCGGGTTCGGCGTCTACCTCGGCATGAACGACGGCTTCCCGAACGTCGCCGCGTACCTCGAGCGCACCAACGCCCGCCCCGCGCAGCAGCGCGCGAACGCCGCCTAGCAGCGGCCGGGCACGAACGCCGAAGGCTCGCGCGTCCCCGTCCCCCCGGGGGCGCGCGAGCCTTGCTCTTTCAGTCGAGGTCGATCGACAGCGGCACCCAGTCGAGACGGCCGCAGGCGGGACAGACGTACGAGCCGTCGCCCTCGGCCATCGCGAAGCGTGCCCCGTCGCTGCCCGCCGCCTGCGCCAGCGAGCGGGCGACGGCGTTGTGCGCCGCCGGGGGGATCTCGGCAAGCAACTGGTGTGCGAACACGGCGACGCGACTGCCGCAGCCCGGACAGACGGCTGCGGCGACCTGGGTCACTCCGGGGCCGTCGCCTGCAGGCGCCGCCGCCGGAGGACGAGCAGGCCCGTGGCGGCACCAGCCAGCAGGATGATCCCGACGGGCAGGGCGATGCCGACGATCAGGCCGGTGTTGCTGCCTTCCTTCGGCGGGACGTAGTCGAGGCGGCCGGCGACCTGCGCGGCGGCGCCGCCCACCGAGAGCGGGATCGACCAGGCGAAGACGAGCTGCGGCCTGTCCGGGGCCTCCCTGGCGGCAGGCGGCAGGATCGTGCTCATCCAGTGGCTGCGATGGTCGTGCCACGACCAGCGCTTGCCGAGCGTGAGGATGTCCCACTCGGGCGGCAGCTTCGCATCGGCCGAGGCGGGCAGCGCGACCTTCGCGTAACGATCCATGTTGAGGAAGCGTGCGGGCGAGTGGAGGTTGACGGCGACGCCGCTGGCGTCGAAGCGGAGGTACGGCTCCCCCTCGTAGCCGAGCACCGTCACCGTCTTGCCGCTGCGGTTGTCGAGCTCGATCTGGTCGTCGCGCCCGAGGACGAGGACGGTCACGCCCGGCACCGCCGGCTTGATCGCCGTCACCTGCGACAGGAACAGCTCGCTCGCCGAGCCGCCATGCGAGAGGGCGCCCGGGGCGGCAGCCAGGGCGACCGCAGCGAGCGCGAGTGCTGCCAGCGCCACGGGGAGGAGGCGGCGCGTCATGCGTCGGCCTCTGCCAGCATGGCTCCGAGCATAGAGGCAACGGCGGGCATGACGTGTGGGAACAGTGGTGCGACCACCGGCGCCGGCCGGCGGACGTCTACAATCGCCTCGTGAGCCTGCTCTCGCTCGTGCTGCTCGTCGCTGTCGCCGTGGTCGTGGTCGGTGCCGAGTGGCCGCGTCTTGCCCGGCAGCTCGGCAGGGAGCCCGGCGCCCGGCCCAGCCGCGAGCGCGCCCGTCGCAAGTCGAAGCTCCGCGTCATCCCGGGCGGCGGTACGGCGCCGGACGCGCGGGCCGCAGCCGCTGCGAGCGACGCCGACGACTTCGTCGCGAGCGTCCGCCGCGACCTCGAGCGCCTGCCGACGTTCGACCGCGACGCCGACCGCTAGGAGGTCGACCCGGGGTGTGCAGGCGCGCGGCTGACCGCCCTCGCCTGCTAGCCCGTACGGGCGGTGAAGGTGGTCGCGAACGTCGTCGTGTTCGGCAGCACCCCGGGAACGGACTCCATGTTCTTCGTCTCCTGGAAGTCGGCGACCGTGACGGAGAGCTTGTGCGCCCCCGCGCCGAGCGGCGGCAGCTTCACCGTCGTCTTGCCTGTTCTCGTGTCGAACGTGGTGTCGGCCTGGTTGGCGTCGACGATCACGGTGAGCGCGGCGGGGTCGACGCCCGAGCCCGCGTCGGTGATCAGCAGCTCCAGCGTCGCGTTCGGAGCCGTCAGCACGGTCGGCGTGGTGAGGCGCACGGCGGGCGGCATCACGTCGTTGACCCAGTAGCGGAAGGTGAACGGGCCGGAGCGCGCCGCGCTCGGCGTGTCGAACACGATGTCGTAGAGACCCGGTAGCGGCCGCAGCGCGCCCGCCACCGGCACCGCCGCGCCGAACTGGTTGCGGTACGGGTTGAGGTCGACGGGAAGGCCGGCCATGCCGGTCAGCCGGTTCTCGTTGCCGGCCACGACGACGCGGGGGTGCGCGTCGACGCCCTTCGCCTTCGACAGGACGACCACGCCGAAGTTCGCGGGCTTGCCGATGATCCGGACGCGGAAGACCTGCTCGGGCCCGGGGAGCACCGTTGGGATGCCGAGGGCCGGTCCCGCATCCGGGAAGCGGTACGTCGAGACGAACGGCAGCTTGCCGCGCGTGTTTCCGCTATAGACGCCCGGCTTCGTGATCGTCTCGTGTGGCTCCGACGCGAGCCGTGGCCGCGCGACGCGCGCCCAGAACGCGATCCGGCGGGACACGTTGTTGCTGGTCAGCACGACGAAGCCGCTGGCCTCGCCCTCGGCCGCCGTGGCGTTGACGGTGAGCGACAGCGTCAGCGTGCCCGGCACCGAGATCCCTGCCGGGAGCGCAAGGCGGACGCCGGGCTTCGACTGCACGAACTGGAGGGTCGGCAGCCACTCGCCGCCGCCGCCGGCGTCCGTCACTTCGATGGTGCGCACCACCGTCGTGCCGGGCGCGACCAGCCCGAACGAGACGCTGGTCGGCCGCGTGAACACGAGCGGCTTGTCGGCCTGCTCGAGATCGATCATGCCGCCGCCCTGGCGCGTGGGCGGGGCCTCCTTCCTGGTCGTGACGGCCTCGTAGGCGGGAGTACCCGTGCTCGTGAGGGCCGACTTGATCTGCTGCACCGTCCAGCTGGGGTGCCGCTGGCGGAGCAGTGCGGCTGCGCCGGCGACCACGGGCGAGGCCATGCTCGTTCCCGAGAGCGAGCTCCAGGACGTCTCGCGCAGCGGGTAGGAGGAGTAGATGTTGATGCCGGGCGCGGTCACGTCGGGCTTGAGCTGGAGCGAGATCGGCGCCGGCCCGGCCGACGAGAAGTCGGCCAGCAGCCCGTCCTTGGTGGCGGCCGCGACGGTAATCGCCTCGGGCGTGGTGCCGGGCGAGTTGACGGAGCCGT
>CANFDS010000059.1 GCA_947445525.1 Actinomycetota bacterium | reverse complement strand
TGGCCCCGGGTGGAATCGAACCACCGCGCGCAGATTCGAAGTCTGCCGCTCTTCCGCTGAGCTACGGGGCCGGGCGGGGTGAAGTATGCCCGGGCCGACAGCGGGCGGGGTGGTGGGCCGGACGCGCCGGGGCCGGGGAAGTTCAGACGCGCGAGCAGTCGGCGCAGGCGCCGTGCAGCACCAGCTCGTGGCCGGTGATACGGGCGCCGAGACGTTCGGCGACACGGTCGAGCTCGGCCTCGAGCGCGTCATCCTCGAAGGCGACGACCCGGCCGCAGTCGTTACACAGTAGGTGGTGGTGGTGGTCGCCGCCTGGGTGGGCGGCCTCGAAGCGCGCCACGCCGCCGCCGACGTCGACCCGCTGCACGAGCTGCATCTGGAAGAGCTGGTCGAGCACGCGGTAGATGCTGGCGATGCCGACCCGGCGGCCGCCGTTGCGCAGCCGGTCGAAGATCTCCTGCGCCGAGAGGCAGCAGTCCTGCTCGGCCAGCAGCTCGACCACCGCCGCCCGCGCCCCGCCCGCGCGGAAGCCCTCGCGCTCGAAACGCGCCAGCACATGCTCGCTCCAGGGCGGCCCCTCGTGGGCGTGACCGGCGTGGCTGTGGGCTGCCGTGGACATCGTGCTCCTCATGATAACGCTTCTCAGACTCTAGCGGTACTCGAGGTCAATAATGAAAACCGTTCCCATTATTGCTAGCCTCTCCCGACATGCGCTGGCTCACCGACCCGTTCGCCTCGGCGTTCATGCAGCGAGCCCTGCTCGAGCTGGCGCTGCTCTCGGTCGTCGCGGGTGCGCTGGGTGCGTTCGTCGTGCTGCGCCGGCTCGCCTTCGCGACGCACGCGCTGGGCGTGGGGGCATTCCCCGGGGCGGTCGTCGCGTACGGGATCGGGGTGAGCGCGTTCCTCGGTGGGCTGGTGTCGTCGCTGCTGCTGGCGCTCGGGCTGGCGCTGCTCGGCCGGCGGCGCGACCTCGACACCGCCGCCGCGACCGGCCTGCTGCTCGCGGGCGCGCTCGCGCTCGGCTCGCTGCTGGTCTCCGACGTCTTCGCGCAGGACGCGCGCGTGGACACGCTGCTCTTCGGGTCGCTGCTCGGCGTCACGGACGCCGACGTGTGGCGCTCGGCCGCCGTCGTGGGCGGCGTCGCCGTCGTGGCGCTCGCGCTGGGGCGCGGCTGGCTGCTCGTCGCGTTCGACCGCGAGAGCGCCCCCGTCTTCGGCTTCCGGCCGGCCCTGCTCGACCTCGCGCTGACCGGCGTCCTGGCAGTCACCGTCGTTGCCACCGTGGACGCGGTGGGGAGCCTACTCGTCTCGGCGCTCTTCGTCGTTCCGGCCGCCACCGCGCGGCTCGTCGCCCGGCGGGTGCCGGCGCTCGTCGCGGTGGCCTCGGCGCTCGCCCTTGCCGAGTCGGTCGTCGGGCTGTGGCTGGCCTTCCGGCTCGACGCGCCGCCCGGCGCCACCGTCGCCATCTGCGCGGCCGTGACGTTCGCCGCCGTCTACGCCTGGCGTGAGCTGCGGGTGCCCGCGCGGCGCGGGCTGGCCGCGGCAGGGCTCGGCGCGGCGCTGCTCGCGCTGGGAGTGGTGGGCGGGGTGGGCGCGGCGGGCGCCGGGGCGGCAGCGGCGGCCGACCAGCCACACACCTCGAGCAAGCTGCGCATCGTCGCCACGACGCCGGTGGTCACCGACTGGGTGCGCACGGTCGGCGGCGACGACGTCGAGGTGCGGCCGCTGCTGAAGCCGCTCGTCGACCCGCACGAGTACGAGCCTGGCACCGGCGACGCCGCCGCGGTGGCCGACTCGAAGCTCGTCGTCGCCAGCGGCGCCGGCTTCGACGACTGGATCGTCAGGCTCGCGCAGGGCTCGGGCGGGGTGCGCGTCGTCGCGCTCGCGCCGACCGCCCTGCTCAGGCCGCCGGCCCTCGCCCGCGCGGGCCCGAAGCGCGACCCTCACTTCTGGCACGACCCGACGCTCGCCGCCGCCGCCGTCGCCACGCTGCGCGACGCGCTCGCGCAGGCCGACCCCACGCACGCCGCCGGCTTCCGCTCGCGCGCGGGCGCCTACATCAGCCGACTCACCGGGCTCGACCGGCAGCTGCGAGCCGCCGTCGCCGTCGTGCCGGCCGCGCGCCGCAAGATCGTCACCGACCACGACGCGTTCGGCTACCTGGCCCGCCGCTACGGCATCCGCGTCATCGGCGCGGCGATCCCCTCGACCTCCACCGCCGCCTCCGCGAACGCTCGCGACACGGCCCGCCTCATCGACACCATCCGCCGCGAGCGCGTCACGACGCTCTTCTCGGAGGCCTCCGTCGACTCGAAGCTGATCAGGCAGATCGCGCGCGAGACGGGCGCGCGCGTCGACGACGGCCTCTACGGCGACACGCTCGGCGCGGCCGGCTCCGGCGCCGACAGCTACGTCTCGATGATGGCCCACAACGTGCAGCTGCTCGTCGCCGGGATGCGCGGGAACGGGAAGTGAGCGCCGCCCCGCTGCTGGTCGTCACAGGCCTCGACGTCAAGCGCGGCGGCAGGCTCGCGGTCGAGGACGCCGCCTTCAGCGTCGGCGCCGGCGACCTCGTCGCGGTGGTCGGCCCGAACGGCGCCGGCAAGTCGTCGCTCTTCTCCGCCCTGCTGGGCCTGATCCCATCCACCGGCAGCATCGCCCTGGAGGGCGAGTTCGCGTACGTGCCGCAGCACGGGCCGACGCAGCTCTCGTTCCCGGTGACCGCCTTCGACGTGGCCCTGATGGGCGCCTACCGGCGGATCGGGCCGTGGCGGCGGGCCGGCCGGGCCGAGCGCGCCCGAGCCCACCTCGCGCTCGAGCGGGTCGAGCTGGGCGACCGCGCCCACAGCCCGTTCGGCGAGCTCTCGGGCGGCCAGCGCCAGCGCGTCCTGCTGGCGCGCGCGCTCGTGCAGGAGGGCTCGGTGCTGCTGCTGGACGAGCCGCTCTCCGGCGTCGACGCCGTCTCGGAGGAGGCGATCTTCCACGCCCTCGCCGCCGAGCGGGCCGACGGGCGCGCCGTGCTGATCGCGACGCACGATCTCGCCTTCGCGCGTGATTGCTGCACGCACGCGCTGCTGCTCAACCGGCGAGTCCACGCCTACGGGCCGCCGCGCGAGTCGCTCACGGCCGCCACGCTGCGCGCCGCCTACGGCGAGCGCCTCGTCGTGCTCGAGGATCTCGGCCTGATCGACGAGGGCTCGCACCACCACGAGGGCGAGCACGGCCACGAGCACAGCCACGAGCACGGCCGCAGCGACGACCACGACCACTCCGGCCACGGCCCGCACGGCCTCGGCCACTGAGCGCCGCTGCCATGGCCCTGCTCGACCCGTTCTCCTACGACTTCATGCTCCGCGCCCTCGCCGAGGTGGCACTGATGGGTGTTGTCTGCGGCCTGCTCGGGGCGTTCGTCGTGCTGCGCGGGCTGACCTACTCCGGAGAGTCGCTGTCGCACGCGCTCGTGCCGGGCGCGGCGATCGCGCTGCTGGCGGGCCTGCCGGTGATCGCCGGGGCGCTCGTCGGCGGGGTGCTGGCAGCGGTGGCGATCGCGGTGCTGCTGCGCCGCCCCGACGTGGGCGAGGACACGGCCATCTCGGTGGTGGTCACCGGCGTGTTCGCCGCCGGCGTCGTGATCGTGGCGACGCGCGGCACGCCCAGGGAGCTCGACTCGATCCTCTTCGGCAGCGTGCTCTCGGTGGACGCGCGCGACCTCTGGGTCGGGCTCGTGGCGGCCGTCGCCGTCGTCGCCGTCGTCGGCGCGCTTGGCCGCCGGCTCGTGCTCGTCGCCTTCGACCGCGCCTTCGCCGACGCGATCGGCGCCCGCGCCGGCCTGCTCGACGCGGTGCTGCTGGTCGCGCTCGCGGGCGCGCTGACGGTGGCGCTACGCGGCGTGGGGACGCTGCTCGTGCTGGCCCTGCTCGTCGCGCCCGCGGCCGCGGCGCGCGCCCTCACGCAGCGCGTCTGGGCGATGCTCTTCGTGGCGCCGGCGCTGGCGGTGGCCTGCGGCGTCGTGGGGCTCGAGCTCTCGTTCCACCAGGGCGTGGCAGCCGGGCCCGCGATCTGTCTCGTCGCGCTCGGCGTGTTCGCGGCCGCTGCCGCTGCCGCTTCCCTGCGCGGACGGCTGCAGGTGGGGAGAGGGCGGCCGAAAACGACCTGACGTTGCCCGTGGTGCTCGGCAGCGTTCACCCACCGGGAACCCGGCTCGCACGTCACCGGCCGGCGCCACGGGTGCACGTCCCCGGTAGCCGCTGGAGACTGCGTCCTCACCGGCTCTGCCGCCGAGGCGATCGCGAAGTTCGACCTCGGTCGCAAGCTGACGGTCGTGACGACGGCCGGTGGCTTGTGGGTAGGGGCGGTGCCCTTTGCCTGCGCGTCCTGGCGACGAACTTCGCCGGCGACACCTCGGCTGCCCCGGCCTCGCGGACGTTCACGAGCGCGTAGGCCGCCCGCCGAGCCCCTACCCGCGCAGCCTACGCCGCTTCGCGCAGCGCCTGCAGCTCGCGCTCGACGGCGAGCCGCTCCAGCGCCTCGCGCTCGAACGCCATCACCTTGTCGCGGCTGATGTGCAGCCGGCGGCGCGTCATCTCGACCGTGAGCGGCTCCTCGTCGAGGCCGTAACGCAGCCCCACGACCGAGCGATAGGGCTCCGGCAGCGCCTCGACGGCCGTGCGCAGCGCGGTGTCGCGCAGGCTCACGTGGATCTCCTCGACGGGCTCCGGGCTGCGGCCGGGGAGCAGGTCGCCCAGCGTCGCGCCACCCTCCTCGCCGACCTCGAGGTCGAGGCTCGTCACTGCGCGCGCCGTTTGCCGTGCCTCGAGCACCTGCGCCAGCGACACCTTCGCGGCCTTGGCGAGCTCCTCGTCGCTCGGTGCCCGGCCGAGCCGCGCCTGCAGCGCAACCTCGGCCTTCGCCAGCTTGCGCTCGATGTCGAGCACGTGGATCGGCACGCGGATGGTGCGGGACTTGTTGCCGACGCCGCGCTGCACCGCCTGCGTGATCCACCAGGTGGCGTACGTCGAGAACTTGTAGCCGCGCCGCCAGTCGAACTTCTCGACGGCCCGGATCAGCCCGATCACGCCCTCCTGGATGAGATCGAGCAGCGCGAGCTCGTGGCCCTGGTAGCGCTTGGCGATCGACACCACGAGGCGCAGGTTCGACTGGATCATGCGCTCCTTGGCGGCCAGGTCGCCGCACTCGATGCGCTTGGCCAGCTCGACCTCCTGAGCTGCGGAGAGCAGGGGGTAGCGAGAGATCTCGTTGAGGAAGAGCTGCAGCGCATCGGTCGTGGCTCCGGCGAGCTCGCCGCTCTCGACGACGGTGCCCGCGCGGTCAGGATCGGCTGTCAAGGTGCTCGACGTCATGTACCGAGGGTACGTCGCACCCCGTTTCGCCAGGGTTATGGCCTGTAAAGGTTTTCGGGCGGCCGCGACGGCCGGGGCGGTGTCGCCGCGGCGGCCTACGGCGTGGTCATGCCGCCGTCCACCGGCACCTCGGCCCCGGTGAGGAAGGCAGGCGCGTCGAGCAGGAGGAACACCGCGGTCGTGGCGATCTCGTCGGGGCGGCCGTAGCGGCCTGCGGGGATCCGCGTGACGAAGCTAGCGGGGTCGCCGCCGACGGCGAGCACCGCGGTGTGGATGCTCTCCATCATCTTCGTCGAGGTCGGTCCGGGGCAGAGCGTGTTGACGCGGATGCCGTCCGCCGCCGTCTCCAGCGCTGCAGCCCGCGACAGCCCGATCACCGCGTGCTTGCTGGCCGAGTAGCCAGAGAGGTTGCCGACACCGCGCAGGCCTGCCTGCGACGCCGTGTTGACGATCGCGCCCCCACCGCGCCGGCGCAGCGCCGGGATCACATGCTTGAGGCCGAGGAAGACGCCGGTCACGTTGACCCGGAACACCTGCTCGAAGTCCGCGAGCTCGTAGTCGGGGATCGCAGCGATGGGGCCCTCGATGCCGGCATTGTTGAAGAAGGCGTCGATGCCGCCGAAGCGCTGCTCGCACGCGCGCACGTAGGCGACCACCTGGGCGTCGTCCGAGACGTCGGCGGCGTGCGCGACGGCGTCGCCGCCGGCCTCGCGGGCCAGACGTGCGCTCTCCTCCGCGGCCGCGAGGTCGCGGTCGACGACGAGGATGGAGGCGCCGCGGGCGCCCAGCTGGATGCAGGTGGCGCGGCCGATACCGCCGCCTCCACCGGTGACGATGACGACGGGTGCGCTCATGCGTGCGATCCTACTCGGCGAGCGGCTCGCGCTGTCTATCCTGCGGGGGCCAGCGGGCGTGGCGGAACTGGTAGACGCAACGGGTTTAGGTCCCGTCGGGCGCAAGCCCGTGGAGGTTCGAGTCCTCTCGCCCGCATCGCCCGGTCAGAGCAGCGGCGCAGCCCCTGCCAGCCCGCGCGGCTCCTCCTACTCGATCGCCGTCTGCCAGCCGCTGTCGAACTGGCGGACGAGCTCCTCGTGCAGGGCCGCCAGGCGCGGGTCGTCCTTCGCCGGCTCCTGCCCGGTGTGCTGCCTGAACAGGAAGACGAGGCCGGCCACGCCGGAGTCCCGTGTGTAGCTCAGCTCGAGCGGGCGGCCGAGCAGCGTCGGCACGTCGAACGGCGCGTACATCCACCAGAACTTGTTGAGCCCGTCGGCATGGATGCCGGCCCGCGTCCGGTATGCGTCGCGGCCGTAGAGCGGGTACTTCGCAGGCACCGGCTCGCCCATCTCCTTGTACAGTACGACGAGCTCGTTGAGCGCCGTGAAGTCGGGTAGGGCGGGGAGGGCGCCCATCCCGGCGGCGTGCAGCAGCACGGCCTCGAGCGGCGCGTTACCGGTGCGCTCGCCCTTACCCAGCAGGCTGCCGTTGATCGCGCAGCACCCGGCCTCGAGCGCGGCCAGGCAGTTGGCGGTGACGAGGTGCGTGTTCCTGCTGGGTGCGTTGTGCGCGCTGGAAGGGCGCCGCCACGGCGGCCACACCACGCTGGCCGAGGCGCTGCTCGACGAGGTCGAGCGGGAGGGCGTTGCCGCGCTCCGGCGCGCCCTGCGCCGCGACGGGCTGCTCCCCGGCTTCTGGGGCGGCGGCTACTACGAGGGCGACCCGCGGGGCCGCGAGCTCGTCGCCCGCCTCCGGCTCGCGCCGCGCGACCCCGCCGCTCGGGCCATCGCCTTCGCGGCCGGGCAGGGCCTGCCGCCGACGCTCGACCTCGGCCTCGCCGCGCTGGCGCGCACGCATCGCTTGCCGCAGGGCGCCGCCTTCGCCATCTTCGCCCTTGGCCGCAGCGCCGGGTGGGTCGCGCACGCGCTCGAGCAGGCGGGCACGGGCCAGCTGATCCGGCCGCGCGCGGTGGTGACCGGGCCGGCATGACGTCCGCCGGCAGCCGCAGGAGTGGTGGCGCTGGCGTGGAACTCCTGAGGCGACATCCTGCACAAGCCTGGGCCAGGGTGGCCCCGGCGCCTCGTGCAGCCCAGACAAGGGAGAGCCATGACTGAACTGCACGGCGGCGGCGGCCATCCGATCCGCATCGTCAACAACGATGATCTCAGACGGTCGCGGCTGACGGTCTTCTTCCGCATGCTGCTGACCGTTCCCCACTACATCTGGCTGATGCTGTTCGGCATCGCAGCGATGTTCGTGGTGCTGGCCGCCTGGGTCGTCGGCCTCGTCTGCGGCCGCGTGCCCGAGGGCATGCACGGCTTCCTCACCCGTTATCTGCGCTACTGGGTGCACGTCAACGCCTACGTGGGGCTCGCCGCCAACCCGTTCCCGCCGTTCAACGGCGCGCCGGGCGCCTACCCGATCGACCTCGAGGTCGATCCGACCGAGGCCCAGAGCCGCCTGACGATCTTCTTCCGCTATCTGCTCGCGATCCCGGCGCTGATCATCTCCAGCGTCCTCAACTACCTGCTCAACATCATCACCCTGTTCGGCTGGTTCTACGCGCTCGTCACCGGCCGCATGTCGCCGGGCATGGAGCGCGTGCTGCTGTACGGGCTGCGCTACCACGCCCAGACGTACGCCTACGTCTTCCTGCTCACGGGGAAGTACCCCTCGCTCTAGGGCGCGACACCTGCCGGGTCGGCGGCGCACGGCCTGCCTCGCACTCGGGCGGAGACGCCGGCGTGGAAGGCGCGAGGCAAGCCGTGCGCCGCCGACCCGTGGCTCTGTCGCGTGAAGCGAGGCGCCGGCGGGAGTCGGCCGTGAGGCTGGGGAAGCGACAAGAGCGGACGCCACGACCGCCGGCGTGCAGCCACCGGCGACCGAGCGCGCCGCATTCTCGCGAGCCCGCCCGCCTCACCCGCTCCTTGTCGACCAGGGTGCGCCGAGAACCACCCGCGCCGCCGTGGAACAGGCTCCGCCGCCGCAGGCGCGGGCAGTGCGGCCCTTTTCGCGAGCCTTCCACGCAGGCGTTTCCGCCCGAGCTCGCGAAAAGGGCCGCGCAGCGCGCGCCGCCACAGAACGCGCCCGTGCCCCGCCGAGAAGCGGGTGTCCCACGGCCACCCGCTACCCCTGTGCTTGAATCCACGCGATGGAGACAAGGGCAGAGGTGCTGGGCAACGATCGTGTGCGTCTGACCGTCGAGGTCCCGGTGCACGATCTGAAGCACGCGGTCGAGCATGCCGCCGGTGACCTCTCGGAGTCGGTGAAGATCCCCGGCTTCCGCAAGGGCAAGATCCCGATGCCCGTGCTCGTATCGAAGCTCGGCAAGGAGCGGATCTTTGGCGAGGCAGTCTCCACCCATATCGTCGGCTGGTTCCGCTTCGCGGCGACCAAGAGCCGCGTGCGACCGACCAGCCGCCCCGAGTACGACTTCCAGCTGCCGCTGTCCAGCGACGAGCCGTGGACGTTCACCGCCGAGTTCAGCGTGCAGGCGAAGGCCGTCGTGCCGGACTGGAAGACCCTCGAGGTCGGCGTCCCGGACGCGTCGGTGCCGGACGAACTCGTGCAGCAGGAGGTCGAGGAGCTGCAGCGCATGGTCGCGGAGCTGGTGCCGGTCGATGGCCGCGGCGCCCAGGCGGGCGACACGATCGTCGTCGATCTCGTCGATGACGAGGGCGAGGGCCAGCGTGACCTCGTGCTCGAGCTCGGCATCGGCCGCGTGCTGCCTGCGCTCGAGCAGGCGCTGCAGGGGATGAAGGCCGGCGACGAGCGCGTCATCGACTACCCGACGCGCGAGGGCCAGGAGCTCAAGCTGACCGCCACGGTCAAGGATCTGAAGGAGAAGGTGCTGCCGCCCGCCGATGACGAGCTGGCGAAGGCGGCGAGCGAGTTCGACACGTTCGCCGAGCTGCGCGCCGACATCGAGGTGAAGCTGAAGGAGCAGATCGAGCAGGAGATCGAGGCCGACTTCCGGCTCTCCGTCGCCGATGCGCTGGCAAAGGCATCGAAGGTGGCGCCGGCCGACTCGCTCGTCGAGGTGCGCGCCTCCGAGCTCGTCAACGCGCGCATCGAGTGGCTGCGCCGCCGCGGCCTGCCGCCCGAGATGTATCTGCAGGCGAACAACATCACGCCGCAGCAGTTCGTCGAGGACGCCCGCACCGAGGCCCGTGACGCGCTGGCGCGCGAGCTGGCGCTCGAGGCCGTCGCCGAGCAGCTCGGCATCGACGTGACCGACGAGGAGCTGCGCGAGGTCGTGCGCGAGCAGGTCGCCTCGCAGGGTGACGTTGAAGATGTCGAGGTAACGGTCGACCAGATCTTTATGCACGGTGGCGCTGGTGATCTCCGCGATGACATGCGCCTCTCCCGTGCCCTCGACCGAATCGTCACCGAAGTGAAGCGCATCCCGATGGAGGTCGCCGCAGCACGCGAGGCGATCTGGACACCCGAGAAAGAGCAGGCGGAGAAGGCGGCCGCTGCTCCCAAGTTGTGGACACCCGGCAGCAAGGAGCCCGCATGAGCCCGTTGATTCCCATGGTCGTCGAGCAGACGTCGCGCGGCGAGCGCGCCTTCGACATCTACTCCCGGCTCCTGAACGAGAGGATTATCTTCCTCGGCACGCCGATCGACGACCAGGTCGCGAACCTGATCGTCGCGCAGCTGCTGCACCTGGAGTCGGAGGATCCCGACAAGGACATCTCGATCTACATCAACTCGCCGGGCGGCTCGGTGTATGCCGGCCTTGCGATCTACGACACCATGCAGTTCATCAAGCCGGACGTCTCGACGATCTGCGTCGGCATCGCGATGAGCATGGGCGCCCTGCTGCTGGCCGGCGGGAAAGAGGGAAAGCGGCGGGCCCTGCCGAACTCCAAGATTCTGATCCACCAGGTGTGGGGAGGGTTCCAGGGACAGGCGACCGATATCGAGATCCATGCCCGCGAGACGCTCGCCCTCAAGCGCAAGCTCGAGGAGATCATGGCGCAGCACACGGGGCAGGCACTCGAGAAGGTCGCGGCGAATATGGACCGCGATTACTTCATGACGGCTGACGAGGCGAAGGAGTACGGCGTCATCGACGCCGTCATCAAGCACCGCTGATCCTCCGTCCGGGGTCTGGCGTGATCCCGAATTTCGATGTACAAGGAGAGACGTGGCCCGAGCGAGCGATGGAAACGAGCAGCTTCTCTGCAGCTTCTGCGGGAAGAGCCAGCGGCAGGTCAAGAAGCTGATCGCCGGCCCCGGCGTCTACATCTGCGACGAGTGCATCGATCTCTGCAACGAGATCATCGACGAGGAGCTCACCGCTCCGACGACCCTCGACTTCGACAACCTGCCGAAGCCGAAGGAGATCCACGGGCTGCTCAACGAGTACGTGGTCAGCCAGGAGGATGCGAAGCGCACCCTGGCCGTCGCCGTCTACAACCACTACAAGCGCGTGCAGATGGGCGGCGACGACGGCGTCGAGCTGCAGAAGTCGAACATCCTGCTGCTCGGCCCGACCGGCTGCGGCAAGACGCATCTCGCGCAGACGCTCGCCCGGCTGCTCAACGTCCCGTTCGCGATCGCCGACGCCACGGCGCTGACCGAGGCCGGCTACGTCGGCGAGGACGTCGAGAACATCCTGCTCAAGCTGATCCAGGCCGCCGACTTCGACATCAAGAAGGCCGAGACCGGGATCATCTACATCGACGAGGTCGACAAGATCGCGCGCAAGTCGGACAACCCGTCGATCACCCGGGATGTCTCGGGTGAGGGCGTCCAGCAGGCGCTGCTGAAGATCCTCGAGGGGACGGTCGCGTCGGTGCCGCCGCAGGGTGGGCGCAAGCACCCGCACCAGGAGTTCCTCTCGATCGACACGACGAACATCCTCTTCATCTGCGGCGGCGCGTTCGCCGGGCTCGACAAGATCATCGCGCGTCGCACCGGCAAGAACGCGATCGGCTTCGGCGCCGATGTCCACTCCAAGAAGGAGAACCTGCAGAGCGACCTGCTGGCCCAGGTGATGCCCGAGGATCTGCTCTCGTTCGGTCTGATCCCCGAGTTTGTCGGGCGCCTGCCGGTGATCTCGACGGTGCACCAGCTGCGCCGCGACGACCTCGTGCAGATCCTCACCGAGCCGCGCAACGCGCTCACCCGCCAGTACCACCGCTTCTTCGCCTACGACGAGATCGAGCTGGTGTTCACCGACGACGCCCTCTGGGAGATCGCCGACAAGGCGCTCGAGCGGCAGACCGGCGCGCGCGGCCTGCGCTCGATCATCGAGGGCGCGCTGCTCGAGGTGATGTTCGAGCTGCCGTCCCGCAAGGACGTCGCCAAGTGCGTGATCACGAAGGAGACGATCTCGAAGGGGCAGCGCCCGACGCTCGTCGCCCGCGGCGGCAACGGCGCCGTGCTCGACGAGCTCACCGAAGAGTCCGCGTAGGGCGGGGCGCCCCGCCGGGCGCTCTCTTGTCGGGACACGGCCCTCCGCGGCGGGGCTCGATCGGCCATCTTGTGGGGGCGCCCCGGTGCGCATACCGTCGGCGGGCGTGCCGACGCTCTCCGTGTTCTATGGCATCGTTATCAAGATGTTCTTCGACGACCACGATCCTCCGCACCTCCACGTCGAGTACGCCGGACAGGAGGCGAAGGTCGGCCTTGCGGGCGGTGAACTGATGCGCGGGGTGATCCCGCCACGCGCGCTGCGCCTCGTGCGAGAGTGGATCGTCCTGCACCGGGACGAACTAGAGGAGAACTGGCGGCTCGCGAAGGCTATGCAACCTGTGCGCCGGGTGGAGCCGCTGCCGTGACGCTCGCGCCGGCGATGATCTCTGCCGTCCCCCTCGAGGCGTATACGGTGCGCTGCACGTTCGCCGACGGTGAGGTACGCGACGTGGACATCGAGCCGCTGCTCGACAAGGGCGTCTTCAGAGTGCTTCGCAATCCGGAACGGTTCGCAGAGGCCTTCCTCGACGAGGATTCGCACACGCTGGCCTGGCCGGGCGGCGTCGACCTCGATCGCGAGGTCATCTACGGCCTGTACCCGTCGGCGAGCACGCCGTGCGCGCGCATCTCGACGCCGCAGCGCGTCTGAGCGCGCCGGCCTCGCCCGCTACGCCGGCGGCAGGTCACGCAGCACGACCTCGTACGCCTCGACCGACGGCGCTCCTGGGCCACCGCCCGCCGGGCCCTTGCGCGCCCGCTCCGACGCGCGCAGGTCGGCCTCGGTCTCCCAGAGGGTGATCGCGATGGCGCGGCCGGTTTCCCGGTCGATCAGGTCGAGGGCGCCGCGGTAGCCGGGGCTCGCCTGCGCCTGGCCGATCACGGCGGCGCGGAAGGCGAGCAGATCGTCGGTCAGCTCGGCCGGGTCGGTGCTGATGCGGGTCACGCGGGCGTGCATGCGGGCATCTTCACAGACCGTGCTCGCGGTCTTTACAGGGGCTGCACAAATCACGACTACAGTTTCGTGCATAAGCGCAACGATGTGTCCCTCCTGCAGTGGGTCCCTCACCGAGATCGAGCGGAGCGGCGTCCTCATCGACGCGTGTCGCGACTGCCGCGGCATCTGGCTCGACCGGGGCGAGCTCGACAAGCTGATCGCGGCGGGACGGGTCGCCGACGATGACTTCGTGCGCGAGGTACGCGGCGACACCGGCGACCGTGGCTTCGACCGCGACAACGACGATGACGTCGAGTACGAGGGCAAGCGTAAGCCGAAGCGGCGCCGCAACATCCTCGAGGAGTTCCTCGACTTCGGGTAGGGAGCACGGCGCGACGCGCTGTGCCGGGTAGCCTTCGGCCGTGGCCCTCGACTCAGCCGCCGCCGCCACCGCTCTCGCGGCACATGCCCGCGCGTTGGCGGATGGATTCGACCCGCTGCAGCAGGACATCCGCGGCCTCTGGGGTGGAGTCGATCTGGCGACCTACCAGCGAGCCGGCTTCGGCACCCGCATCGGCTTCGGCGAGCGGCCGGGCGTGGTCGTGGTGGACATGATCAACGGCTTCACCGACCCGTCGTCACCGGTCGGCTCGGACATGACTGGCGCGATCGAGGCGATGCGCGTGCTGATCCAGGCCGCCAGGGCTGCCGGCGCCCCGGTCGTCTACATCACCACTGCCTACGACGAGGCCGGGTCGGATGCCGCCGCCCGGTCCCTCAACGGGCCCGGCATCCGTACCCTGCGCGAGGGCAGCGCGGCCGTCGAGGTCGATGCGTGCCTCGGCTTCGGCCCGGGCGACCCGCTCGTCGTCAAGAAGACCGCCTCCGCGTTTTTCGGCACCAACCTCCAGCCGCTGCTCACCGCCCGCGGCGTGGACACCGTCATCGTCATCGGCTGCACCACGTCCGGGTGCATCCGTGCCACCGCCAACGACGCCAATGCCCACGGGTTCCGTACCGTCGTCCCGATCGAGACCACGGCCGACCGCGCCCGTGGCCCGCACCTCGCGGCGCTCCACGACATCGCTGCGAAGATCGGCGACGTCGTCCCGCTGGGCGAGGCGCTCGCAGCGCTGCGCCGCTGACCTGCTGCCCGGGGCGGCACCTCCGTAGAATCCCTTACATGGAACCGCTCTACCGTCACGACGGTGTCGAAGCGCGCTGGCAGCGCACCTGGGAGGAGGAGGGCCTCTACGGGGCCGCTCCCGACCCCTCGCGGCCGTCGTACGTGATCGCCGTGCCGCCGCCCAACGTGACGGGCTCGCTGCACATGGGTCACGCGCTCAACGGAACGATCCAGGACGTCCTTGTCCGCTGGCACCGGATGCGCGGCTTCAACACGCTCTGGCAGCCCGGCTACGACCATGCGGGCATCGCCACGCAGGCCGTGGTCGAGAAGGATCTGCGCAGCCGTGGCCTCACCCGCCACGAGATCGGCCG
>CANFDS010000058.1 GCA_947445525.1 Actinomycetota bacterium | reverse complement strand
TGCGCGCAGCGACAGCTCCCCCGAGAGCAGCTCGACGCGCCGCTCGCGCTCGCCGGCGGTCGCCTCGTGCGCGCTCACTGCCGCGGCCTCGATGCGGACGCGCTCGGCGGTCGCTGCCGGCTCGGTGCGGGTCGCCTCGAGCTCGGCCTCCCGATCGGCGATCGCGGCATCCCGGCGCACCGCCTCGTCCTTACGGCTCGCAAGGCTCGTCGCCACCTCTTCGAGCCGCTCCAGCTCGACGCCGCGTGCCGCTGCGACTGCCTCCCGCTCGGAAACCGAGGCCTCTCGCGCGGCGAGCGCCGCTTCGGCGCGCTCGCGACGCTGCTCCGTGCCCTGTTCCAGCTCGGTCAGGCGGTCGCGCAGCGTCGAGAGCTCCTGCCGGGCGAGGTCGAGCGCGTGCTAGCGCTGGGCGAGCGCCTGCTCTCGTACCGCCGCCGTGGCCTCGGCGTCGGCCCGCGTGAGAGCGGCCTCGAGCTCGTGTCGTGCGGCGTCTGCTGCGGCCTCGCGGTCGAGTAGCAGCGCGCCACGCTTGCGGAGCTCCTCGGTGCGGGCAGCGAGGCTCTCGGCGACGCCGGTCGCACTGTGGTCACGCTCCTGCAGCTCGGCCTCGGCCTCGTCCAGGAGCCGGGCGCGCACCTGCAGCTCGTGATGGAGAGCCGACAGCTCGGCGTCGCGCGCCGCGAGCGCCTGCTCGGTGCGGGCGGTCGTCTCGCGCCGCAGCTCCTGCGCGTGCTCGAGCTCTTCCAGGCCGTGCTCGCTCTCGACCGAGCGCAACGCCACCAGTCGCTCCCGGCTCTCGACGTCGCGCAGCCGCTCGGCGAGCGATGCCTCGCGCTTGACCAGCTCCTCCTCGCGGTCGCGACGCGCTCGCTCCTCGGCGGCCAGGCCGCGAGCCCGCTCCTCGAGGCGCTCGCGCGCCCGCTCCAGGCCCGCGCTGCGCTCCTCGATCTCGCGCAGCCGGCGTTCGCCCGCGTCGTCGACTGCGGCGTCCGCGTCCGCCCACGTGGCCACCTCGTCCGGTGGCGGTACGCGCGCGAGAGTGGGGGGCGGGGCGTCGACGGCGGGTGGCTCTGCCACCCACGACGCGTCGGACAGCGGGCGGCGGGCCGATGGGGCGGCCGGCTCACTTTCGGGCTCGTCTACGGGCCCATCCGGCGGTGGCGCGATGCGCAGCCGCGCCGGTGGCTGTGGCGGAACGACGGGCCACTCGGTCGCAGGGGGCGACGGGAGCCGTGGTGGCAGGGTGTGCGCGGTTGGCGCGGTTGGCGCCGCGGAGGTGGCGGGCGGGCTGGGCGCGGCGAGCGGCGTGGTGGCACTGCCGGACGGGGCGTCGGCGCTGCCCTGCTCGGGCGGCTGCGCGCGCACCGGCGCCTCCACCGGGATCTCGCCGTGCAGCCACTCGAGCGAATGGCCGGTGGCCGCCGCGATCGCCACCAGGTGCTCGTGCGGGATCACGCTGCCGGCCTCGTAGCGGTCGATGATGAAGAGGCGCACGCCGATGCGCTCTGCGAGCGCCATCTTCGAGAGGCCTGCATCCTGGCGTGCGCGGGCGACCCGCTGGGCGGGCGAGGCGTTCGTCCGGTTGCCGTCGTCGTTCACGCGCACTCATTCACTACGGCGTATTCCCGTCCTGCGCGCTGCTGGATTGTCGCTGCCGCGTAGACGTCACGCCGAGATGATCGCAGCTTCCCGCGGGCGGCTACGCTCCGCCGGTGAACCGGCAGCGCACGCGGCGACTCAGCGGGGTCGTGTTCGACTTCGACGACACCCTCGCCGACTCCACCGGCGTCCACGAGCGCGTGTGGCCGGCGGTCATCGCCGTCCTCTGCCGTCACGTGCCCGCTCTCGACACGGCGGCGTTCCTGGAGCGCTACGACGGGCTGATGGAGGCCCACTACGAGCGGCTGCTGCACGGCGAGACCGACTTCACCGGTTTCCGCCGGGAACGGCTGGCCGCGGCGATCGCGCCCTGGGCCGCCGTCGACGACAGGCTGTTCCGCGACTACCAGGCGGTGAAGGCCCGGGTCATCGAGGATCTCCAGCTCCACGGGGACGCTGTCGCCACGATCCGTCACCTGCGTGCCTCTGGCATCCGGGTGGGCCTGCTCACGAACGGCCCGTCGGAGCTGCAGCGCCGCAAGCTCGCCGTCACCGGCATCGAGGCGGAGCTCGACGTCGTCGGCATCTCGGGCGAGCTGGGCGCGCACAAGCCGACGGTCGAGGCGTTCGAGGCGGTGCTCGAGCTGCTCGGCTGCGACGCCGACGAGGCCGCGATGGTCGGGGACTCCCTGGCCAACGATGTCGGCGGGGCGCTGGCTGCCGGGTTCGCACGGGTCGTCTGGGTCTCCTCGGCCGAGGTGGAGCCGCCCAGTGGCGCCCAGCGGGTGCGGCGCCTGGCCGAGGTGCCGGCCGTCCTCGACATCGGTATGGACACCGCGGTCAGGCGGGACGGCCGGCTCGTCGAGGTCGACGGGGACGCGGGCACGGGGCGGACCAGCGCCGAGTGAGGCGGCCCGGGGAGCGCGCCGTGCCTGGAATGCGCGCCGTGCCGGGCGAGCGCGCCGTCCTGCTGGCGGTCGCGCTCTGCGGCATCCTGCCGCCGCTCAACACGACGATGATCGCGGTCGCCCTGCCCAACCTGCTGCGCCACCTGGGCGCGGGGGTGTCCGGTGGCGGCTGGGTCGTCGCCTGCTACCTGATCGTGATTGCGCCGGTGCAGCCGATCGCCGGGAAGCTCGGCGACCGCTACGGTCGGCGCACGCTGATGCTGATCGGCCTCGCCGCGTTCGCGGTGTTCTCGGTCGGTGCGGGGCTCGCGCCGTCGCTACCGGTGCTGATCGCGATGCGGGTACTGCAGGGCCTCTCGGGCGCGCTCGTCTTCCCCAACGCAACCGGGCTGATCCGGGAACTGATCCCGGAGCAGCGGCGTGCCAGGGCGTACGGGCTGTTCGGCGGCGTGATCGGCGTCTCGGCCGCACTGGGGCCGCCGATCGGGGGCGGCCTGACCTCGCTGCTCGGCTGGCGCTGGATCTTCTTCGTCAACGTGCCGGTCACGCTGGTCGCGGTGCTCATGCTGGTGCGTGTCGTGCGGGCACCGGCCCCCGCCGATCCGTCCGCGTCGCCGGCGGCCGACCCGTCTGCTGCCGCGCTCCCCGCGCGCCCGTCGGGTCGTCCGACCTTCGACGTTTCCGGCGCCGTCGTGCTGGTGGTGCTGCTCGGCGGCGCCGCGGCGCTCGCGCTCGAGGGCGGCCGCATCGGCGGCGCCCCCTTGATCGCCCCGGTCGGCGCGGCGATCGCCGTGCTGTTCGCCCTCTTTCTGCTGCGCGAATCCCGTCACCCCGACCCGGTCTTCGACCCGCGGCTGTTCCGCAACCGGGGCTTCGCCGCAGCCGCCGCCGGCGTCTCGTTCGGCAACCTCGCGCTCTACACCACCCTGCTTGCCACGCCGCTGCTCTTCGAGCGCACCACCGGCTGGTCGGCCGGGCAGATCGGCCTCGCGCTGGCCGTGCTGTCGGCGCCGACGGCGGTGCTTGCCCCGCTCGGCGGGGCGCTCGCCGACCGGCTTGGCCGCCGGCTCCCTGCGACGCTCGGCCAGGCGATCGTGGCTGTCGGCCTCGTGCCGCTCGCACTCTGGCCGTCCTCGTCGCCGGGCGTCGTGCTGGTCTGCCTCGCGGTGGCGGGCGTCGGCGGCGGCCTCACCGGCGCGGCGCAGCAGGCTGCCGCCGTCGAGGCGGTGTCGGCCGACAAGGCGGGAGTTGCCTCCGGCATCTTCTCCACCTCGAGGTACATCGGCGGTATCGGCGGCGCGGTCGTTCTCGCCGGGCTGCTCAACGGACACGTGGGCGCCGACGGCTTCGGCGCCCTCTTCGCGGTCACGGCCGCGGCAGGGCTCGTCGCCGCAGCGGCGGGGTTGGGGCTACCGGGCCGCCGGCCAGCCGGCCCGCCGCTCTAGACTCTCGGCGGTGAGCGAGCACGGAACCCGGGTCGGAGCGGGCCTCTCGACGCTCGACGACGCAGTCGACGCCGGCCGCGCGGCAGCAGCCGCGGCGGCCGCTGCGCTCGACGGCGCGCCGGTGGATCTCGCGTTCGTGTTCGTCTCGGCGTACCACCTGGCGCGCGCCGCCGCGGCCGCCGCTGTCGTGCGCACCGAGCTGGGCGCGCGCTGCTTCGTCGGCTGCGTGGCGGAGGGGGTGCTCGGTGCCGGTCGCGAGCTCGAGGACGGCCCCGGTGTCGCGGTCTGGGCGGCCGCCCTGCCCGGCGCCGAGATCGAGGTCTTCCACGCCGAGGCGGTGCACGCGGGAGGCGGCTCGGTCGTGGTCGGCTTCCCGCAGCTCGCAGAGCCATCGCTGGTGGCGCTGCTGGTCGACCCGTTCACCTTTCCGGCAGACTCGTTCCTGGACGGGCTCAACCTCGAGCACCCAGGGCTGCCAACGGTCGGAGGGCTCGCCGCGGGGGCCGGCCGGCCGGGAACGCAGGCGCTGTTCCTCGGCGGCGAGACCTACCGGCACGGCGCGGTCGGGGCGATCGTCTCGGGCATCCCTGTGCGCACCGTCGTGTCGCAGGGCTGCCTGCCGATCGGCCGCGACCTCGTTGTCACCCGTGCCGAGGGAAACGTCATCCACGAGCTCGCCGGCCGACCTGCGATCGAGCGGTTGCGCGAGCAGGTCGAGCGGCTCTCCGAGAGCGAGCAGCAGCAGGCGCTGCGAGGCCTGATGGTCGGGCTCGTGATCGACGAGAACACGCCCGATTACAAGCGCGGCGACTACCTCATCCGCAGCTTGCTCGGCGGTGACGAGGAGAGCGGCGCGCTCGTGCTCGGCGACACGGTGCGACCCGGGCAGACACTGCGCTTCCACATCCGCGACGGCTCCACCGCCGACACCGACCTGCGCGAGGCCCTCGCCACCACCCTCGGCGGCGTCGACGCGGCCGGCGCGCTGCTATTCACCTGCAACGGCCGCGGCGCGGCGATGTTCGGCCGGCCCGATCACGACGCCGGTGTCGTCGGCGAGGCACTGGCAGGCGCCGCCGTGGCCGGGTTCTTCTGCGGCGGCGAGATCGGGCCCGTCGGCACGAAGGTCTTTCTGCACGCCTTCACGGCAACGCTCGCGGTCCTCCTGCGCAGCTAGCGAGCCTGCGCCCTGGCAGGAGCAGGCCCGACGGGGCCGAAGGCTTCCGCAGCGCGATTGCCCGCCCGTTCGAATCGAGAGGAGCCGCGCTGCGCTCGGACCACCGGATGCCGCTGAGCAACCGGCGACGAATCGTCGTCGCCGGCGCCTGCCTGGTCCTGCCGGCCGTCGTCCTGGGTGTGCTGCTCGGCGGTGGCGGGCCAGGTGGTGGGCGCAGCGTGGTGGAGGCCGCGCCGGTGGCGCAGCTCCGTGACCCGGCGGCGGCGCCTGCGCGCGCAGCCACCGCCCGCCCGGTCGTTGCCCGCCCCGCGCCGCTGCGCATCGCGCCGGGCCACAGGCTGCCCGCGTGGCTGGCGCCCGGCGCGCCGCTCTCGGTCTCGGGCGTTGCCACGCCGCGGGCCCGTGTCGTGCTGTTGGTGGCAGGCCGCCGTGCGGGCAGCGGGCGCAGCGGCGCTCGCGGCGCGTTCACCGTCACCGGCAGCGTCCCCGTGACGGCGACCGGCACCTACCGGGTGGCGGTCGCGTCGGGTGCCCGCCGCGTCGGCGTCGGCGCGCTGCGCGTGCGCCCGATCGAGCTGGCCGCAGTCGGTGACGTCACGTTCGGCGACGGGGTCGGCTGGCGGATCGCCCGCACCAGCGCCCGCTATCCGTGGCTGCGGGTCGCTCCGCTGCTACGCGGGGCCGACATCGCCACCGCGAACCTGGAAGGCGCCGTCTCCGAGCGGGGCACGCCGGCGCCGGGCAAGCGCTTTCACTTCCGCGGGCCAGCCGCGTCGCTGGCCTCGGCTGTCCGCTTCGCCGGCATCGACGTGTTCACGCTCGCCAACAACCACTCGCGCGACTTCGGGGCGATCGGGCTACTCGACACGGTTCACGCTGTTCGCGCGGCCGGCGGGCACACGGTCGGTGGTGGCGCCAACCTGGCGGCGGCCCGCACCGCGGTGATCCGCCGGGCCGGCGGCCTACGCATCGCCTTCCTCGGGTACAACGACGTGCCGCCCTGGGCCTTTACCGCCCGCCGCCGGGTTCCAGGCACAGCGCCCGCCGTTCCGGCCGACATCGCCCGCGACATCCGCGTCGCGCACGGCCGCGCCGACCTCGTCGTCGTCTGGTTCCACTGGGGCTACGAGCTCCAGACGACGCAGAACGCGAGGCAGGAGGAGCTGGCGCAGGCGGCGACGGACGCGGGCGCGACGCTCGTTCTGGGCGCGCACGCGCACGTCCTGCTGCCGGTGGTGACGCCGGCGCCCGGCCGGCTGGTCGCCTGGAGCCTCGGCAACTTCGTGTTCTCGTCGCGCTCCGTACGTACGGCGCGGACGGGCATCCTGCTGGTGAGGCTCGCCGCGACCGGCGTTGTCGGCCACCGGCTGGTGCCCGCCCGGATCGCGCTGGAGCAGCCGCGCCTCCTGGCTGGCTGACGTGACGCGCCAGCCGCCGGACGCGCCAGCCGCCGGACGCGGCGGGGGCAATCCGTCTACGCCGCTGCGACCTGCCAGCGCGGCCGCTCGCGATGCAGCCGCACGGACGAGCAGCTGTCGTCGACGATGAAGAGATCGGGCTCGTCCAGCAGGCTCACCTCGTAGGGTGCGACCTCTCGGCCGTCTGCCTCGTGCGCGATCCGCACCGTCGGGCGGTCGAGCCGCGGTGGGGCGACGTGGCCAACGACGCCGCTGTGCCCGTCGTCGAGGGTGACCTCGATGCCGGGCGGGTAGGGAGGCACCAGCTTGAGGAACGCCTCGATGATCTCCGGGTCAAACGCCGTGCCTGCGCCCTCCAGCACCACGGCGACGCCGACGTGGGCCGGGGCCGCGCCCCGGTACGGCCGCTCGCTGGTCACGGCGTAGTACACGTCCGCGACTGCGGCGATGCGCGCGAACTGGTGGATCTCGGTGCCGTACTTGCCGTCGGGGTAGCCGCGGCCGTCCCAGCGCTCGTGGTGCGAGCGGATGACGGTCTTCGACACCGCCGAGATCATGTTGCTCGGCAGCAGCTCGAGGCTGGTGATCGGGTGCCGGCGGATCAGCTGCCACTCGTCGTCGTCGAGCTTGTCGGGCTTGTTGAGCACCTCCGACGGGATGGTGAGCTTGCCGATGTCGTACAGCAGCAGGCCGAGGCCGAGCTGGGCGAGCTTCTTGTCGATGTGCTCGTAGGAGCGCTGCCCGCGGTAGTCGATCCAGCCCTTCTCGCGGAAGACGCGTTGGCCGATGAGCAGCCCGAGGGCTGTGACGTCGATCGAGTGCTGGAGGGTGTAGAGGTCAGAGGAGGCGAGGTCGGCGAGGGCGAGCACGGCATCGCCGCAGTCGGCGACGTCGTTGGCGATCATCGCCGCGATCCGCTCCAGCTCCTCGACGAGCTGCGGCGCCATCTTCGTCTTCTCACCGCCGAATACCGTGAGTGCAGCGCGGAAGGCCTGGGCCAGCGCGCTCGTCGCCTCCTGGCGCGTTCGCTCGGTGAGGATCTGCGGGACGTGAATGCCCTCGCTCAGCGCGTCGTCGACGTGGACGGCGTTGATGCCGGCCCGTACGAGCGCATCGCGGTAGCTGATCGAGAGGTGCGTACCCTTGCGCAGGAGCGGTGTTCCGTGGCGACCGGTGAGGACATCCGTGGCTAGGAAGGTTTCCGACTCGATTCTGCGTGTCATAACCAGGCGCATGGGCGGTTCCGCTGTGTTCGGCCGTGCAGGGCCCCGTTTGAGGACCGGTGCTCCCAACCGTGCGTTAACCGGAGGAACACCTTCGGAGCGGGGCGCCGCCGCTATAACGCAGGTGTGGCGTTCGGCAGCAGCCTTCTGATGCGGACCGGCGGGGCACTCGCTCTCGCAGCCGTCGGTGGCGGCATCGCGCTCGGCGGGGCCGCCCTCACCGGCAACCTCGGCAAGAAGGAAGTCGTCCGCGAGGTGCGCACGCCCACGGTCGCAGCCGCACCGACCGCCTTCACGCCGACCCGGGCGATGTCGATCAACGACGTCTACCGGCGGGCCGCGCCGGGTGTCGTGCAGGTCGCGACCAGCTCGACCACGAACGCGGCCGACGACCCGTTCTTCGACGACCCGTTCCAGCCGGCAGCTCGGCCGCAGCAGGCTCTCGGCTCCGGCTCCGGCTTCGTTATCGACAAGGCCGGCCACATCGTGACGAACTACCACGTCGTCGAGGGCGCCAGGCGCGTCGAGGTGAGCTTCTCCAACAACGACTCGGTGCGCGCCACCGTGATCGGCTCCGACCCGTCCACCGACATCGCCGTCCTCAGCGTCGACCTCGGCTCACGCGCGTTGACGCCGCTCCTGCTCGGGGACTCCGACAGCGTCCGCGTCGGCGATGCCGTCGTCGCCATCGGCAACCCGTTTGGGCTCTCGCGCACGGTCACGTCGGGCATCGTCTCGGCGTTGCAGCGGCCCATCCAGGCGCCCAACGGCTACACGATCGACCACGTCATCCAGACCGATGCGGCGCTCAACCACGGCAACTCCGGAGGGCCGCTGCTCAACGCGGCGGGCGAGGTGATCGGTGTCAACTCGCAGATCCAGACCGGCACCGGCAGCGACGGCAACGTCGGGATCGGCTTCGCCGTCCCGATCAACACCGTCAAGAGCATCGCGTCCCAGCTCATCCACAGCGGCCGCGTCGAGCGGGCCTTCATCGGCGTCACCGTCAGGCCGATCACGGCGAAGCTCGCGAAGCTCTTCCGGCTCTCGGTCGATCGCGGCCTGATCGTCGAGCGCGTCCAGCCCGGGAGCGGCGCTGCGAAGGCCGGGCTCAGGGCAGGCTCCACCGAGGCGGTCGTCGCCGGTGAGAGCTACACGCTCGGGGGCGACGTGATCACGAAGGTCGACGGTGTTGCGATGGGTAGCCTCGAGCGGCTGCGTACCGTGCTCTCGCACCGCAAGCCCGGCGAGCAGGTGGTGGTCGAGGCCTACCGGGGCGCCAGGAAGCTCACGCTGACGCTCCGGCTCGGGCAGCAGCCCGTCGCGCCGTAGGGCCATGACCTGCTCCGCCTTCGTCTAGCCTTACGGCCGTGGAGAGCGGAGCGCCCGGGGTCGGCCGTGTCCAGGATCTCGACGACGAGCTTGTCGAGGACGAGGAGATCTGGAAGGGCGACGGCAGCGAGGACCACACCGGCTGGTACTGCGTGAGCACTGCCCCGTTCCCGTGCCCGGCCGAGGGCTGCTCGTTCGTTGCGCGCTTCATGACGGCCGCGCACCTCATCCTCGTCTGGCAGGAGAACGACGACCCGAACCTGCTCCGGCACGCCGAGCGCGCCAAGCAGGTGAAACGCAACCCCAAGGTGGTCGAGTTCGAGCGCTCCTTCGGGCCGAGCGTCTCGTACTACGCGTGGGAGGCGGCCGGCCGGCCGGTGCACGGAGTGCGCAAGGCGTGAAGCTCGAGCTCGAGCGGACGCTCGACCGGCAGCGGGCACCATGGAAGCTCCTCAGCTGGCTGGTCGTTGGCGCGCTGGTCTTCTCGCTGCTCGACTATCTCGGCAATAGCAGCGGCTGGGTCGACTCAAGCTCGCTCCGTCAGCTCGCGAACGTCGGTCGCGAAGACAGCCTCCACAACTTCGTCGCGAGCGTCCAGGAGCTCGCCGTGGCGGGTATCGCCTTCGTGCTCTACCTCCATGCTCGCCGTGCCGAGAGCCGCGGGGTGCGCTTCGAATGGGGGTGTCGCCGTTGCGTTCTTCGCATGGATCGGTCTCGACGACGGCGCAGCGATCCACGAGCGGGTCGGGACCGCCGTCGAGGGCGGCGTCGCCTTCTTCCCCAGCTACGCCTGGCAGGTTGTCTTCGTACCGATCTTCACGGTGGCGATGCTCGTGACCTTTCACGTCGTCCTCCGCACCCGCCGGGCGTCGTGGACACGCACGCTCTTCACTGCCGGGCTTGCCTGCTACATCGTCGCTGTCGGGCTCGACTACCTCGAGGGGCGCGTTGGCGCGTACGACCATGTCGCCTCGTTCCTCGGCGTCCCCCTCGAGTCAGTCTCCCATTACTCACGTGTCGTCGAGGAGTTCTTCGAGGACTTCGGGGCATCGCTAATCCTCGTCGCGCTGCTCCGGCACCTGCTGTTCACCGTCGGCTCGATCCGTCTCTCGGTCGTCAACAGGTCGGAGTCCGGCGCGGAGGGGTAGGATCCCAGCGGTGAGCGTCCAGACCGAGACCCTGCAGATGAGCGGAATCCGCTGCGAGAAGTGCGTCAACCGCCTCGGAGTGGTGCTCAAGGATCACCCCGGGCTGGAGTACGCCAATGCGAACCTGATGGGTGTCGTCGTGCTCTCGTACGACGACGAGCAGACCACGCGCGACGCGCTTCTCTCGGCGATGTCGCTCGGCGGCTTTCGCGTCCTCGAGGGCTTCTAGGCCGCTTGCCGCGGGAATAGGCCGTCTGCGGCGCGCGTTGCACGGCTCGTGACGCTGCTGCTAGCCTCGCCCGAAGTGTCGGAAGAGCTGCCGGACGGATGTGCCGCGCGCCGGATTGCCGCGGAAGCGCGCGATCGGGTGCGCTTCGAGGAGGAGGCGCTCGCCCTCTCCGATCAGGTGTACCGCGTGGCGCGTCGGCTCGTCTCCTCGCGCGAGGAGGCCGAGGATCTGGTGCAGGACACCTATGCGCGCGCATTTCGCAGCTGGAAGTCGTATACGGCCGGCACCAACCTGCGCGCCTGGCTGCTGCGCATCCTCACCAACCTCAACATCGACCGCGGCCGCCGGGTGCAGCGCACCCCCGATATGCAGCCGCTGGAGGAGGGCGACTACTTCCTTTACAACAAGCTGGAGGAGTCGACTCCCGACGGCAACGCCGAGGAGGATCGTGTCGTCGAGCGGCTCTCGCAGGACTCGATCGTCGAGGCGCTCGCGGCGGTGCCGCACGACTTCCGCGACGTGATCGTGCTGGTGGACATCGGCGACTTCACCTATGCGGACGCCGCGCAGATCCTGGACATCCCTGTCGGCACGGTGATGTCGCGGCTCCATCGCGGCCGCCGGATCCTCAAGCGGGAGCTTGCCGAGACCACCGTGGGAGGCAAGTAGATGGCCGCATCAGCCGAGCAGGACCTCTGCCTGAAGTGCGAGCAGCTGTTGCAGCCGTACCTCGATCGCGACCTGACCGAGGAGGAGATGGTCGAGGCGGAGCGGCATCTGGACGAGTGCGGCTACTGCCGCAAGCGCTACCGCTTCGAGGAGCACCTCCGGCGGTACGTGCGCGAGCTGGTCGAGGAGAAGATGGACCCGGCTCTGAAGGCGCGGCTGGCCGCGCTGCGCACGCCGCTCGTCTAGCGCGCGTCGAGCCCCTGCCCGTCGGCTCCCGTGGCCGGACGCTTGCGCGCGGAGCCCGACTGCTCGACGGTCAGCATGTCGCGAATCCGCGCCCGAGCCAGCGGCGAGGTGCTCGTCGATGGGGCAAGCGAGCTCAGCGGCGGGCCGTCCACGGCGGTCAGGCTGTGCGTAAACGGGCGGGAAGCTGATCGGGCGTGTCCACGTCACCGGGATCGCCCAGGTCGTCGCACGCGACGAGGAGCGGCTCGATGGCGCGGGCGCCCTCGTCCGGGATGCGCGGCCAGAGGGCGCGCGCTAGCAGCACCGGGTGGCCGCGGATCCCGCCGTAGCTCGCAGCAAGGGCCTCACCGCCCTGCTCCAGCCAGGCCGCGACAACGCGGTCGATGGCGGCAGGGGAGATGTCGGGGCCGTCAGCCAGCACGATGACCGCGGCCTCGCAGCCGTCGGGCAGCGCCGCAAGGCCGCAGCGCAGCGAGGCGCCCGGCCCGTTCGCCCAGTCGGGACAGCGCACCGCACGCGCATCCGTCGCCACGTCGTGCGCACCGAGCACGACGACGAGGTCGCCGACTGCGGTGCTCTGCCGCACGCGGGGCACGACCTCGCCGAGGAGTAGCCGCTGCTTCGGCGACCCGAAGCGGCTGGACGAGCCTGCGGCGAGCACTACTGCCCCGATCACGGCTGCGTGGTCGTCGCGGGCGCGGTGGGCGCCGAGGGCGCCGCTGTGGACGCGGTCTTCACCGCCGGGAGCGGCGGTAGGCCGAGGTAGGGCCGGGGGCTATTGATCTCGGGCGAGAGGGGATTGAGCCGCAGCGCCTCGCGGGCCGCCGTGGTACGTGCGGCACCGCTGGATGCGAGCGCCAGGTTCAGCCACGTCAGGTAGTCGTTCGGATCGCGCGCGATGGCGACGCGGTAGCTCGTCCTGGCGCCGGCGTTGTTCCCCCGTAGGCGCTGCGTGTCGCCGAGCTGGGCCCAGCCGATCGGCGACCACGGCGCCCAGGCGTCGGCTCGGTCGGCTCGATCGCGGGCGAGGGCTTCGGTCGAGCCGCCGGTACGCCCGACGTAGCGATTGCCGATCAGCGCGAACAGCGAGAAGACTCCCACGACCACGACCAGGGCGAGCGTCGGCCAGCGGAAGGTGCCGACGCGCGGCCGGGGGTCGTCGCCGCGAGCCCGCGTGAGGAGCGCTGCCCCCACGAAGAGCGCACCGAGCATCACTCCCGAGACCTCCCAGTCCCAGTCGATGCCGGCATGGACGGCGAACGCGAGAAATGCCCCGAACACGAGCGGCACGACCGGGTCCTGCCGGACTTCGCCTCGCCTGCGGCACGCAGGCCGGCCAGTCGCGTCAGTACCTTTTTGCGCGCCTTTTTCAACGCCGCAGTGTCGAGCTCCGACCGGTACTTGGTGAAGGTGATGGCGAACTGCGTCGCGATCTTCGCGGCGACCGCGGGATCGGGGTCGGTGGCGCTGAAGGTGATGATGTCGGAGCTGAGCGAGGGCGTGACGGAGGTTGCCTTCAGCAGGTCGTCGGTCGTCCGGTCGGTCAGCTTGAGCGCGGTGAGCACCGCTCGCGCCACCCGCGGCGTGTGCGCCACGTCGGCCTGCGTGGCGGCCTCGCGGTCGGGCAGCGTCTGGAGGTTCGACTGCGTGTTAGTGAGCACGGCGGCGAGGTCCTGCTTCGACATCAGCACGTCGGCCGAGGCGCTGTAGAGCGCCTGCTGGCGCAGCGAGAAGTCGACTGCCGCCGCCGGGACGATGAGCAGCGCGAGGATGATCACCCATTTCCGCCGCCGGAGGACGGAAACGTAATCCTGGAGTGTGCGATTCTCGCCGCGTTGCTCAATCATGGTGATGCACGGGCCCGCCGCCGGCTCGTGAGCTGCCTGCTCTCCTGCATACGATGGTTCTTATCCGGCCGAAGCTCAAGCCACCCCACTCGCCTTCTACCCGGAGAGCCCAGTCTAGCCCGGACCCTTCTCTCCGTTCTGTATTCCGCTGGATCCAAACCGGATTCCTATCGGTCGGAAAACGGCGTCGGGAGCAGTGCCTACTCGTGCGGCGTGCAGGTGACGATGTTCGCCAGGTGCAGCAGCCGGAAGGCCTCGCGCGCCGCCTTCGTGCGGGCGCCCTCCTCGATCATGCCGGGTAGGGTCGCCCAGACGTCCCGCGCGGCCTCCAGCAGCTCGCGGATGCGCTCCAGGTCGGCCGGGAACGCAGCCTGCTCGCGCGAGGCGTTGATGGCCAGGCCGAGCGCGCCGATGACGTCGCTCTGCCGCGTCCAGAGCAGCGGCGTCGCCATCGTGATGTACGAGTGGATGCGCGCGAACACGAGCGGCAGCCGCAGGTCGTCGCCGCCGGCTGGCGTCGTGGGCGCGGGCGTGGGCTTGCCGTCGGCGATGAGGTGCGCCGTCCCCGAGAGCATGGCCCGTAGCTGCGCCTCGTCGAACCCGGAGGCCAGCGCGGTGCGGATCGCGATCAGCAGCGAGGACGGCTGCTGCCCGTACGGGTAGTCCGACGCGTAGAGCACCTGCTCGGGCGGGATCTGGCGGTAGAAGTCGAGCAGGTCGAACGGGTTCCAGGCCGAGGTGTCGAAAAACACGTTCGGGTGGCCGCCGAGCCGCTCGGCCAGGCGCCCCATGTCGGCGATGCCGCAGTGCGCGACGATGAGCTGGGCGTCGGGGTGGAGGTCGACCAGGCGGCCGAGCTCGTCGGCGATCGGCGGCAGGCCGCGGCCGCCGTGGATGAGGATCGGGACGCGGCGCTCGGCGGCGATCGCGAAGACGCCCTCCAGGCGGGTGTCGCCGACGTCGAACTTCTGCGCGCGCGGGTGGAGCTTGATGCCGCGGGCGCCGCGGTCGAGGCTACGCGTCGCCTCCTCCAGCGGGCCCTCCATCAGGTCGAGCCGGCAGAAGGGGACGTAGCGGCCCTGTGAGCGCTCGGCGAACTCGAGCGTGCGGTCGTTGGCGGCGCGGAACGCTGGCACGCGGTCGGGCTCGTCCATGCAGAAGAAGAAGCAGCGCGAGATGCCGTTGGCGTCGAACAGCGCTGTCATCTCGTCGAAGTCGCCGCACATCCCGTCGATGTCGTTGCCGAGATGGACGTGCGCGTCGAAGATGTCCTGCCTGGCCGGGATCTCGCGGCGCAGCTCCGCGTCCCAGAAGGTGACGAGCTCCCGGGCACGTGTGAGGGCGGCGTCCACTGGGGGCGGAGTCTACGGGCCGGGGCGGAGTCCACGGCCGGGGCGGCGGGCGGCACCCCCGCGGCCGGGGCGGCGCCGTTAGCATCCGCCCATGTCCGACATCCTCATCCTCGGCGA
>CANFDS010000057.1 GCA_947445525.1 Actinomycetota bacterium | reverse complement strand
TGGAGGTGGCGATGGAGCCGTCCTCGCGGCGGTAGCTGACCCGGTCGATCCGGAACTCGGCGAGCCATTGGCGGCAGCCGCCGCACGGCGACGCGGTGATGGCGATCGCCTCGAGGTCGCCGGGCGCGCAGCCGCCCTCGGCGACGGCGCGCGAGATCGCGGTGCGCTCGGCGCAGCTGCCGAGCGGGTAGGCGGCGTTCTCGACGTTGCAGCCGGTGAACACGCGGCCGTCGCGAGCGCGGACGGCGGCGCCCACCTGGAAGCGCGAGTACGGCGCGTAGGCGCGCGCGGCCGCTTCGTCGGCGGCGGCAAGGAGCTCGGCGTCGCGGCCGGTCACGACCACCTCACGAGAGCGCCTGGAAGACGAGGAGCGTGACGAGGGCGCCGACGAGGCCGCCGGCGGCCACCTCCACGACGGAGTGGACGCCCGCCTCGACGCGGGTCTGTGCGACGAGCAGGGCCATCACGAGCGTGACGGTTGAGACGAGGAAGCGGTGCTCGCTGCCGTGCAGCACGTACGTCGCTGCCATCCAGCCGGCGAAGGCGATCGCGGCGTGACCCGACGGCAGGCCACCGCGCAGCGGCGTGCCGCGCCCCGTCCACGCCTTCAGCCCGAGCACGACGAGCACCGTCACGCCGAGGGCGACGAGCGTCAGCTCGAGCGGTGCGTCGCGGATCTTCTCGAGGTAGCGGGAGGACGGCTTCGCGATCTTGCCGGAGAAGACGAGGTAGCCGACGGCGGCCGCGACGACGCTCGAGATGAGCACGGCGCCGGCGGCGATGTCCTTGGCGAGCTTCGCCATCGGGTCGAACGAGGTCGTGGCGAGGTCGACGGCGCTCTCGATCGCGGTGTTCACCATCTCGGCGAGGAGCACGAAGCCGATGGCGAGGATGAGCGCGATCAGCTCGAAGCGGTCGACGTTGAGCGCCACCGCCGCCACGAGCACCCCGACGGCGAGGACGAGGTGGATGCGCATGTTCCGCTGCGTGCGCAGCGTATGCAGGATGCCCTCGATCGCGAAGTTGAAGCTCTCGAAGAGCGTGATCCGCCGGCGTGGCGCGGTCATGCCGGCAGCTCGCGGTGCGCCCGCTCGCGCGCCTCCATCTCGGCCCCGTGATCGTGGCCGAGCAGGTGGAGAATCCCGTGGATCAGCGGCTCCTGCCAGGCGTCACCGACGACGGCCGGGCAGATCACGAGGTCGCCGAGCGCCCGCGGCTCGCCCTCGGGCAGGGCGTCCAAGCCGTCCAGCGGGAACGAGAGCACGTCCGTCGCCTCGTCGATGCCGAGGTGCTCTCGCTTGAGCGCGCGGCTCTCCTCCGGCCCGACGAAGTGGATGCCGAGCTCGCCCTCGGTCGCGCCCTCCCGCTCGAGCACGCGCCGCGCGAGCGCGACGTGGCCCGCCTCGTCGACCTCCGCCCCGCTGCGGTTCTCGACCTCGACCTCGATCATCCGCCCCTCACCCGGTCAGTGCCGCTCGCCGTGGCCGTTCGCGTGGCCGTTCAGGCTCTGCTTCAGCTCCGTGTGAATGCGATACGCCTCGACGATCCGCATGACGAGCTTGTGCCGCACGACGTCCTTGTGGCCGAACTGCACGAAGTCGATGCCCTCGATGTCGCCGAGGATCTTCTGCACCTCGATCAGGCCGGATGCCTGCCCGCGCGGCAGGTCGATCTGCGTGACGTCGCCCGTGACGACCACGCGCGAGCCGAAGCCGAGCCGGGTCAGGAACATCTGCATCTGCTCGGGCGAGGTGTTCTGTGCCTCGTCGAGCACGATGAACGAGTCGTTGAGCGTGCGCCCGCGCATGTACGCCAGCGGGGCGACCTCGATCAGACCCTTCTCCATGTAGGCCGTCAGCTTATCGGCGTCGAGCATGTCGAAGAGGGCGTCGTAGAGCGGGCGCAGGTAGGGGTCGACCTTGGCGAGCATGTCGCCCGGCAGGAAGCCGAGCTTCTCGCCCGCCTCGACGGCGGGCCGCGTCAGGATGATGCGGCCGACCTGGCGCTCGGACAGCGCGCGCACGGCGAGCGCCATCGCCAGGTAGGTCTTGCCGGTGCCCGCCGGGCCGATGCCGAAGGTGACGGTGTTGTTGCGGATCGCGTCGACGTAGCGCTTCTGCGCGACCGTCTTCGGGCCGATCGTGGTGCCACGGTGCTTCCAGACGACGTCGTCGAGCGCCTGGCGGATGTCCTCCGACGAGTCGAGCGCGCCCATGACGGCGTCGATCGTGCCGGGGCCGATCTCGTGGCCGCCCTCGACGAGGCTGACGAGCTCGTCGACCACCGCGCGGGCCTTGACCACCCTGGTGTCGTCGCCGTCGATCGTGAGCCGGTTGCCGCGGAGGCTGACCGTGCAACGCAGCCGGTCGCGCAACTCGTTGAGGACGCCGTCGACGACCCCCGCCAGCTCTGCGGCGACGTCGTTGGAGACCGTGAGGACCTGCTGCACTGCGACCTAGTGTACGGAGCCGGCCGGAAGCCACCGCTCGTGCCTCTGCACGAGGCTAGGCGAGCTTCTCCTTGACCATCTGGCTGACCGTGCCACCGTCGACGCGGCCGGAGACCTGCGGCATCACGTCGGCCATCACGCGGCCGATGTCGCGCAGGCTGGTGGCGCCGACCTCGGCGATGACGCCGTCGACGATCGCCTCGATCTCGTCCTCGCTCAACGGCTCCGGCATGAACTCCTGGAGGATGTCGAGCTCGCGCTCCTCCTTGGCTGCCTGCTCCTCGCGGTGGCCGGCGCGGAAGGCCTCGATCGCCTCCACGCGGCGCTTGCGCTCGCGCTGGAGCACCTGCAGCTCCTCGTCGCCGCTGAGCGGGCGCTGCAGCTCCTTCTCGGCCAGGCGCAGGCTCGAGAGAATCAGCCGGAGCGCGTCGCGGCGCACGGCCTCCTTGGCGAGCATCGCCGCTTTGAGGTCTGCTTCGATCCGTGCTGCGAGTGCGGTCATGAGGGCATCCCCTGGATCCTGCCACCAAGTATGTGGACGTGCAGGTGGAACACGGTCTGGCCGGCGCCGGCGCCGCAGTAGTTCACGAGGCGGTACTCCTCCAGCCCGCAGACCCGGGCAGTGTCGGCGACGAACTCGAGGAAGCGCTTGGACTCGTCGGCAGAGAGGGCGCCGATGCCGCGGAAGTCGTCGATGTGCCGGTCGGGGATCACGAGCACGTGGACGTCGGCCTTCGGCGCGATGTCGCGGATGGCGAAGAAGCCGTCGGCACGGTTGACGATCTCCGAGGGGAGCTCGCCGTCGCGGATCTTGCAGAAGAGGCAGCTGGACATGGCTTGGCTCCACGGTACCCGCTAACGGGCCAACCGACCACTCCGGCCAACCGCCAGCCGAACACTCTGGCCCGGCGAGGTGGAGCGAATGGACGCCTCCCGCTGCCCGGTGGGGCGTCCTGGAACTAGACTCGCGAGCGGAGCACGTCCGCCGGAGGCCGAACGTGCGACGTCAATCCCGAGGAGGCCCGTTCCCGTGTCAGACACCCTGACCATCACCGATAACCGCACCGGCCAGACGATCGAGGTTCCGGTCGACGGACACGGCGCCTTCAACGCCTCCGAGCTGAAGAAGCTCGGCGTCGTCTCGTTCGACCAGCCGCTGCTGGCGACGGCGACCGCGCACAGCGCGATCACCTACATCGACGGCGAGGCCGGCATCCTGCGCTACCGCGGCTACCCGATCGATCAGCTGGCCGAGCAGACGTCGTTCCTGGAGGTGGCGTACCTGCTCGCGTACGGCGAGCTCGGGACCGCCGCACAGCTGCAGGCCTTCCAGAGTGCCGTGCTGACCGCCGAGGTCGACACCGACCGAATCCGCCGACACGTCGAGTCGTTCCCGGCAGGCTCGCACCCGATGGCCGTGCTGATCTCCGGCTATGCCGCGCTCGGCGCCCTGCACCAGGAGGCAAAGGCCGCCGTGCACGACGCTGCAGCCCGCAAGGAGATGCTGCCCCAGGCCATGGCCGAGACGCTCCAGCTGGGGGCCCTCGCCATCGCCGCCCACGTCGGCCAGAGCGCGGGCACGCCGGCCGGCGACTCCTATGCCGGGCAGTTCCTGCGCGCCTGCGGCAACGCGATCGCCCCAAAGGGCATGAGCGAGGAGAAGCTCGCCGTCTTCTCACGGGCCCTCGAGGTGCTGTTCATCCTCCACGCCGACCACGAGCTCAACGCCGGCACCAACGCGATGCGCGCGATCGGCTCGGCCGAGTCGGATGCGTACAGCTCGCTCGCCGGCGCGGCCGCTGCGCTCTACGGCCCGCTCCACGGCGGCGCCAACGAGGCGGTGCTGAAGATGCTCGCCAAGATCGGCGACGTCGGGAACGTGCCGGCGTTCATCGAGAGCGTGAAGAACCGCGACGGCAAGCTGATGGGCTTCGGCCACCGTGTCTACAAGAACTTCGACCCGCGGGCCACGGTCATCAAGAAGGTCGTCGACGAGGTCTTCGCGGTTTCCGGCAAGGACCCGCTGCTGGCGGTCGCGCTGGAGCTCGAGAAGATCGCGCTCCACGACGAGTACTTCGTGTCGAGGAAGCTCTACCCCAACGTCGACTTCTACTCGGGCATCGCGTACAAGGCGATCGGCTTCGACCCCGCCGCGTTCACCGTGTTGTTCGCGGTGCCCCGCACGGTCGGCTGGCTCACCCACTACGACGAGATGATGAGCGCGGAGTTCAAGATCACGCGGCCGGCCCAGGTGTACGTCGGCGCGGGCGAGCGGCCCCTGCCCGCCCGCTGACGCTAGCGGCCGCAGCTAGCGGCCGACGCTAGCGGCTAGCCCCAATACCGTTTACTTAACCTGGATCCACCGTTTTTCGCGGGCGTTGCGGCTCGTCCAGACTGCCAGGCCGCTCCCCGGCGGGGTTTCGTCCCCTCCGCCTGCGGCGGTGGGGACTGCACCCGGCCGGTGCGCTCCGCGCTGGAGCCTCCGGAACGGGCCACCGGCCCGCCCCGTACGGCCCCAGCGCGTCCTGACAGCCCGGACGAGCGCCCCGCGATCACGAAAAACGGTGGATCCAGACTTAACGTCCGGTGGGTGGGGTGGGGTGCGTATGTCTCGTGCCGGGTAGGTGAAGCCGCGGAGTGAGCAGCGTCTTTCTGATCATGTCTCGATCTCGGGGTGCTGATGCGGCTGTTCACGGCAGAGCTGGTGGATCGGGTGGTTGCCGAGGAGATGTCCAACTTCGCCGTCAAGCGCCGCGAGCACCGCAACCCGCCCAAGCCGACCCGCCGCCCCGAAGACACCACGACCGTCCTAACAGCTTAAGTAAATGGTGTTGAGCCTAGGCCTGGTTTCGCTCGAACAGGTCGGCGGCCCAGCCGTCGCTGGTGCGGCGCGCGAGCGGGCGCCAGCCGGCGAGCTCGGGCGTGTCGTGGTCGAGGTAGCCGGAGGCGATCAGCCGGTCGGCCGTGATGTGCGGCGCGACCGCCTCGACGACAGAGAGGCTGACGTTGGCGACGGCCAGGCCGGCGGCAGGCAGGGCGCCGCCGCGGGCGTCCACCAGCCGGGCCTCGACGCAGCTGCCGACGCCGTTGGCGACGGCGTTCTCGAGCGTGACCTCGATCGCGAGCGGGTCGTCGTCGACGCCGAGCAGCGGCCCGAAGCCGAGCAGCGCGGCGGCGATCGCGAGCACGCCGGAGCCACAGCCGATGTCGAGCAGCGAGCCGGGCGCCTGCTCCTGCAGCAGCTCCAGGCAGAGCCGAGTCGTGGCGTGCGCACCGGTCCCGAAGGCGCGGCCGGGGTCGATCACGACAGGGATCAGGCCGGGCTCGGGCGTCTCCCACGGCGGCCCGACCCACAGCCGGCCGACGGTTGCCGGCCGATGGAACTCGCGCCAGCGATCCTCCCAGCCGTCCTCCACCAGGGTCACCGAGACAGGCCCGAGGCCGGCAGCGCGCAGCGCCGCCTCCGCGGCCTCGTCGGCGTAGGCGGCCAGCTCGATCACGTCGAAGCGGGCGGTCTCCTCGAAGCCGGCAGGGAAGAGCTCGAGCATCGCCGCCAGCGCCTCCTCGGCGCGGTGCTCGGGGACGGTGACGGAGACGCGCCGGAGGGTCAGCCTGCATCCGCCGTTTCGCGCGATCGCGGGGCGAGATGCAGCGCCCGCGCGAAACGGCGGATCCAGGCTCAACGAAATGCGCTCTTGAGCCGGGTGAAGAAGCCGCCGTCGGGCCGGTACGCCTCGTCGTCGAGGGTACGGTCGAGCTCCTCGAGCAGGCGGCGCTGCTCGTCGTTGAGCCGGCGGGCGATGGCGACGTGGACGAGGATGCGATGGTCGCCGCGGCCACGCCCCTGAAGAACGGGCATCCCCTTGCCCTCGAGGATGCGCAGCTTGCCTGGCTGCGTGCCCGGCTCGAAGGCGATCTCCATGTCGCCCTCCAGCGTGGGCACGGTGACCGAGGTGCCGAGCGTGGCCTGCGTGAAGGTCAGCTCGACGGTGGAGAAGATGTCGTTGCCCTCGCGGGCGAAGCGCTCGTCCTCGCGCACGTGAACGCGCACGTAGACGTCGCCGGCGCCACCGCCGCCGGGTGCGACGTGGCCCTCGCCGCTGATGCGGATGCGCTGGCCGTCGTGGATGCCCTGAGGGATGTCGACCTTGAGGATGCGCTCCTGCACGATGCGGCCGTCACCGTGGCAGTCGGCACAGGGGTCGTCGATGCGCTTGCCGGCGCCGCCACAGGTCGGGCAGGCGCCCGTGCGGACGAACTCGCCGAGGGGGCTGCGCGTGACGTGCTGCACGCGCCCGGCGCCGCGGCAGGTGCGGCAGGTGACCGGAGCAGTGCCCGGCTTGGCGCCGCTGCCCGCGCACGTCGCGCAGCCGACGGCGGCCTCGTATGGCACCTCGGTGGCGAGGCCCGTGGCCGCCTCGGCCAGGTCGATGGCGACCTCGGCGGCGATGTCGCCCCCGCGCTGGCGCCGGCCACCCTGCCTGCCGCCGAGCAGGTCGTCGCCGAAGAATGCCGAGAACAGGTCGCTGATGTTGCCGAAGTCGAAGCCACTGCCGCCTGGCTGGAAGCCGCCGCCGCGCAGGCCCTCGTGGCCGTAGCGGTCGTAGACCTGGCGCTTCTCCGAGTCGGAGAGCACCTCGTACGCCTCGACCAGCTCCTTGAAGCGCTCCTCGGCGTCCGGCTCGTCCGAGACGTCGGGGTGCACCTTGCGGGCGAGCTGGCGGAAGGCCTTCTTGACGTCGGCCTCGGTCGCGTCGCGCGGCAGCTCGAGCAGCTCGTAGTAGTCGCGGGCCATCGACGGGCAAGGGTACCGGGGGCGGGCGGGCAGGTGCCCGTGGGAGCGGTCGCTACTCGTCGTCCGCGTACACGGTCTCGACGAAGCGCGAGAGCTCCCACGCGGCCGAGCGGACGGTGCGAATGGCCTTGCCGTAGTCCATGCGCAGCGGCCCGACGAGGCTGACGGTGCCGAGGGTGCGCGTCGGCAGGCCGTAGGCGGCGCCGACGATCGAGATCGCGCCCAGCCCCGTCGCCTCCAGCTCCTCGCCGAAGCGCACGAACGGCCGGCGCGGGTCGAGGGCACGCGCCATCAGGTCGAGCAGCGCCGCGCGCTTCTCCAGCAGCTCCAGCAGCCGACGGTACGAGTCGAGCTCGTCGGCGCGCACCTCCTCGAGCAGCCCGGCCGCGCCACCGATGTAGATGCGGCGCTCCTCGGCGCCCTCCAGACCGGTGAAGGCGGGACGCAGAGTGTCGAGAAAGCGGCGCTCGCTGCCGCCGAGGCTCGGATCCTCGAAGCGCCGCCGCAGCTGGTGCGAGCCCAGCGAGATGCCGCGTAGCTCCTCGTTCAGGTACTGCGCGGCCCAGGCGGCAAGGCCCTCGTCGACCGGGCTGTCGAACGTGAAGACGCGCTTCGCGACGCCGCCGGTGGAGGTGATGACGACGACCATCACGAGCCGTGGCTGCAGCAGCAGCACCTCGACGTGGCGCACGCTGGCGGTGTCGATCGAGGGCGCCGACACCAGGGCGATCAGGTGCGTGATGTTCGCGAGCAGCTCGGTTGCCGTCTCCAGCGCGACCTCCACCTCGCTGCGCAGGCTCGCGAGGTCGAGCGGCAGCGGCTCGGGCCGCGTGTCCAGCCGCTCGATGACGCGGTCGACGTAGATGCGGTAGCCGCTCTCGGTGGGGATCCGGCCGGCCGAGGTGTGCGGGTGCGTGAGCAGGCCGAGCCGCTCCAGCTCGGAGAAGACATTGCGCACGGTGGACGACGAGACTTCGAGGCCGGCGCTCTGGACGAGCATCTTCGAGCCGACGGGCTGGCCCGTGCCGACGTACTCATCGACGACGTGGAAGAGGATCTCCCGCTGGCGCGACGTGAGCTCGACCTGCGGCTGCGACATGCCGCGGATGGTAGCCGGGGTCACGAGCCCGGCTGCGACGGGTTGGAAGGCGGTGCGATTGAGGTACAGCCGAATCACGGGTGGCTACCGTCCGCCCTCCCTCAGCGAAGGAGCAGGAAATGATCACGCATCAGAGCATCGCCGAGTGGCGGGGCAAGGACCTCGCCGATTGCGAGGGAGACAAGATCGGGAAGCTGCAGGACGTCTACGTCTACGTCGACGTCGAGACCGACGAGGCCATCTTCGGCACCGCCAAGGAGGGGCGGATCGGCCGGCACCTCACGTTCGTTCCGCTCGTCGGCATCACGATCGGCCCCGAGAGCCTGCAGGCGCCGGTCACCGGCGAGCAGGTCAAGGGCGCTCCCGAGATCGCGCTCGCCGGCGACGAGCTCTCGCAGCAGGACGAGTCGAACCTCTACCACTACTACGAGCTCAACTACACGCCGCCGTCGACGCCGAGCGGCCGCAGGCTCGCGCGGCGCTGACCCACAGCCGTGGTGGGCGCGTCCCCGGCGCGTCCCGGCCCGTCCCCGATCGGCCCCGGGCCGGATCCCGGGGGCCGGCCCGCTATACCCCCCATGTGTATACTTGGCACGGAGATGATGGGATGATTCAACTCACGTACACCGTCCCGGACATGACGTGTAACCACTGCCGGCAGGCGGTCAGCTCCGAGCTCGCGCAGGTCGCGGGCGTGGAGTCCGTTGCCGTCGACCTCGACACGAAGCTGGTCGTGGTCAGCGGCAGCGGCCTCGACGACGCCGCACTACGCGCGGCGATCGAGGAGGCAGGCTTCGAGGCCGCGCCGTGATGGCGACGGCGATCGGCTCCGACGAGACGACGCAGGAGGTGCGGCTCGATCTCGAGGGGATGACGTGCTCGTCCTGCGCCGCACGGATCGAGAAGAAGCTCAACCGCCTCGACGGCGTCGAGGCGACCGTGAACTACGCGACCGAGCAGGCCACCGTGCATGCCGGGCCCGGCGTCTCCCTGGACGATCTTGTCGGCGCGGTCGAGGCGGCCGGCTACACGGCGCGGGTCGCCCGGCCGGCGCAGGTGGGCCACGCGGGCGGCGAGGGCCAGGCCACCGGGGCAGACGCCGGCGGCAGCGGCGGCAGCGGCACCGGGCGGAGCGAGCCGTTGCGCACCCTGCGCCTCCACCTCGCCGTGGCAGTCGCGCTCACCGTGCCGCTGGCGATCGTAGCGATGGCGCGCCCGCTGCAGTTCGCCGACTGGGAGTGGGCCGCGCTCGCGCTGTCGACGCCGGTCGTCTTCTGGTCGGGCCTGCGCTTTCACCGGGCGGCGTTGAAGAACGCGCGCCACCTCGGCGCCTCCATGGACACACTGATCTCGGTCGGCACGCTGGCCGCGTGGCTGTGGTCGACGGTGGTGCTCGTCGGAGCGCTCGAGGCCGATGTCTACTTCGAGGTCGCCGCTGTCGTGACCACCCTGATCCTGCTCGGCCGGCTGCTCGAGGCCGGCGTGAAGGGGCGCTCGTCGGAGGCGATCCGCAGGCTGCTCGAGCTCGGCGCGAAGGAGGCGCGGGTGCTGCGCGACGGCAAAGAGGTGCTCGTCCCGGCGGCCGAACTGTGCGTCGATGACCTGTTCGTCGTGCGCCCCGGCGAAAAGTTGGCCACCGACGGCGTCGTCGTCGAGGGCGAGTCGGCGATCGACCAGTCGATGCTGACGGGCGAGTCGGTGCCGGTCGAGGTTGCAGTCGGCTCGGCGGTGGCGGGCGCGACCATCAACTCGTACGGGCGGCTCGTCGTGCGCGCGACGCGGGTCGGCGCGGACACGGCACTCGCGCAGATCGCCCGCCTCGTCGACGCCGCCCAGTCGGGCAAGGCCCCGGTGCAGCGCCTCGCCGACCGCGTCTCGGCGGTCTTCGTCCCCGTCGTCATCGCCGTCTCGATTCTGACGCTCGCCGGCTGGCTCGCCTCCGGGGCCGGCGTGAGCGACGCCTTCACCCCCGCCGTCGCCGTGCTGATCATCGCCTGCCCGTGCGCCCTAGGCCTGGCGACGCCGACCGCGCTGATGGTCGGCACCGGCCGGGGCGCCCAGCTCGGCATCCTGATCAAGGGCCCCGAGATCCTCGAGCAGACCCGGCGTGTCGACACGATCGTGCTGGACAAGACCGGCACCGTCACCGAGGGCAGGCTGGAGCTGGCCGAGCTGGTGCCGCTGGGAAGAGCCGAGCGGCGCGAGATCCTGCGCTTCGCCGGGGCGGTGGAGGCCGCCTCCGAGCACCCGGTGGCCCAGGCGGTCGTGCGGGCGGCGCTCGCCGAGCTCGGCGAGCTGCCCGCGGTCACGTCGTTCCGTAACGAGCCGGGCGTCGGCGTCAGTGGCGTCGTCGAGGGGCACGCGGTGACGGTCGGCCGCAGCGGCGGCCGCATCGAGGTGAGCTGGGACGGCGAGGTGCGCGCGACGCTGGCTGTCCGCGACACCGTCAAGCCGACGAGCGCCCGGGCCATCCAGGAGCTGAAGGAGCTCGGCCTGACCCCCATCCTGCTCACCGGCGACGCCGAGGAGGCCGCGCAGCGGGTCGCCGCCGAGGTCGGCATCGAGCGCGTGCTCGCCGAGGTCTACCCCGCCGACAAGGTGCGCGAGATCGTCAGGCTTCAGCAGGAGGGCCGCATGGTCGCGATGGTCGGTGACGGCGTCAACGACGCGCCAGCGCTCGCCCAGGCCGATCTCGGCCTCGCTATCGGCACCGGCACCGACGTCGCGATCGAGGCGAGCGACCTGACCCTCGTCTCGGGCGACCTGCGCGCCGCCGCCGACGCGATCCGGCTGGCCCGCAGGACGCTGAGCACGATCAAGGGCAACCTCTTCTGGGCCTTTGCCTACAACGTCGCCGCGATCCCGCTGGCGGTGGCCGGGCTGCTCAACCCGATGATCGCCGCCGCGGCGATGGCCGGCTCGAGCCTCTTCGTCGTCAGCAACAGCCTCCGTCTGCGCCGCTTCCGCAGCGCGCGCCAGGGCGCCGCCGGGAGCGCCGCATGACCGAGCCTGCGGCCGCGGCCGCCCCCGCCGTGCCCGCCGCCGCGACCGCTCCGGCCCCCGCCCCGGCACCCGCGCACGCACCCGCCCACGGATACGCGCAGGACCGGGACGCGCTGGTCAAGCGCCTGCACCGGATCGAGGGCCAGGTGCGCGGCATCGAGCGGATGCTCGAGGACGGCCGCTACTGCATCGACATCCTCACGCAGGTCTCCGCCGTCACCACGGCGCTCGAGTCCGTCGCGCTGAAGATCCTCGACGACCACGTCCGCCACTGCGTCGCCGAAGCCCTCGCGTCGGGTGATGCCGCCGACGCGGCGCGCAAGACCGAGGAGCTACTCGCGGCCGTACAGCGCTTCACGCGTTCGCGCTAGAGCTGGTCGGCACGAGACTAGTGCCGCGGCCCGCCGTGTTGCGTGTTGCGGCGGATCTCGCTCTGGGTGAGCCGCCGCGGGAAGACCTGGGCCAGCGCCCAGACGATCAGCAACGCCACGCCGAGCCACGCGACCGACATCACCATCAGGCCGCCAACTCCCAATCCGCTTCCATAAATCCAGGCCATCGTGTACCTCCGCGCTCGATGCACCTGGGGTACCCGCGCTGCCGCTGCGTGAAACGCCGGCGCGCGCCGGGGAGCGCTGCCAAGATGCTGCCATGCCGAAGGTTCGCACCACCCTGGTGATCGAGGAGGCCGTCCGCAAGGAGCTCGGCCACGACCTGCTCGACTTGCTGTGGGCGGCTGCCGACCTGAGCGAGGACGGCGCGCTGGAGCTCGCACTCGAGGCGTAGCACGCCACGCGGCCCACCGGCTGAGCGCTACCGATTGTCCTCGATCCGAATATCGTCGTCGCCGCGGCGCTTGCGCAGACATCTCACTCGATCCTCGTCACGAGCGACAAGAACCTGCTGGCCTTGGCTGACTCGTTTCCCATATGGACGGCACGGGCGCTGGCTGACGCTCCCACCGGGGACGGCCTACTACCCGATGACCTCATGCGTACCCACGCGGCGCCAGACGATGTGCGGCTCACTGCCGCCGATCGACTTGCCGTAGGAGAAGGTCGCCCGGCCGTCGGGCGACCACGTCAGCTCGAAGATCCCGTCAGCGCCGCGGACGCCCTTCACGCGCAGACCCTTGCGGAAGCCCTGCCCCGCGACGAGATCATCGACGAACTTCTTCACGGCCGCGAGGAAGGCGCTGCGCTGCTGAGGCGTTAGCGCCTCGAGGTCGCGATCGAAACGTGCCAGCCGCTCGAAGGTCGGCATGCGGCCTCAGGCGTCGAGGGAGGCGACGAACTCGTCGGGCGTCGTGAAGACGCGCGAGCGACCGGCGCGGGCGTCGACCTCGGCTTCACGCTCGCCCGCCTGCCACGACGGATCCCAGAACCAGGCCTGCGTCGCGTCGATCACCTTGAACGGGCGCAGCAGGATGCCATCGGCGGTCAGTTCGACCTCGATCAGGTCGCCCTCCTCCAGCCGGGCGGCCTGCCGGATGTCGGACGGGATCGTGATCTGGCCCTTGCCACGCACGACGGTGCTGCTCACCGGATCTCTCCTGACTTTCCGACTTTCCGCCGTTAGGATAATCGACTAGCGCCAGGAAAGAGTAACCGCAGCGGTCGGAGCGGTGCAAGGGCGCCGGGGCCGCTGACACGATTCCGGCACACACCATCTTGCTCGCTGCCGCCTACGCGAGCAGCTCAGCCGTGACCCCGCCGCCGAGGAAGCGGCCGCGCCGCGTCAGGCGCAGCGTCCCCGACTCCTCCAGCTCAACCAGACCCTGGCGGGCGAGGCGCTCGAGCGCGTCGGCGTCGAGGACGGTGCGAAGATCGCCCGCGCCGTGCAGGTCGACCACGATCCCCTCCTCGAGCCGCAGCCCGAGCATGACGCGCTCGGTGGCACAGGTCGCGGCGTCGAGCGGCTCCACCTCGCGTGGCGGCAGCTCGCCTCGCGTCAGCGCCTCGACGTACGCCGCGAGCTTCACCGTGTTGCGCCAGCGCAGCCCGGCCACCGTCGACACCGCGCCGATGCCGATGCCGAGGTAGTCGCGCGCCAGCCAGTAGCCGAGGTTGTGCTGGGCGCGCAGGTCGCGCGGCGCGGCAGGGTCGCCCGGCCTGGAAACGCCCCCCTCCCGGCAGAAGTTCGCCGTCTCGTACCAGCGGTAACCGGCCGCCTCCAGCGTCTCGACAACCGTCTCGAAGTAGCCCTCCAGCGCGCCGGCCTGGCGCTCCAGCTCCTCGCCGTGGGCAATCGTGAAGCGGGTGCCCGGCTTCGCCTCTAGCTCGTAGCAGGAGAGATGCTCCGGCCCCAGCGCAACCGCCTCCGCAAGGTCGGCGGCGAGATCGGCGGGCGACTGACCGGGGATGCCGTACACGAGGTCGAGCGAGAGGTTGTCGAACCCGGCGGCGCGCAGGTGGCCGACCGACGAGCGCACGTCGTCCGGGGTGGCGGTGCGCTCCAGCACCTCGAGCAGCCGCGGCTGGAAGGTCTGCGCGCCGAGCGAGACCCGCGTCACGCCCGCGGCCCGCAGCGACGACGCCAGCTCCGGCGTGACCGTCTCCGGGTTCGCCTCGACCGATACCTCGGCGGCGCGCGGTAGGGCGTCGAGCAGGCGGGCGAGCTGAGAGGCGTCCGTGAACGTCGGCGTGCCGCCACCGAGGAACACCGTGTCGAGCGGTGGCTCCCCGTCGGCCCCGGCGAGCGCCACCGCCCCGGCCGGCGTCCCGTGCAAGCCCCGGGCCATGTCCAGTTCGGCCAGGAGGGCGTCCACGTAGGCGCCGTGCTTGCCGCGCCGCCCCACCACGGTCACGAAGTCGCAGTAGCCGCAGCGATGCACGCAGAACGGCAGGTGGACGTAGAGGTGGCGCACCGCACCGGTCGTGGCGGCGCCGGCAGCAGCAGGCGCCCCGCCCCCCGGGCTCACTTCTTCTTTGCGTTGTCGAGGTTGAGGACGGCGAGGAACGCCTCCTGCGGAACCTCGACCGCGCCGACCCGCTTCATCCGCTTCTTGCCGGCCTTCTGCTTCTCGAGCAGCTTGCGCTTGCGCGAGATGTCGCCGCCGTAGCACTTGGCGAGCACGTCCTTGCGGCGGGCCGTGATCGTCTCGCGTGCTATTACCCGCGACCCGATCGCCGCCTGGATCGCCACGTCGAACATCTGCCGCGGGATCTCCTTGCGCAGCCGCTCGACCAACACGCGGCCCCGCTCGTAGGCGAAGTCCTTGTGTGCTATCAGCGACAGCGCGTCGACGGACTCGCCGGCGATTAGCACGTCGACGCGAACGAGGTCGCCGGGCCGGAAGCCGATCATGTCGTAGTCGAAGCTGGCGTAGCCCTTGGTGCGCGACTTGAGCTGGTCGTAGTAGTCGAGGACGACCTCGGCCAGCGGCAGGTCGTAGACGATCAGCACGCGCTCCTCGGAGAGGTAGTCGAGGCGCTCGTAGCGGCCGCGCTTCTCGTTGTTCATCTCCATCACCGAGCCGATGTACTCCTTCGGCACGATGATCGACGCCCGGATGTACGGCTCCTCGACGTTCTCCAGCTCGCGCGGCATCTCCGAGGGGTTGTGCACCTCGATCCGCTGGCCGTTGCGCAGCAGCACGTTGTACGCGACGTTCGGCGCGGTGGTCAGCAGGTCGAGGTCGAACTCGCGCTCCAGCCGCTCGCGCACGATC
>CANFDS010000056.1 GCA_947445525.1 Actinomycetota bacterium | reverse complement strand
GCGCTGGGCATTCATCACGTCGTCGTACTTGAGGACGTTCTTGCGTGCGACGAAGTTCTGCTCCTCGACCTTCTTCTGCGCGTTCTCGATCTGCTTCGAGAGAATCGACGCCTCCATCGGCTGGTCGTCGGGCAGCTTGAAGCGGTCGATGATCTTGTAGATGCGGTCGCCGGCGAACAGGCGCACCAGCTCGTCCTGCGCCGAGAGGTAGAAGCGCGACTCACCGGGGTCGCCCTGACGGCCGGAGCGGCCGCGCAGCTGGTTGTCGATGCGCCGCGACTCGTGACGCTCGGTGCCGAGCACGTACAGGCCGCCCTGCTCGAGCACGCCCTCGCCAAGCTTGATGTCGACGCCACGGCCTGCCATGTTCGTGGCGATGGTGACCGCGCCGAGCTGGCCGGCATCCTTGATGATCTGGGCCTCGCGCTCGTGCTGCTTGGCGTTGAGCACCTCGTGCTTGATGCCCGAGCGCTTCAGCAGCTCGGAGATGTACTCCGAGGTCTCGACGGCGATCGTGCCGAGCAGCACCGGCTGCCCACGCTCGTTGCGCTCCTTGATGTCCTCGATGACGGCGGCGAAGCGCGCTTCCTTCGTCTTGAAGATGAGGTCGTTCTTATCGAGGCGCGCGACATCGACGTTGGTCGGGATCTCGACGACGTTGAGGCCGTAGATCTCGACGAACTCCTTCTCCTCGGTCTTGGCGGTGCCGGTCATGCCCGCGAGCCGCTCGTAGAGACGGAAGTAGTTCTGCAGGGTGATCGTCGCGAGCGTGACGTGCTCCTCCTGGATCGCCACGCCCTCCTTCGCCTCGACCGCCTGGTGGAGGCCCTCCGACCAGCGCCGGCCCTCCATGATGCGGCCGGTGTACTCGTCGACGATCTTCACCTCCCCGTCCTCGATCACGTAGTCGTCGTCGAGGTGGTAGAGCGCCTCGGCCTTCATCGCCTGCGACAGGTGGTTGACGAGCTGCACGTGGCGCGGGTCGTAGAGGTTGTCGATGCCGAAGTACTTCTCGACGGCGGCGATCGCGGTCGGACCGGGCGAGACGGTCTTGAACTTCTCGTCGTAGAGGTAGTCCGCGCCCGAGGAGGAGAACTGGTCGATGCCCTTGCCGAGATCGGTCCTGGCCGCATCGGCGGTGAGGCTCTTGGCGATCTTCGCGAAGTCGTAGTACGTCTTGGCGGCGGTCTCGGGCTCGCCGGAGATGATCAGCGGGGTGCGCGCCTCGTCGACGAGGATCGAGTCGACCTCGTCGACGATCGCGTACGGGTGGCCGCGCTGGACGGTGCCCTCGAGGGTGACCGCCATGTTGTCGCGCAGGTAGTCGAAGCCGAACTCCGAGTTGGTGCCGTACGTGACGTCGCTGTAGTACGCGGCGCGACGGACGTCGAACGGCATGTTGTTTTCGATAAAGGCAACCGTGAGGCCGAGCGCCTCGTAGACGGGGCGCGTCCACTCGGCGTCGCGCTTGGCGAGGTAGTCGTTGACCGTGACGAGGTGGGCGCCCTTGCCGGTGAGCGCGTTGAGGTACATCGCCTGGACGGCGACGAACGTCTTGCCTTCGCCCGTCTTCATCTCGGCGATGTCGCCCTCGTGCAGGACGATCCCGCCCATCAGCTGGACGTCGTGGAGGCGGATGCCGATCGTGCGGCGGAAGGCCTCGCGCACGGCGGCGAATGCCTCGGGCAGCAGGTCGTCGATGGCGGCGCCGTCGGCAAGACGCTGCCGGAACTCGGCGGTCTTGCCTTTCAATTCCTCGTCGGAGAGCTGCTCGACCGCAGGTTCGAGGTGCGCGATCGCCAGCGCCCGGTCACGAATCTGCTTGAGGCGGCGGCCTTCGCCGAGCCGCAGGACTTTTTCGAATGAGCCGAGGTTCTGAGCCACGCCCTAGAGGTTACCCACTGGGCGGTGGCGCAGGCCTCAGAGGGGCTCAGCCATGACCTCCCAGGCGGTGCCGGCGAGGCGCGAGGCCTGGACGACGAAGGCGGCGCCGCAGCCGGCGCCGAGCGCCTCGACGGCGGGTAGCGCTGCGAAATCGGGTAGGCCGTCGACCCGCAGCAGGCACTCACCTTCCTGGACGGAGAAGACGATGTGGCAGCCCGGCGTGTCGGCCGGCAGCGTCGCGACCCGGATCGCCGTGGCGGCGACGGCCCACAGGGCAGGCTCCTGGCGGACGGCCTCGCAGCGGTAGGGCGGCGCCAGCTCTGCCCAGGCGGCTGCCACGAGCGGCGCAAGGCCGTCGGCCGCCCCCTCCTCGACGACGACCGCGCCAGCGGCGAGCACGACGAAGCGAACCCGGTCGGCGGCGGCGGGGCCTGGCGCCTCGACCACGACGACCGCGTCCCAGCCGCGGGCACGGGGAACGCCGTGGACGCCGGCGCCGCCCCAGTGCGGGGTCGTGTCAAAAGGAACGGCAAACGCTGGCACTCCGGCTCTGGCCGCCACGGGCAACCGCCTCCGCGGGGCGCGACGCCGGAGCCGCTCGATCACCGGTAGGCGGCTCAGCTGCATCACGGCGAGCGTACCGGACGGGTTACACCGCCCCCCTCGCTCAGCGCACCGCGCGCGCCAGCGTCACCACCTCGACCCGAGCGGCACCGGCGGCCAACAGGGCTGCCGCAGCGGCCGACACGGTGGCCCCGGTGGTGTAGACGTCGTCGACGAGCGCCACCGCCGACGGCGCCAGCCCGAGCGCCCGGAACGCGCCCTGGACGTTCGCCTGCCGCTGGGCGCGCGGCAGCCCGCGCTGGCGCCGCGAGCCGGCCCGCCGTGCGAGCAGTGGGGCGACGGGCAGCGCCCAGCGCCGCCCCAGCTCCCGGGCGAGCCGCTCGGGCGGGTGATGGCCACGCCGGAGCGCCCGGTCGAGGTCGGGCGGCACATAGGTGAGCGCGACGACCTGGGGCCGCACCACCGCTCCGATCACGAGCCCGGCCGCGAGCGGCGCCGCGCCGCGCACGCCACGCTCCTTCCAGGCGCCCACGAAGCCGCGCAGCGCATCGTCGTAGGCGACGGCAGCGCGCGCCGACGCGAACGCGAGCCTGCGGCTGCGGCACTCGCGGCAGCGCTCCTCGGGCCGCGGCCGTGGCGCCCCGCAGAGCGCGCAGAGATGCCCGTCCAGCCAGCGCAGCCGCTCGACGCAGCCGGCACAGAGCGCCGCGCCGGCGGCCCCGCAGCCGAGACAGCGACGCGGCACCAGCAGATCGAGCAGCAGTTCGAGTCCCACGCCCCCACGCTACGGGGGACGGGGGCACAGCTTCGGGTCAGCTCTGGAGCAACTCCGTGAACAGCCGGTCGGCCTCCTGTAGCGCCTCGAGCCCGCCGATGTCGTACCAGAGCCCGTCCAGCCGCCAGGTGTGCACCGGCTGCTGCTGCAGCAGCCACGCCACGAAGCGGCCAGGCTGATCAGGGTTGTTGCCCTCGGCCAGATAGCGGTGCACCTCGCCCAGCGCCGCACGCGGATAGAAGTAGAGCGCGATGCAGGAGAGCGTCGAGGTCGGCTCGGCCGGCTTCTCGACGAACGACGTCAGCTGCCCTGCAGCATCGACCTCGACCATGCTGTACTTCGGCATCTCGGCGAGGTCGCCGATGTCGGTCAGCACGACCACGGGCCCGCCTCGCTCACGGCAGACGGCCGAGAAGCCCGCGAGGCTCTCGGCGAACAGGTTGTCGCTCGCGACCACGACGATGTCGTCATCGATGCCCTCGCTGTCGAGCACGAACGCGAGGTCGCCGTTGGCGCCCAGGCGGTTCGACTCGTCGGTGGTGCCGTCGTCGACGATGCGCGGTGCCAGGCCCGGGCGCGGCGGCGTGTAGCCGGCCGACCACTCCGCGAAGTGGCGCGCGAACTTGGTGTTCGTGACGAGCAGGATCTCGTCGACGTCCGGCATCGTGGCGAGCCGGCCGACCACGTGCTCGACCATCGGCTTGCCCGCGACGGGCAGCAGCGCCTTCGGCTGGTCGAGGGTGAGCGGATAGAGCCGGGTGGCATAGCCGGCGGCGAGGATGATCGCCTTCATGCGGACGCTCCCGAGTCGAGGTCGAAGGGCGGGCGGTGGATGCCGCGCTCGGTGACGATCGCCGAGATGAGAGCGGCGGGCGTCACGTCGAAGGCGGGGTTACGGGCGGGGAAGCGCGCGGTGAGCTCCGCGCCGTCGCGCTCCTCGATCGGGATCGCGCGGCCATCGGCGAGCGACAGGTCGACCGTCGACGACGGCGCGACGATGACGAGCGGGATGCCATGGTGGCGAGCGAGCACGGCGAGCATGTAGGTGCCGATCTTATTGGCTGTGTCGCCGTTGGCGGCGATCCGGTCGGCGCCGGTGACGACGAGGTCAACCTCGCTTCGCGCCATCGTCAACGCGGCGGCGGAGTCGGCGATCACGTGGAAGGGAACCCCCGCCTGCTCGAGCTCCCAGGCGGTGAGCCGGGCGCCCTGGAGCAGCGGCCGGGTCTCATCGGCCCACACATGCGCGACGAGGCCTGCCTCGTGGGCACGCACGATCGCCCCGACGGCCGTGCCCACCCCACCCGTCGCCAGCCCGCCGGCGTTGCAGTGGGTCAGCACGCGCAGCCCCGGTGCGAACAGCGGGAGCGCGTGCTCGGCCATCCGGCGGCAGCGCTCCACCTCCTCGACGTGGATGGCGCGGGCGCGCTCGGCCGGATCGCCGGCCCAGGCGTCCATCTCGCCCAGCGCCCAGAAGAGGTTCACCGCGGTCGGGCGCGACCCGGCCAGGACGGCGCGCGCGGCGGCCCGGTCCTCACCGTGCCAGGCGGCAACGGCCATGCCGTAGGCGGCCGCGACCCCGATGGCGGGAGCACCACGCACCGCGAGCGTCCTGATCGCCTCCGCGACCTCCGCGGCGGAGCGGCATGACAGCTCGACCCGCTCGCCGGGCAGGCGTCGCTGGTCGAGCAGCACGACGGCTCCGTCCTCCAGCCGGATGATCTCCTCGGGTGCAAGCACGGTCAGCGCACCGGCGACCGGCCGCTCACGTGCCCTCGTCCCAGGATGCGAGGTAGAGCTCCTGCTCCGCCGTGAGCCGGTCGATCTCGACGCCCATCGTCGCCAGCTTCACGCGGGCGATCTCGCGGTCGATCTCGGCCGGCACGGCGTAGACCCTCCGCTCGAGGCTGCTCGCGTTGCGCACCGCGTACTCGGCGCTGAGCGCCTGGTTGCTGAACGACATGTCCATGACGGTCGCCGGATGGCCTTCCGCGGCGCCGAGATTGACGAGTCGGCCCTCCGCCAGCAGGTACACGGTACGGCCGTCGGCAAGCACGAACTCCTCGACGGACGGGCGCACGGTGCGGCTACTGACCGCGAGCGCCCGGAGCGCGGGCAGCTCGATCTCGACGTTGAAGTGGCCCGTGTTGGCGATGATCGCGCCGTCCTTCAGCAGCTCGAGGTGCCGGCCGGCAAGCACGTGCTTGTCGCCGGTGGCGGTGACGAAGATGTCGCCGATCGACGCGGCCTCCAGCATCGGCATCACCGCAAAGCCGTCCATGACGGCCTCGAGCGCCTTCACCGGCTCGACCTCGGTGACGATCACCTGCGCCCCCATGCCCCGGGCGCGCAGGGCGACCCCACGGCCACACCAGCCGTAGCCCGCCACGACGAACCTCGTGCCTGCGATCAGCGTGTTGGTCGAGCGCATGATCGCGTCGAGGGTCGACTGCCCGGTGCCATAGCGGTTGTCGAACAGGTGCTTGGTCTGCGCCTCGTTGACCGCGATCACCGGGAAGGCGAGCTTGCCCTCACGCTCGAGCGCCTTCAGGCGGAGAACGCCCGTCGTCGTCTCCTCGGTGCCGGCGATGACGGTGCCGAGCTGCTCGCGCCGCGCCGAGTGGAGCACGCCGATCACGTCGGCGCCGTCGTCCATGGTGAGCTGCGGGCGATGGTCGCACGCCGCCTCGATGTGGGCGTAGTACGAGTCGTGATCCTCGCCTCTGATCGCGAAGGTGGGGATGCCGTACTCGGCGACGAGGGCCGCGGCGGTCTCATCCTGGGTCGAGAGCGGGTTCGAGCCGCACAGCAGCACGTCGGCGCCACCGGCCTGCAGCGTGCGCATCAGGTTGGCTGTCTCGGTAGTGACGTGCAGGCAGGCTGCGATGCGCAGGCCGGCCAGCGGACGGTCGCGCGCGAAGCGGTCGCGGATGGCGCGCAGCACGGGCATCTGGCGGTCGGCCCACTCGATGCGGCGCACGCCCTCGGGCGCCAGGCCGATGTCTCTGATGTCGTACCTCGAGACGCTGGCCATGCCGCCGACTCTACCTGGAGGCTTGATGTGAATTAGCCGCGGCCCCGGTTACCGCCCCGGACGCGACGCCATGCCGCCCCGTCGTTCCTCGCCCAGGCCCCGGGCCTGGCCTGCGGACGCCGTGACGCCCTGGCTTTGCCCGGGACAGCCCCGCTGGCGGCGCTAATTCACATCAAGCCTCTTGGCAATCTCTAGCTGGCGATCGCTAGCTGCCCGCTCGCCCGTAGCGGTCTTCCAGGCGCACGACGTCGCCCAGATGCGGGGTCGAGACCTCCAGCATCAGCGTGTCCTCGATCGCCGTCATCCGGTGAATCGTGCCCGGCCGGATGCGGAACGAGGTGCCCGGCCCGACGATCTCGAAGTCGAGCACCGTGGCACCCGCGTTGCCGATCTCCCACTGCACCTTGCCCTCGTGGACGTACACCGTCTCGTCCTTGACCTCGTGGAACTGGAGCGAGAGCGCCTGCCCCGCGCGGACGAACAGGATCTTGCCGACGTAGTGCTCGGACTCCGCCCAGATCAGCTCGTAGCCCCACGGCTTCTCGACGCGTCGGGTGGCGAACGTGAAGCGTTCGAGGCCGGCAGGAATGGGCAGATCGAGATCGGTCATCAGAAGGCGAGGGAGCGTGGCGCAAGCTCGACATCGGCGCCGAGCCGCACTCCGGCATCGAGCATGTTACCCTCGCCCACCCTGGCGCCTGGGCCCACGACCGCCAGCGCACGGATGCTGCAGCCGTCGCCGACCGTCGCTCCCTCGCCGACGAGCGCGCCGTGCACCTGGACGGCCCGGCCGAGCGTTGCGCCCGCGCCGATCACGGCGTCCTCGACGACGCAGCCGACGCCGATCCGCGCGCCTGCAGCGATCACAGCCCGGCTGCCGATACGGGCACCCGCCTCGACGACGGCACCGGCCGCGATGAAGGCAGGCGGGACGACGTGCGCGCCTGCTGCGACATGCGCCGTGGGGTCGACGAAGAGGAAGTCGTCGCCGAGCAGCTCCCCGACGACGGTGTCGAGCTGGCGCTCGAGCACGTCGCGGTGCGCCTGGAGGTAGCTCTCGGGAGTGCCCACGTCGAGCCAGTACCCGGGCAGCGCGAGCCCGTAGAGCCGGCCCTGCTCGACGATGCGCGGGAAGACGTCGCGCTCGATCGATACCGGGCGGCCAGGCTCGACCAGGTCGAGCACCTCGGGCTCCAGCACGTACAGGCCGGCATTGATCAGGTTCGTGTCGATCTCCTCCGGCCTCGGCTTCTCGAGGAACGCGACGACCCGCCCGTCAGCCGCGAGCCGCACGAGGCCGAAGCGGGTCGGATCCTCGACGGGGGTCAGCAGCAGGGTCCCGAGCGCACCCTGCTCGCGGTGGAAGTCGAGCAGCGCGCCGATGTCGGCCATGCGCAGCGAGTCGCCGTTGATGCCCAGAAAGGTGCCATCGATGCGGCACTCGGCGCCATAGCGGATGCCACCGGCGGTGCCGAGCGGGCTGTCCTCGACACGGTACTCGACCTCCATGCCCTCGTGGCCGGCACCGAAGTGGGCCTCGATCTGCGTCGGCAGGTAGCCACACGAGAGCACCGCCCGCCCCACGCCGTGGCGTGCGAGGTGCTCGAAGGTGTAGGTGAGCAGCGGCCGGTCGACGAGCGGCAGCATCGGCTTGGGCGTGCGGGTGGTCAGCGGCCGTAGCCGCGTGCCCTCGCCGCCCACCAGGATCACGGCTGTCAGCATCAGGCCCTGCCGATGCCCTCGTACGTGAAGCCGGCGGCACGCGCGGCGGCCGGGTCGAGCAGGTTGCGGCCGTCGATGATCAGGGGCGTGCGCATCCGCGCGTGCAGCTCGGGGGTCAGGATCCCTCTCAGCTCCTCCCACTCCGTGACGATCACGGCTGCGTCGGCACCGTCAACCGCCTCCAGCACCGAGTCGCAGAAGACGGCGCCGTGCAGGAGATGGCTGGCGTCGGCCACCGGATCCCACGCCCGCACCTCCGCCCCCTCAGCGAGCAGGCGGGCGCCCAGCACGAGGCTTGGCGCCTCGCGCATGTCGTCGGTGTTCGGCTTGAAGGCCAGCCCGAGCAGCGCGATCCTGCGGTCGCGCACAGTGCCCAGGTGCTTCTGGAGCTTGCCGATGACGCGCCGCTTCTGCAGCTCGTTGACCTCGATCACCGCGGCTAGCAGCTGGAAGTGGTAGCCGACGTTGCCGGCGAGCTGCTTGAGAGCCGAGATGTCTTTGGGGAAGCACGAGCCGCCGAAGCCGATGCCGGCCCGCAGGAAGTGCTTGCCCAGCCGATGGTCGAGCCCCACACCCTCGGCGACGGTCAGCACGTCGGCGCCCGTCAGCTCGCAGACGTTGGCGATCTCGTTAATGAAGCTGATGCGCACGGCGAGCGCCGCGTTGGAAGCCAGCTTCACCATCTCGGCGGAGGCGACGTCGGCGCGAACGACCGGGGCGATGATGTCCGCGTGCAGCTTCTCGACGACCGCGGCGTCGGCGTCCTCGTACGAGCCGATCACGATCCGGTCGGGGTTGCGGAAGTCCTTGAGCGCCGAGCCCTCGGCGAGGAACTCGGGGTTCGACACGTAGCCGACATTGGTCAGGCCGCGCTCGTCGAGGGCGGCGCGCACCTTGGCGCCGGTGCCGACCGGAACGGTGCTCTTCATGACGAGGACGACGCGGCGGTCGTCGCGCGGCAGCTCGTCGACGACCGTCCACACCGCCGACAGGTCGGCATCGCCGGAGTACGTCGGCGGCGTGCCGACGCAGACGAAGAGCACGTCGGCGTCGGCGACGACCTCGGCGATCTCGGTCGTGAAGGTGAGCCGGTCGCGATTCGCCGCGATCAGCTCGGTCAGGCCCGGCTCGAAGATCGGCACCTTGCCGACCCGGAGCGCGTCGACGCGCGCCGGGATGATGTCCCGGATGACCACGTCGTGGCCGAGGTCGGCGAAGCAACTGCCCGTGACCAGGCCCACGTACCCCGCCCCGAAGATTCCGATGCGCATGTCGGGAAGCCTACTTCGCCCGACCGGCTACGAACGGCTCAACGGGCGCAGGCCCTTGGCGATCTCGAACATCGTTTCGTTCGAGATGTTGTCGAGCAGCGTGTTGACGACCCAGTAGGTGGCGCCACCCCAGCGCAGCACCACCATGTGCAGGCGTGAGCCGTTGTAGTAGAGGTCGTAGATCCGTCCGCCCAGCACGCGCCGGAAGCTGCGGTCGCTGAGAATCGGCGCCTTCGTCCAGTCGGTCATCTGGATGCCCCAGTACTGGCCGCTGCCCTGACGGAAGACGAGCCGCACCGCGCGGTGCTTCGCATCGAGCGCGTAGGCGCGCAGCGGCGTCGAGCCAGAGCTGACCGAGTTCGCGTCGATGACCGTCGGCGTCATCAAGCGGAAGGTCGGCTTGACCTCGCGCAGGCGAACCTCGACGTCGCTCGGGGTGGTGCGCAGCGTCGGCGCCTGCCGCTGCGGGGTGCGCCGGACGGGCGCGCCCGCGGCGAGCGTGTTGTGGAAGGTCTGGCCGACGACGACCGTCAGCATGGCACCGCTCGACAGGCCGGCAAGGCTGGCCGGGAGCTTCTCGACATCCGCTCCGCCGAACAGATTGGCGACCGCGGACGCCGCGGCCTGCGAGCGGCTCTGCCCGCCGTCGAAGTAGATCTTGGTACGGAAGTAGTTCCAGGTCGGCGCGTTCGCCGGCTTGCCCGATGCCGGCACCACGACCTTGTAGCCGCGCTGGCCCAGGAGGTAGCTGGCGTTCGAGGCCGACCCGGCGATGCCGTTGCCGTTGAGCACCGTCAGCGTCGTCTCGCCTGCCGTCGGCACGGTCGGCGCCTTCGCCTTCTTCGGCTTCTCGTCGAGGCCGCCTGCTGTTGCAGCGGCGGCCGCAGCACCCGTGTCGGGGCTCGAGAACTGCTGGAGGGCCGACTGGATGCTCGAGCTGCTGGCCCGCACCTCCGAGAAGCCGTTGACAGCGTCGATCTTGGCCTGATAAAAGCCGCCGGCCGGCAGCTGGTAGATGAAGCGCGCGTACGAGAGGATCGTCGAGCCGGAGAGCTCCCCGCTGCCGCCGACGCCGACCTCGACGTTGCGGGTGAGCGCGTTGACGATCGACGGCAGGGTCGTGAGGTTGAACTTGTGCTTGAGCTGGTAGCGGACGGCCTTGACGAACTGCTGCTGCCGCGCCACCCGGAAGAGGTCCGAGTCGGTGTGGCGGAAACGCACGTAGTCGAGCGCGGCGCCGCCGGTGAGGCGCTGGTAGCCGGGCACCAGGTTGATCTTCGCGTAGCCGTTGGGGCCGCCCTGGTTGTTGTAGTAGCGATGGTCGATGTCGATCCAGACGCCGCCGAGGCGGTTCACGACCTGCTTGAAGCCGCGGAAGTTGACGGTGACGAGGTAGTTGATCGGGAGCCCCGTCAGCTCCTTCACCGTCTCCACCGTGCCCTTCGAGCCGCACCAGGCGTAGGCGTAGTTGATCTTCTGCCGGGTTCGGCCACGGCCGGGACAGACGACGTTGACGACGAGGTCGCGCGGGAGCGAGAGCATCGAGATCGACCTCGTCTCCGGGTCGGCCCGCAGCAGCATCAGCGTGTCGGAGCGCGACGGCGAGCCGTCGCCCTCGTCGGCGCGATGGTCATAGCCGATCACCAGGACGATTGCCGCCTGGCCGGGCAGCGCGATGGCGAGGCGCTTCTGAGCGGTCTTGACGTCGACGGTGTGCGCGCGGATCTGCGCGACGCTCTCGTGGAAGTAGAGATACGCGCCACCGAGCAGGCCGACGGCGAGGATCGCCACCCCCAGCACGAACCAGCCGATGAAGCGCCGGGCAAGCTTCCAGCCCGTCCGCTTCGGCGGGTCGGGCAGCCGGTAAACGGCGACGGGGGTGTGTGCGGCCGGCGGCAGCACCGCCCGGTCGTTCCCGTTGACGGCGCCGCCGCGACCGACGGCTCTCTTCAACGTGGTGCGCATCAGTCGAGTTGGTGCCGCGTCACGCCGCGTCGGGGTCGTAGCCGAGGTTCGGTGAGAGCCAGCGCTGCGCGTGCTCGAGCGTGACGCCCTGGCGCGCAGCATAATCGGCCACCTGGTCGGGGCCGAGCCGGCCGACCGAGAAGTAGCGGGCCTGCGGGTGCCCGATGTAGATGCCGCTGACGCTGGCCGTCGGCAGCATCGCGAACGACTCGGTGAGGGTGATCCCCTCCGGCTCGGCGGCGAGCAGGTCGAAGAGCGCTCGCTTCTCGGTGTGATCGGGACACGCCGGGTAGCCGAACGCCGGCCGGATGCCGCGGTAGCGCTCCTCGACGAGGTCGTCCGCGCTGAGCTGCTCCGTCGGCGCGTACCACTCGTGGCGCGCGCGGGCGTGGAGCCACTCGGCGGCCGCCTCGGCGAGCCGGTCGGCCAGCGCCTTGACCATGATCGCGTGGTAGTCGTCGTGCTCCGCCTCGTAGGCGGCGGCGAGCTCGTCGACGCCGATGCCGGCGGTCACCGCGAACGCGCCGATGTGGTCGGGCAGCCCGGAGCCGGCCGGCGCCACGAAGTCGGCGAGGCAGCGGTTCGAACGCTCGTCGCCGTAGGCCGACTGCTGGCGCAGGAAGTGGAAGCGCACCAGCTCGGCCGTGCGGGACTCGTCGCTGTAGAGGACGACGTCGTCGCCGTCGGCGGCGGCCGGCCAGAAGCCGTAGACCGCCTTCGCGCGCAACTTCCTGCCCGCAACGATCTCGTCGAGCAGCCCGCGGGCAGAGTCGTAGAGCTCGCGGGCGACGGCGCCGACTTCGGGGTCGTCGAGGAGCTTCGGGAACTTGCCCTTGAGCTCCCAGGCGGAGAAGAGAAACTGCCAGTCGATGTACGGGACGATCTCCTCGAGCGGGATATCCTCGAGCAGCCGGCGGCCGATAAACGCCGGCGTGGCAACGTCCTCGGCCCGCCAGTCGACGGGCACCGGGTTCGCCCGCGCCTCGGCGATCGGCAGCAGCGGCTTGCGCTCCCGCTCCCCGTACTGCTCGCGCAGGCGATCCTGGTCGAGCCGGTTCTGCGCGTCGAAGGCGTCACGCCGCTGCGGGTCGCGCAGGGCCGAGACGACGCCGACGACGCGCGAGGCGTCGAGCACGTGCACGACCGGCTGCGAGTACGCCGGCGCGATCTTCACCGCGGTGTGCTGCTTCGAGGTCGTCGCGCCGCCGACCAGCAGCGGCAGCACGATGCCGCGCCGCTCCATCTCGCGCGCGACGCTCACCATCTCGTCGAGCGACGGCGTGATCAGCCCGGACAGCCCCACGATGTGGACGCCCTCGGCGAGGGCGGTGTCGAGGATGCGCTCGCCGGACACCATCACGCCCAGGTCGATCACCTCGTAGTTGTTGCAGCCGAGCACCACCCCGACGATGTTCTTGCCGATGTCGTGCACGTCGCCCTTGACCGTGGCGAGCAGCACCTTGCCCTGCGCCGAGCCGCCGGCCTTCTCGTCCTCCATGTACGGCTCGAGGTAGGCGACGGCGCGCTTCATCGCGCGGGCGCTCTTGACGACCTGCGGCAGGAACATCTTCCCGGCGCCGAACAGATCGCCGACAACCTTCATCCCGTCCATCAGCGGGCCCTCGATCACGTCGAGCGGGCGCGGCAGCTCGAGCCGGGCCTCCTCGGTGTCCACCTCGATGAAGTCGACGACACCGTGGACGAGCGCGTACGTCAGCCGCGCGCCCACCGGCGCGTCACGCCACGCCAGGTCGAGCTCGCGCTTGGTACCCCCGCCCTTGACCGACTCGGCGAGCGTGACCAGGCGCTCGGTCGCGTCGGCGCGCCGGTCGAAGATGACGTCCTCGACGTGCTCGAGCAGCACGGCCCCGATGTCCTCGTACACGACGAGCTGGCCGGCGTTGACGATGCCCATGTCCATTCCCGCGCGGATCGCGTGGAAGAGGAAGGCCGAGTGCATCGCCTCGCGCACCTGGTCGTTGCCGCGGAACGAGAACGAGAGGTTCGACACGCCCCCCGAGATGTGGACGCCGGGGCAGCGCGCCTTGATCAGCGGGATCGCCTCGATGAACGCCTTCGCAAAGCCGTTGTGCTCCTCGATGCCGGTGGCGACGGCAAGGATGTTCGGGTCGAAGATGATGTCCTCGGGCGGGAACCCGACCTCGTGGACGAGCAGGTCGTAGGCGCGGCCGCAGATGTCCACCTTGCGCTGCGCGGATTCGGCCTGGCCCAGCTCGTCGAACGCCATGACGACGACGACGGCCCCGAACTGGCGCACCTCGCGGGCCTTGTCGAGGAAGTCGGCCTCGCCCTCCTTGAGAGAGATCGAGTTGACGACGCCCTTGCCCTGGATGCAGCGCAGGCCGGCCTGGATTACCGTCCAGCGCGAGCTGTCGATCATGATCGGCACGCGCGCGATCTCCGGCTCGGTCGCGACGAGGTTGAGGAAGCGCGTCATCGCCTGCACGGAGTCGAGCAGGTCGGCGTCCATGTTCACATCCAGCAGGTTGGCGCCGCCGCGCACCTGCTCGAGCGCGACCTCCAGCGCGGTCTGGTAGTCGTCGGCCTCGATGAGCTTGCGGAAGCGCGCCGAGCCGGTGACGTTGGTGCGCTCGCCCACCAGCACGAAGCCCGTGTCCGGGGTGATCGCAAATGGCTCGAGGCCGGAGAAGCGCGTGACCTGCGACGGCTCCGGCACGGCGCGCGGTGGCACTCCGGCGACGACCTCGGCGATCGCGCGCGTGTGCTCGGGACGGGTGCCGCAGCAGCCGCCGACGATGTTGAGCAGGCCGGCGTCGACAAACTCGCGCAGCGTGCCGCTGGTGACGTGCGGCGTCTCGTCGTAGCCACCGAACGGGTTCGGCAGGCCGGCGTTGGGGTGGCAGGCGACGAGCGTCGGCGCGATGCGCGCCAGCTCGGCGACGAACGGCCGTATCTGCTCGGCACCGAGCGCGCAGTTGATGCCGACGATCAGCGGCTCGGCATGCTCCACCGAGAGCCAGAACGCCTCCACCGTCTGCCCCGAGAGCGTCCGCCCCGAGAGGTCGGTGGCCGTCATCGAGATCCACAGCGGCAGCTCGGGCGCGACCTGCTTGGCCGCGACGATCGCCGCCTTGCTGTTGAGCGTGTCGAAGATCGTCTCGATCAGTAGCAGGTCGACGCCACCGTCGCGCAGGCCGCGGATCTGCTCGGAGTACGTCTCGACGATCTGGTCGAAGGTGTGTGTGCGAAACGAGGGGTCGTCCACCTTCGGCGAGAGCGAGAGGGTGACGTTGAGCGGCCCCACGTCGCCGGCGACGAAGCGCGGCCGGTCGGGCGTGCGCGCCGTCCAGGCGTCGGCGGCCTCGCGCGCCAGGCGCGCGCCCGCCACGTTCATGTCGTACGCAGCGCCCTCGAGGCCGTAGTCGGCCTGGCCGATCGACGTCGCCGTGAACGTATTCGTCGTCGTGATGTCGGCGCCGGCCTCGAAGTACGCGTTGTGGATCTCCGAGATGACTGCCGGCTGCGTCAGGTTGAGCAGGTCGGGATCGCCCTTGACGTCGTGCGTGTGCTCGGCGAAGCGCTCGCCGCGGAACTCCGCCTCGGTCAGCCCGCGAGCCTGCAGCAGCACGCCCCAGGAGCCGTCGAGCACGATGACGCGCTCGCGGGCGATCGATCTGATGCGCTCTGCGACAGTGGGGACGATGGTGAGGACTCCTTGCCGAAGGGCCGGCCGGCCGTCTCGAAAGGTTAGCCGACCGCCCCTGACGGGACGGCCGGCCTCACCCGGAACCAGAGTCGGCGCTAGCGGGCGCCGGTGGCGACGCCGAGCTGGTTCTCGGCATGCCTGATGCGCTGCTC
>CANFDS010000055.1 GCA_947445525.1 Actinomycetota bacterium | reverse complement strand
GGGAGGAGGAGCTGCGCGCCGTCCAGCTCCCGCTCGAGACTGGCTGGGTCGTCCAGGGTCCCTACGTGAAGAAGTTCGAGGACAGCTTCGCGGCGATCACGGGGGCGAGCTCCGCCGTCGCCACGTCAAGCTGTACGACGGCTCTGCACATCGCGGTCGCCGCGCTCGGACTGAAGCCCGGGGACGAGGTGATCGTCCCGTCGTTCACGTGGGTCGCCACCGCCAACGTCGTCGAGTACATGGGCGCGACCCCGGTGTTCTGCGACATCGACCTCGCCTCGTTCAATCTTGACACGGCCCTGTTGGCCTCGCTGGTGTCGCCACGCACGGTCGGCATCATCCCCGTGCACCTCTTCGGTGGAGCCGCCGATCTGGATCCAGTGCTCGAGCTGGCGCACCGGCACAAGCTGTGGGTCGTCGAGGACGCCGCCTGCGGCTTCGGCACCTGGTACCACGGCCGCCACGCGGGCACCTTCGGAGAGGCCGGCTGCTTCAGCTTCCACCCACGCAAGTCCATCACGACGGGCGAGGGTGGAATGATCACGACGGCCGACCCCGAGCTCGAGCGCCTGTCCCGCTCGCTGCGCGATCACGGCGCATCCCGCTCCGACCACGACCGCCACCACAGCCGGGGCTCGTTCCTGCTCTCCGACTACGACGTGCTCGGGTTCAACTTCCGCATGACCGACATCCAGGGGGCGCTTGGCTGCGCGCAGCTCGACCGCGCCCAGATGATCCTCACCGGCCGCCGCGCCCGTGCCGCCCGCTACGACGAGCTGCTCGCCGGGCTCGACTGGTTCCGCCCACAGCAGATCCCCGCCGGCAGCATCCACGGCTACCAGGCGTACGTCGGCGTGTACGCGGCCGAGGAGCCGACGCTCGACAACCTGGCAGCGCTCAACGACCGGCGCAACGCGCTGATGGCGCGCCTCGAGGCTCAGGGCATCGCCACGCGGCCCGGCACGCACGCGCCGCCACTCCAGGGCCTCTACCGGGAGAAGTACGGGTTCCGGCCCGGCGACTTCCCCGCCGCCGCAATCGCCGAGCAGGTCAGCCTCGCGCTGCCGCTCTTCCCGCAGATGACGGATGGCGAACAGGACACGGTGTGTGAGGCGCTGGTCGCCGCGCACGCGGCCTGACTCGCATCAGCCCAATGAGCCCGGGCGAAGCACGCCTCCATCCATTCGACCGCGTCCGGTCGCTGTACCGCGAGCAGTTCCGGAGGCACGGCGACTCGCCTGCCGGAGTGTTCTGGCCCAAGGGCCGCCAGGAGCTGCGCTGGCAGGCGCTCACCGCTGCCATTGATGTCCCCGTGTTCGACCTGCTCGACTACGGCTGTGGCCTCGGGCACATGCGGACATGGCTTGCCGAGCGCCACCCGCAGGCCCGCTACACGGGTGCCGACATGCTCGAGGAGTACGTCGAGCATGCCCGTCGCGCGAACCCCGGGGCGAGATTCCAACTCGTCGGCGGCCCGGCCGATGTCGTCGGCGAGTTCGACTACACCGTGCTCTCGGGCGTCTTCAACATTCGCTATGTGGATGACGTGCGGGGGCACGAGACGATCGTGTTCGACGTTCTCGAGCAGCTCTTCGCGAGATCTCGCCGCGCGCTCGCGGTGAACTTCCAGACACCGTTCGCCGACTTCGCGCAGGAGGCCTCACACCATCAGGATCTCGGTCGGCTGCTGAGCTTCGTCGTCGGCAGCCTCTCGCGGCGGTTCACGGTCGACCATGCGGCGTTACCCTACGAGTACACGCTGACCGTCTGGCGCGACGACCGTGTGCGTCGCCCGGAGAACGTCTTCGAGACCAGCGGCTGATGCGCGTCGAGCGGCTCTCGGCGACCACCGAGCCCGGCTGGGAGTCCTTCGTCGCCGCGCACCGCGAGCTACCCGTCTACTACACCCTGGCATACCGCGACCTGCTGCTGCGCATGGTGGATGGCGCCGCCGAGTACCGCGTGGCGGTAGCTTCCGATGGAGCGGTGAAAGGCATCCTGCCTCTGTTCGCGCGTGGTGGGCCCTACGGTGAGGTGGTCAACTCGCTTCCCTTCTACGGAAGCCACGGCGGCATCGTCGCCGACAGCCCCGCCGCCCACACGGCGTTGCTCGACGCGTACCACGCCCGCGCGAGCGAGCCGCAGGTGCTCACCGCGACTGTCATCGGGAACCCGTTCGGCTCAGACGACGGCCTTGCAGGGCTCCGGGCGGACGCCGTCGACAGACGTGTCGCCCAGTACACGCCTCTCGACGTCCCCGGCGCGCCCGCAGATCCCGGGGGGGGGCTCATGGCGAGCTATCACCAGAAAGCGCGCAACCTCGTGCGCAAGGGTGCCGGTCAGGGCTTCACGGTCACGGTCGAGAACGACGCCTGGGCCGTGCTACAGCGCATCCACGAGGAGACGATGACAGCCGTCGGGCGCGTGCCGAAGCCGGATTCGTTCTATGCAGCGGTGGCGGCGACGCTGCTGCCGGGCAGCGGATATCGGATCTACGTGGCCCGCGAGCGGAGTGAGCCGGTGGCTGCGCTGCTGACGCTGTACCACGGCGACTTTGTCGAGTACTTCATGCCCGCGATCGTCCACGAGCACCGGGTGCGGCAGCCTCTGAGCCTGATCATCTTCCAGGCGATGACCGATGCGGCGCGCGCCGGCTATCGCACCTGGAACTGGGGCGGCACGTGGCTGACCCAGGACGGGCTGTACCAGTTCAAGCGCCGTTGGGGAACGCAGGAGCGCGAGTACCGGTACGCGACCGCGGTGAATGACAGCTCGGTGGAGAGGCGTTCGCCAGCCGAGCTCACGGCGGCCTACCCGCTGTACTTCGCGTACCCGTTCCACCTGTTGGAAGCAGCAGGCTGATGGGGGCAACGGTCGTCGCAGGTGGCGGCATCACCGGGCTGATCGCAGGTGTCGTTCTCGCCGAGCGCGGCCACGAGGTCGTGCTCGTCGAGCGAGAGCCGGAGATCGGCGGGCTACTGCGTGCGTTCGACCACGGCGAGTGGGGCCGCTTCGACTACGGGATGCACACGATGTTCGAGACCAGCATCGCCAGGCTCGACGCGTTCCTGTTCGGCCTACTGCCCGCCGACGAATGGGAAATCTCCGCAGGCAATAGCCGCGATCTCGCCGGGGTGTACGCCCGCGGCCGCCTCCAGCGCAACTCGCCGTATGTCGACCTGCGCGACCTGCCGGCCGACGATCGGGCGCGCTTCACGGCCGAGATCATCGAGCGTGCAGCTGCCACTCCAGCGCCACGGCACCCCGGCGCGACCGCCGCTGCGAGTGCCGCCGAGTACTTCGAGCGTCGCTTCGGCCCGGCGCTCACCGCCCTGGTGTTCGAGCCGGCTATGCGCAAGCTCTACCGGCGCCCCGGGGCGGATCTGTCGCCGCTGGCAGCCCGCATCGTGCCGCTGGACCGAGTGCTGCTCTGGGACGAGGAGGAGGCGCTTCTGCGCACCGAGACCGAGGCTGGGCTACGCGCCGTGGTCGGCTACCCCGAGCAGCGCACGCTTCCTCCGGGCCGTTCATCGGGGCGGCGAACGTTCTATCCACGTCAGTACGGCATGTTCCGGGTGCTGGCAGCGTTGGAGCGACGGCTGCTCGCCGCCGGGGCGCGCATCGTGGTGGGCTGCGAGATCGGCGATCTGGTGGCCGACGGCGGAGCCGTGCGAAGCCTCGAGCTGCGCCTCGGCACGACCACCGAGCGCGTCTCCGCGGTCGACCTCCTCGTCTGGACCGCGGGGCTGCCCGCGCTCGCCGCGCTGGGTGGCGTGCCACTGCCTGGGCGCCCCGATCCGGCATCGGTGACGAGCGTCGTCTGCATCGCCACGGAAGGCCCACTCGCCGTCGGCGACCTCCACTACTACTACTCGTTCGAGCCCGGGACGTCGACGTACCGCGTGACGACGCCGGCCGGCTACTGCTCGGGAGCTGCACGCAACGGCGGCGAGCCGGCGACGGTCGAGCTCCTCCTCGATCCTTCCGCCGGAGTCACGGTCGAGCAGGCCGAGCAGATCGCCCTCGCCGAGCTACGAGCCACCGGCGCACTCACCACAGAGAATCGTGTCCTGTTCTGCCGTGCCGAGCACCTGAAGGCGGGGTTCCCGATGCCGTCCGTACGCAATGCGGCGCTCGTCGACACGCTCCGCAACGGCATGACCGCGCTCGAGCTCGGCAACCTCGTCACCGCCGGCGTACTTGCCTCGCCCGGGGTCTTCTTCCAGACCGACGTCATCACCGACCTCTGGCACAAGCTCGAGAAGCACTGAGCCGTCAGCTCACCGGTGGACGGACGGCGGCCTCGACCGCCAGGGCGACCGCCTCGAGTGCCGAGACACGCGCCTGCAGGCGCAGGAGCGCTGCGGCCGGCCCATCGAAGCGCTGGCGAGACGAGCGGATGACGTCGCCCGCCGCGCGTCGCCCGGCAGCGGTCGAGCCGACAACGCCGTCGAGCGCTTCCACCTCGACGGTCTCGATCACCAGCACGCCATCACCGGTGAGCACCGCCACCTCGCCGGACGGTCTCACGGCGGCCACTTGCCCGGGAACTCCCAGCAACCCCACCGCGGCCTCGGCGCGAGCACGCCAGATCGTGATGCGCCGCCCGTCGAGGTAGGCGAAGGCGCCGGCAAGGGGCTCTGCCGACGCACGCACGAGCCGCGCCAGCTCCACCGCGGGACGGTCCCAGCCGATGAGGCCGTCCTCGGGCCGCCGCGCCAGGCAGCGGAGGGCGAGCGCCGGGTCGTCCGGCTGCGGCTCCCAGCGGACCGACCCGGCTGCAATCGCCGTGAGGGCCTGCACGAACAGCTCCGGGACAGCGCGCTCCAGAAACGCATAGACATCGTCGATGTACGTCCGCTCGTCGAGCGGAAATTCGCGGCGCAGCAGCACGGGCCCCGCGTCGAGATCATCGACCATCGCGTGCACGACGACGACCACCTGCGACTCACCCTGGAGCATCGCCCAGTTCGGACAGGCGTTGCCGCGGTAGCGCGGCAGGTCACCGGCGTGCGCGTTGAGGACGCCGTGAGGAAACAGCTCTCGCGTCTCCTGCGGGAGGATGACCGGCCAGTTGACGCTGATCGCGATGTCCGCCTGCGACCGCGCGAGCACGCCCCGCTCCTCACCGTCGAGCCGGCTGCCACAGTCGAGGAACACGCAGCCGAGCCGGGCGGCGAGGTCGCGGAAGTCCGCCTCGGTGCGGAGGTACTCCGGCGCCGGCGCGGCAGTCGCGATGGCGACGCACTCGTGACCGGCGGCCACACAGGCCTCGATCGCGTCGTACAGGAGGTGCGTCCGACCTAGCGCCGCAAAGCGCATTCGCCCTCCTCGGAAACGCCGGTGGCGGGGTCAGGCGAGCGGTCGGCTACCTCGCTGACCGTCCGTCCGCCGCCGCGGTCCGCGAGGAAAGCAACGGCCGCCGAGAAGAGCGTGGCCGTCCCCTCTCCCGTCGCGACGAGATCGTCGATCTGCCCGACCGCGACATCGCGGAAACGCGGGTATCGCGCCTTGAGCGCGCGGTACGGAGCCAGCGACGACGAGTTGAGGAAGACGTGAATCGGGTGGAAGTCGAGCACCCGCAGCCCGTCGCCGAGCGCCAGGAGCGGCTCGAGCCGCCAGATCGGCGCCGGCCTGAACATCTCGGCGTCGTCCTCCCAGAGATACGGCACGCGGATGAGCCGTCCGGCGTCCGTCCAGAGGTCGATGGGCGCAAGCCCCGCCGTATGCGGCAGAAAGAGCGACGCGTCGATCTCGACCCCGATCTCCCGCTGCGCGAGCGTGAGCAGGCCGCTCGACTGGTGCAGACCGTGTGTGCGCATGACCCGGGCACCCGGCACGAGCTCGGCACAATGTCGCAGCACCTCGCGTGGCTCCACGCCGTGCGTCGAGCCCGCCGTGAAGTTGGGGTGACTCCCGAGCTCGAAGAGATCGTCGTGCTCGCGCAATCGCTCGACCGAGGCGCCAGCATGCGTCACGAACCAGGTGGCACGAACGCGGTGCTCGATGAGCACGGCAGCAACCGCATCGACCACCGCGTCAGGCGCCCAGTCGATGTCGATCGTGATCACCACACCCTCGTCGGCGGGTGGCGCTGCTGGAGGCCCCGCCGGGGGAGCAGTCCTCTCTACCGTTTCCCTGGGCATCGTCGAGGCGGACCGCGGGCACCTGCAGGGGCGAAGGCTAGGATGCTCCGGTCGTGCAGGCCAGACGATACTACCACCCCCCGCTACGGCTGGGTGACATTGCCTTCTACTGGCGGATGTCCGACCTGCCCGGCCGGCCGAGCCCGGTGCCCGACTTCCTGCCGTTCGCCTTCACCTTCGACGCGACCCTCGGCCTGATCGTCCAGGAACGGAATCCAAGGGTTCTGGAGTGCCTGGAGACGATCTACCGGGAGGACTGGAACGTCGGCTACCTCCAGGAAGGCCACGCCCTTGCCGAGGCCTACGGCAACGATGTGATCGGCTTCATCGAAAGCGTGCTCGACCCGGCGGGTGCGCCGCGCGTGCTGGAGATCGGCTGCGGGGGCGGCTACCTGCTGTCATACCTCCGGCGGCGCGGCTTTCGCGTGGTCGGGATCGACCCGAGCCCGGTAGCCGCGCGCGAGGCAGCGCGGCTCGAGATCGAGGTCATGCCGGGCTTCTACCCCACCGTGCGCCCCGACGCGCGTGTTGACGCCGTGTTCCACTACGACGTGCTCGAGCACGTCGCCGACCCCGTCGCCTTTCTCGCCGCGCACCACCACGATCTCGCCGCCGGCGGCGTCCTGCTGATCGCCGTGCCCGACGCGACCGAGAGCATTGCGCTCGGTGACATCTCGATGGTGATCCACGAGCACCTCAACTTCTTCGACCGCGACTCGCTACGACGGACGGTGGAGGCCGCCGGCTTCCGCGTGCTCGCGCTGGAGAAGGGTGGGTACGGCGGTGTTCTCTACTGCGCGGCGGTCGCTGACCCCACCCAGCACGCCGCCCCGCCGGACGCCGCCGCGTTGGCCGACACCGAGAAGTTCGACCGGTTTTGCGAGCGCGTCGAACGCGCCGTCCGCCGCTTCACAGCCTTCCTGCAGCGGGCAGACGAGGCCGCTGACGCACCCGGCTTCTACGTCCCGCTGCGGGCCATCGCATACCTCTCGACACTCGGTCGCACTGACGGCATCCGCTTCTTCGACGACGACCCCGGCATCCATGGGCGCTACTTCGACGGCTTCCCCGTGCCCGTGGAGAACTTCACCGACCTGCAGGTCCGGCCTGCGAGTCACATCTTCGTCACCAGTACCGCATTCGGCGACCGGCTGAAGGAGAAGGTGTTGCAGGGCGTCGAGCCACAGCCCGAGGTGCTGACCCTGACCGAGCTCCTGCGATAGCCTCGTCACCGGTGGCCCTCCATGCGTGACATCCTGCTCGATCTGCTGGTGGCCCCCGGCGATCACGGCGCGCTGACGCTCGAGAGTGGCCGCCGCGCTGACGGCGAGATCGTCGAGGGGATGCTCACCGCGGCCGACGGCCACCGGTACCCGATCGTCGACGGCATCCCCCGCTTCGTGCGTACCGACGACGCGGGCCAGATCCAGACCGCGGACAGCTTCGGCTTCAAGTGGGGCAAGGTGGACAGCTACGACGATGGCCCGATGGCCGTGACCTCGAGGGCCTGGCAGATCGAGCGCTACGGCTTCGAGTCGGCAGCTGATGTCCGCAACGCCTTCGCGGCGCATGGCCTCGTGCTCGACGCGGGCTGCGGCAGCGGGTTCTCCAGCTCGCTCTGGCTCGACGACGAGTGGACCGGCGAGTGGGTCGGCGCCGATATCTCCGGCGCGATCGATGTCGCACGTAGCCGAATCGGCCACATCCGTGGCACCCACTTTGTGCAGGCCGACGTTCTCGACCTCCCGTTCGCCGACGGCTCGTTCGGCGCGGTGTTCACAGAGGGCGTCCTGCACCACACGCCGTCCACGGAACGGGCATTCCACGCGGTCGCGCGACTCCTGCGCCCCGGCGGCGAGCTGTTCGCGTACATCTATCGCAAGAAGGCGCCAGTGCGCGAGTTCACCGACGATTACGTCCGGTCGCTGGTCGCGCCGCTGTCGCCCGACGAGGCGTGGGAGGCGCTGCGGCCGCTGACGCGTCTCGGCCAGGCACTCGCAGAGCTGAATGTCGAGATCGACGTGCCGGAGGACGTGCCTCTCCTTGGTATCAGCGCCGGACGCCAGGACGTGCAGCGCCTCATCTACTGGAACTTCGCGAAGCTCTTCTGGAACCCGGCGTGGTCGTTCGAGGAGAACCTGCACATCAACTTCGACTGGTATCACCCGACGTACGCGCACCGGCACACCGAGGAGGAGATCCGCGGCTGGTGCGTCGCCGCCGGGCTCGAAGTGCTGCGGCTCCACGACCAGGAGCCGGCCGCCTACACGCTTCACGCTCGGCGCCGGGCGTAGCCGTGTGCGGGCTCGCAGGGATCCTGCACCTCGACGGTGACCCGGTCGGCGGCGAGTTGATCCGCCGGATGGCGGACGCCCTCGCCCACCGCGGTCCTGACGGCGAGGGAACACTGGTCGACGGCCCGGTCGGGCTCGGGCACCGGCGCCTCTCGATCATCGACCTGACGGATGCCGGCCGGCAACCGATGACCGGCGAGGACGGCCAGGTTGCCGTCATCCACAACGGCGAGATCTACAACTTCCAGCAGCTCCGCCTGGAGCTTCAGGGCTGCGGCCACCGCTTCCACTCGCGCACCGACACCGAGGTGATCGTCCACGCCTACGAGGAGTGGGGCGACGCATGCGTCGAGCGGTTCAACGGGATGTTCGCCTTCGCCGTGTGGGACCGCCGGCGCCGTCGGTTGCTGCTGGCCCGCGACCGTTACGGCGTGAAACCGCTCTACTGGTGGTGCGACGGCCGCACCCTGCTGTTCGCCTCCGAGATAAAGGCGCTCCTCGAGCACCCGAAGGTGCACCGTGACGTCTGCGTCGGCGCGCTGAACGAGTACTTCACGTTCCAGAACGTCTTCACCGACCGGACGCTGTTCGAGGGCGTCCGGCTACTGCCCCCGGGTACCCGGATGGCGGTCGAGCCAGGCAGCGGCAGGACGCCCCGCCCGGAGCGCTACTGGGACTACGTCTTCAGCGACGACGGCTCTCGAGCCGATCAGAAGGAGCTCGAGGAGCGCGTGGCCACGACGTTCCGGCAGGCGGTCGCCAGGCAACTCGTCAGCGACGTGCCCGTGGGGGGGTACCTGAGCGGCGGCATCGACTCGAGTTCGCTCGTCTCGATCGCTGCGGGGCACGTGCCGCGGCTCTCGACCTTCACCGCCGGATTCGACATGTCCTCGGCCTCGGGCCTGGAGATCAGCTTCGATGAGCGCGACGAGGCCGAGGCGCTCGCAAACCTGCTCAAGACCGAGCACTACGAGGTTGTCCTACACGCGGGCGACATGGAATGGGTACTGCCGGAGCTCGTCTGGCACCTCGAGGACCTTCGCGTCGGACAGTGCTATCCGAACTACTACGTCGCCCGGCTCGCAAGCAAGTTCGTGAAGGTAGTGCTCTCGGGCGCCGGCGGCGACGAGCTGTTCGGCGGATATCCGTGGCGCTACTTCCACGGCGACGCCGGCGGCGGTCGGGAGGCGTTCCTCGGCGGCTACTACGCGTTCTGGCAGCGGCTCGTGCCCGACGAGGACAAGACGCGCCTCTTCTCGCCGGACACGCTGCGCGCGCTGGGGGACGAGTCGGCATTCGACGCGTTCCGCGGCGTGCTCGACGGCTGGCACGGTGGCCTGGACACGGCGGAGAGTTGCGTCGAGGCATCGTTGTACTTCGAGCTGAAGACCTTCCTTCACGGCTTGCTGGTCGTCGAGGACAAGCTCAGCATGGCGCACGCCCTCGAGACCCGCGTGCCGTTCCTCGACAACGAACTCGTCGACCTCGCCCTGCGGATCCCGACCCGCCTCAAGCTCCCGAAGTCCGGAACGGTGCCGCGCCCGGACGAGAACACGGTGGGCAAGCGTTACCTCTACGAGAGGCAGACGGCCGAAGGCAAGGCGATCCTTCGCCAGGCCATGTCCACCATCGTTCCCAGCCACGTCGCCGGGCGGCCCAAGCAGGGGTTCAGCGCCCCCGACGCCAGCTGGTTCCGGGGAGAGAGCGTGGACTACATCAACAGGTTGTTGCGCGACCGCAAGGCGGCCATCTACGACTTCCTCGACCCGGGGTATGTCGCCGGTGTACTGGACGAGCACTGCTCTGGCCGGGCCAACCGTCGGCTTCTGATCTGGTCCCTGCTCTCGTTCGAGTGGTGGTGCCGCACCTTCCTGCGCGGCGAGACGCCGGACAGGACGCTACCGCTGCGCCGGTGAGCTCGCCGGCGCCCGCATCGGAGCTTCAGCTAGCGGCCGCCCGATAGGCCAGGAGCGTCGCCGCCGTCGCCGCCGCCCACGAGAACCGCTCCCGCGCCCGCTCGCGTGCCGCCGCGCCCATCCGCTCGCGCAGCGCCGGGTCGCCTAGCAGCCGCTCCAGCGCCGCGCGGAGCGCGATCGGGTCGCCCGGCGGCACGAGCAGCCCCGTCACACCGTCCTCGACCAGGTCGAGCAGCCCCCCGACGGCGCTCGCGACCACCGGCCGGCCGTGCGCCATCGCCTCCAGGCACGCGACGCCGAAGCCCTCGCGCAGCGACGGGCAGCAGACGACCGCCGCACGCTCGTAGTACGGGCCGAGCTCGGCGTTGGGGATGAAGCCGAGGGCCTGCGGTACCCGCGGGCGCAGCGGCCCGTCGCCGACGACGACGAGCGGGATGGCGGGGCGGGCGGGGCGCGCCGCGCCGGCCGGTGCCGCAGCCGCTGCCGCCAGCAGCTCGACGATTCCCTTCTCCGGCGACAGGCGCCCCACGAAGAGTACGTGCGCGGGCTCCGCGGGCGGCGGCGGCGACCCGCCCGGCCCCGCCTGCGGCGGCAGGTCGATGCCGCTGGGGATCACCCGGATGTCGCGGGCGCCCAGCTCGCGCGCCGCGTCGGCGAGCGCCCGCGACGCGCACACCACGACCCGCGCCCGCCGCACGAGCAGCCGCGCGAGCCAGGGCGCGCGCCGCGCCAGCTCGACGTCGGTGCCCCACAGCTGCAGCACGAGCGGTCGCCCGGTGGCCAGCGCCGGCAGCGCCAACACCAGCCAGTGCGCGTGCACGACGTCGGCGGGCCGGGCCGCGGCAGCGCCCCCGGCGGCGGCGCTCGCCCCGGAGTCGCCGCCCGCGCCGCCGCCCCGCGCCGCCCGCCTCGCCGCCAGCGCGAACGCCGCCAGGAACGCCGGCACGAGCAGGAGCTTCCACGGCGCCGCCCGCAGGTTCCCGACGATGCCGGAGCCGTACGCCAGCCCGAAGTGCCGGAACGACGCGGGCGACACCACCTCGACCTCGACCCCTGCGGCCCGCAGCCGCTCCACGGCGTCGCGCACGAAGATGCCCGCGACGTCGCCTGCCGTCCGCGGGTAGGAGGTGCTGAGGACGACGACGCGCAGCCCCGCGCCCGGCGTCGCGCCCGGCATCAGACCCGCCCCTACGCCCGCCGCGGCGCGTCGGGCGAGGCGGCGCGCCGCCCGAACACGACCGGCGCCGCCACCGCGAGGGCCACGAAGACGTAGAAGTAGTAGGACTGCATCGTCAGGTAGAAGACGTTGGCGAGCATTGTCGCCGCGAGCGCGGCGGTCATCCCCCAGGCCAGCGGCCGCACGCGCGCCGCCAGCGGGTCGCCCGTCGAGGCGAGCCAGGCGCCGCGCCGGCGCAGGGCCTTCAGCCGCGAGTAGACGTAGAGGATGAAGGCGGCGTAGACCACGGTGCCGATCAGGCCGGTCTCGACGATCAGGGCGACGTAGTAGGAGTGCGGCCCCCAGTTCGTCTTGCCCGTGACCTCCTCGTAGAGCACCGAGAAGGTGTTCAGGCCGAGCCCGAACAGGGGATCCGAGTGGAGCACCTGCGGGACGAAGTCGTAGACACCGAAGTGCGCGTTCGACGATCGGTCGCCGGAGGCGATGCGGCTGCGCGCGACGACCAGGAAGAAGTGCGGCCGGCTGGCCACGACCGCCGCGAGCACCAGCACGACTGCGGCGAGCGGCTTCAGCAGTTGCGCCGAGCGGAACTTCCGCCGGTAGGGGATGGCGAGGACGAGCACGCCGAGCGCCAGCCCCAGCAGGCCGCTGCGCGAGAGCGTCGCGATCTGGATGATCAGCATGAAGCCGATCAGCCAGGGCAGCCGCCGGTACCAGCGGTTCGAGCGCTCCATGCGCAGCCAGAGCGGCGTCAGCACGAGCAGCGGGATGACGAGCATGATCCCCAGATGGTTGGGGTCGCCGGTGAGGGCGTTGGGCCGGAAGACGCTCGACCCGTTGACGGCGCCGTAGATGTTGATCGAGCTGGCACCGCCGGTGATGCGGTTGAGGACGAGCGAGTCGAGGTTGTACCCCGCCTGGGCGACGACCAGCTGGACGACGCCGTAGACGCAGTTGACGAAGAGGCCGGCGCAGAACCAGCCGAGGCAGCGCCAGTAGAACCTCTGCCCCCGCTGCGCGAGCAGCGCCACGCCGACGGCGAGGAAGGCGAAGTGAATCGCCCACTTGACGATGCCCTTCGAGAACTGGCTCGTCGCGTCGCCGACGGCGAGGTCGAAGTAGCCGAGCAGGTAGACGAGGGCCAGCAGCGCGAAGAAGACGAGGACGACGGCGAGCGTCCGCGGCTGCGGGCGCCGCGCACGGCCCGGGAGGCTCAGACCCCAGACGCCGAGGAAGATGAGAGCCGAGATGTCGCTGAAGCTGACGGTGCCGGCGACCTCCCAGCGCAGCTTCTCGAAGGTGACGGTGAAGAGGGTGAGCAGGAAGAGGCCATCGATGACGCGCGTCGCGCGGAGGGCGGCGACGGCGTCGCGCGAGCGGGCCGTCGCGGACGTGGGCGAGGACGCGGCAACGGCGCTCACCGGCGCCCTCCCGCGGCGGAGACCCTGCCGAGCAGCGCAGCCAGGTCGCGCACGTTGGTGCGCCGCGAGAGGCGCTCCTTCCACTCCGGCGAGAGCTGCACGGAGTCGAGTGTGCCAGCCCGCCAGCGGGCGACGAGGCCGGCGAGGGCGGCGCGCAGCGCCTCGGGGTCGTCGGGGGCGGCGACGACGCCGGCGCCCGTCTCGCGGATCAGCGCGGCCGCGGCGCCGTCGGGCGGCACGGCGGCCAGCACCGGGCGCTCGGCGGCGAGGTACTCGAACACCTTGCCGCTGAGGACGCCCTTGCCGCGCCCGCCCGCGTCGGGGATCAGCAGCAGCAGCGCATCCGACTCGCGCTGCAGCTCGAGCGAGCGGCCGCGCGGCACGTAGGGGATCAGCTCGAGCCGGTCGCCGAAGCCCTGGGCCTCGGCCCACTCGCGGTCGGCCGAGCGGAAGTCGCCGACGAAGCGGGCGACGACGGCGGGGTCGTCGAGCGCCTTCAGCGCGGTCAGGAACGGCCGCGGGTCGCGCTTGCCGAAGAAGCTGCCGGCGTGGGTGACGCGGAAGCGCGGGCCGGGCGCGTAGGCCAGGCCGGCGAAGTCGTCGAAGTCGGAGCCGTTCGGGATATGGACGACCTCGGCGCGGGAGCCGGCTGCGGTGACGGCGGCGCGGGCCTCGTCGGCAATCTGCTCGGAGACGGCGACGATGGCGTCGGCGCGACGGGCGACGAGGCGGGCGACCCAGTGGTCGGTGCGCTCCTTGAGGCGCACGGCGGCCGACTCGGAGCGGCGGTGCGGATGCAGGATCAGCGAGTCGCGCAGGTCGGCGACCCACTTGACCCCTGTGGACCGCTGCACCACCGCGCCGATCAGGTGCACCGAGTTCGGCGGCGACGTGGTGAGCACGACGTCGATCCCCTCGCGCTTGACGATGCGGATCGCCGCGGGGATGGCGGTGAGCGCCCACGGCACGTTCTCGTCGGGGACGAGGAAGCGCCGCGGCAGCAGGCGCGCGCGCAGCAGGAGCCGCCGCGGGCCGCGGGCGGCGCGCAACTCCTCGCCGGCCTTGCGGCCGCGTGGCCCGAGGTAGCGGGCGCGGTGCACGGTCGCGTGCGGCGGCAGCGCGAGCCCCTCGTCGGTGTGGATCCACTTGGGGTCGTCGGGGGCGAGCACGTGCACCTCGACACCGAGGTCGGGGAGGTGCGTCGCCAGCTTCAGCGGGCGCTGCACGCCGCCGCCACCCGCGGGCGGGAAGTAGAGCGAGATGATGAGCACTTTCACCCGCGTCGATGGTACTCGGCAGGGGCGCGGGCGACTCAGCCCGGTGGCAGCTGGTACAGGGTGTAGCGGTCGTCCTCGTAGATCGACGCGAGCGGCAGCGTGCGCTGCTTCCGCTTCGCGTCGGTGACGATCCAGCGGGCTCCGTAGCTGCGCGGGATCGCCAGGTCGCCGGTGAGGCGGAAGCGCGCGGCGTCGCGATAGCGGTCGTAGGGGCGGTTGGCCTTCGTGTCGGCGACGTGGGCGGGCGGGGCGACGGCGATGTAGACCGGGGCGTAGGCGGCGATGGTGTAGCTGGTCTGCGGCTCCGACCAGACGATGTCGCCGCGGGGAACCTGGTGCCTCAGCGCCTCGACCAGCGGCGGGGGCAGCGGGTCGGTGCCCTCCCCGCCGCGCGGGCTCCAGTTGGAGAAGCCGTGGATCGCCACCGGCAGAACGAAGAGCAGCGCCGCGCCCGCCGCCACGGCGCCCGCCGGCCGCACGAGGTTGCGGCGCACGACGAGCGCCACGGCCAGCGCGGCGACCCCTCCGCCCGCCGCGATCCACGTCACCACGGCAGGCCCGCCGCTGCTGCCGAAGCGGTAGCCGAAGTCGCCCGGGTACGCGTGCTGGAGCAGGATCCCCGTGACGAGCGCAAGCGGCAGCAGCGGCGGCCCGAGCAGCCGCGCCAGCACCAGCACGCCGCCGGCGAACGCGAAGGCGAACGGCAGGAAGCCCGCCGCCCGCCGCGACTGCGAGAGCGACACCGCGTCCGAGAAGTGCGTGAACAGGAACGGCACGAGCATCAGCGCCAGCACCGCCAGCGACCCGCCCAGCACGAGCGCCGCCCAGCGCCGGCGCGCCGCGAGCGCGGCCAGCGGAATCGCTGCCAACGCCGCCACCGCG
>CANFDS010000054.1 GCA_947445525.1 Actinomycetota bacterium | reverse complement strand
TCGGCTCGGTGCCGCCCTTGCAGTAGGCCGCGGGGCCCGGCACGGCGCCGGCGCTCCTCGGCCCGACGCGCAGCGCCTCGGTCAGCTCCGGCACGAAGGCGATCGAGCCACCCCCGGCGCCCACGCTCTTCACGTCGAGCGACGGGGCGCGGACGATGACCTCGTGCACCGCGGTCTCGCGACGGGTGCGCGCCTCGTACCCCTGCACGAGCGCCACGTCGGTCGACGTCCCGCCCATGTCGAAGGTGAGGAAGTCGGGGAGGCCCGTCTGCTTCGCGACCCAGATCGCGCCGGTCACGCCGCCGGCCGGGCCACTCATCAGCAGGTTCACGGGCGCCGCCGCGGCGGCCTCGCCGCTGGCCAGGCCGCCGTCGGAGCGCAGGATGCGCAGGTTGACGGAGGGGATCTGCCGGGAGAGCAGGCTCTGCAGGTTGTCGACGTAGCTCTTGACGATCGGCCCGACGTACGAGTTGACGACGGTGGTCACGGTGCGCTCGTACTCGTACATCTCGGGCGCGACCTCCGAGCTGATCGAGACCTGGATGCCCGGGAGCTCCTCGTGGGCGATCTCGCGGGCGAGCCGCTCGTGACGGCCGTCGACGTAGGCGTTGATGAACGAGATCGTCAGCGCCTCGATCTGCTCGTCCCGGAGGCGGCGGATGTCGCGCCGCAGCGCGGCCTCGTCCAGGGGGCGGTCGACGGTGCCGTCGGCCAGGATGCGCTCGTCCACCTCGACCACTGCGGAGAGCGAGACGAGCGGGCTCGGCCGCTGCCAGGTGACCCAGGCGCCGAGGTTGCCCGGCACGAACGAGCGCCCGATGTGCAGGACGTCGCGGAAGCCCTTCGTCGTGAGCAGCCCCACCCTGACGCCGCTGCGAGTCAGCACGGCGTTCGTGGCGACGGTGGTGCCGTGCATCACCGTCCTGATGCGCTCGCGCGGGATGCCGTGGTGCCCCGTAATCCGGTCGATCCCGTTGAGCACCGCGACCGAGGGGTCGCCGGGGGTGGACGGCACCTTCGCGGTGAAGATCGCCCCGTCCGCCTCCCGCACCAGCAGCAGGTCGGTGAAGGTGCCCCCGATGTCGACGCCGAGGATGTAGCTCGTGGGCACTGCCTGGATCGGGGCGGGGTCAGCCATGAGAGTTCCTCGTGGAGGGTCGGAGCTCGAGCCTGCAGCCGTCTCCCGTCGACGCCCGGCCTGCCCAGGGCCGAATCGTATGTGGCACGCTGGAGAGCGCACCGGCTGGCCTGCTCCGGGTCGAGCTCACTACGTCGAGATCATCTTCTTCTCGACGCCGACACCGGCAGCCACGGCGCGCTCGTACTCCAGCGGCACCGTCGCCGAGTCTTGCAGCGCGATCCCCGTCGAGTCGAACACGGTGATCTGCTCGTCAGACTCGCGGCCCGCCAGCTCGCCGCAGATCACCTTGCCGATCTCGCCCGCCAGGTCGGCCTCGGTGATCAGGCCCTCGCGCAGCGGCACGTTGATCTCGCCGTCGTGGCGGCACTGGCGGATGTCGTCGACGAAGACGCGGCCCTGCTGCAACAGGCGCGGGTCGAGCTCCTGCTCGCCCTCGAGGTCGGCGCCGAGCGCGGCGATGTGGGAGCCCGGCTTGACCCACTCGGCCCGCACGAGCGGCCCGCGTGCGTGCGTGCCCGTGACGATCACGTCGGCGCCGCGGACGGCGGCCTCCAGGTCGGTGGTGCCGACGACGCGCAGGTGCGGCACCTTCGGCGCGGCCTCGGCCAGGAAGCGGTCGACGCTCGCCTGGGAGCGGCTCCACACGCGCACCTCCTCCCACGAGAAGACGGGGTCGCAGGTGAGCAGCGCGCCCTCGCACACCGAGCCGGCGCCGATGATCGCCAACACCTTCGAGTCCTTGCGCGCCAGCCACTTCGCCGACACCGCGGCCGACGAGCCCGTGCGCATCAGCGTGTGGTGCGAGCCGTCGCAGATCGCCAGCGGGAAGCCTGTCTCGGGGTGGGTGTAGATGAGGATCGAGAAGACGGCGGGCAGCTCGTACTGCGCGTTGTCCTCGCGGATCGAGACCCACTTGCAGGCGACCGCCTCGGGCTCCTCGATGTACGAGGGCATCACCTCGAACTCGCCGCGGTACTTGCTGAGCACGATGTGGCCCTTCGGCTCCATGTACACGCGGCCGAGGCCGTGCATGCGGTAGGCGTGCTCGACGCAGTCGTTGTACTCGCTCGGCGTGAGCAGGCCCACCATGTCCGAACGGCCGAGGATGAGGGTCTTGCGGTTCTTCCAGCTCTCCATGCTGCGAAGATAGCGACACGGCACACGCAACGGGAGGACGCGCAGTGGAGCACCTGAGGATCGACCGGGAGAAGACCGCAGCCCGCATCGGGCGCGACATCGAAACGCTCTCGGGCCCGGCCCACACCCGCGACGCCGTTGCGATTCGCCGCTATGCGTACACGCCGGAGTACGCCGCCACCGACGCGTACTTCGCCCGCGAGCTGGAGGCGATCGGCTTCACTGTCGAGCACGACCCGGTGGGGACGCTCGTGGCGCGCAACGTGCCGAAGGGCGTACCGGCGTTCGGCATCGGCTCGCACTGCGACTCGAACCGCAACGGCGGCAAGTGGGACGGCACCCTCGGCGTGGTGATAGCGCTCGAGATCTGCCGGCTCAACGGCGAGCACGGCCTCGGGCTGCCGCTGCAGCTGATCTCGTTCCTCGAGGAGGAGGGCTCCGGCTTCGGGCAGATGCTGCTGGGGTCGCGGATCATGGCGCAGCGGGCGACCGAGGAGCAGCTGCGCGGGTCGATCTTCGAGCTCGACACGGGCCGCTCGTTCTGGGCTGCCGCTGTCGCCGCCGGGTACGAGCCGGCGCGCTGGCGCGAGTCGCAGCGCGTGCTGGACGGCCTCATCGGCTGGATCGAGCCGCACATCGAGCAGGCCCGCGTGCTGCAGGACACCGACAACCGCGTCGGCATCGTCAACGCGATCGCCGGCTACGTTCATGCCGATGTGCACGTGCGCGGCCGCGACGACCACGCCGGCGCGACGCCGATGGACTTCCGGCTCGACCCCACGACGGTTGTCGCGGAGTGCATCCTGGAGCTCGAGCGGCTCGCCCGCGCGGCAGGCAACGCCACGGTCGGCACGGTCGGCGAGATCGAGGTGCACCCGTCGCTGATCAACGCGATCGCTCGCGACGTGCGCTTCTCGCTCGACATCCGGGGGCCGCGCGACGAGGCGTACCTCGGCGTGTTCCGCGACATCTCGGCCTTCTCGCACGAGCGGGCGGCGGCGCGCGGCATGACCGTCGACATCGTCGAACGGCAGCGTAACCCCGCGACGCCGATGGACACGGCGATCGTGGCGGCGCTGGAGGCGGCGGCGACGGCGACGGGGGAGCCGGTGCTGACGATGCACTCGGGTGCGGCGCACGACACGATGTGCGTCGCCGACTCCGTGCCGACGGCGATGGTGTTCGTGCCGTGCAAGGACGGCATCAGCCACTCGCCGGCCGAGGACGCGAAGCCAGAGGACGCCGCCGTTGCGGTGGAGGCGATCCTCAACGCGATCCGGGCACTCGTCGGGTAGAGCAGGACAGAGCGGTTGAGGGGCGCCGTGCGGGCGCCCCTCGTGGCCGATCGGAGTGCCTGCCCGTCGGGCCGGCGCTCGGCTACGAGACGATCGTCCAGCTGTGCGAGGCGGGCAGCGCCTCGATGAGGCCAGTGGCGCCGTTGGCGGGCACCTGCAGCGTGTGGGCCCCGAGCGGGAGGCCGTTGTAGGTGCGCGGGGACGAGCACGGAGCCCACACGGCCGCGTCGAGCCGGCACTCGAAGCGGGCGCCGACCTGATTGGCAGCCCAGACGAAGCCCGCCCGTCGCGAGGGTGTGGCGAGGCCGCTACGAGGTCGTCCGCCGGAACCGGGTCGGAGAGCAGGAAGAGCCTGATGGGCGCGCTGAGCGGCTCACCCTGAGGAAGGCGCCGCAGGTGAACGGGGAGTTCACGGGCTCGGGGTGCCCCTCGCCGGCCACCCCTGGCTCAGATACCGGCTGCGCCGCGGTCGCGGATTGGGCGATGATGGGCACCGTGAGTGTCGGCGCCGACCAGGGCAGGAGCGTATCCGCGGGCGCGCTGGCGACCGTCGCGGCGTGCGGCCTCGGCTTCGCGGCCGGCTGGAACATCTCGTCGATCACGACCATCGCGTCGTCGGTGTCGCGCGACTACGACATCCCGCTCGCCACCGTCGGCTTCTTCACGACGGCGCTGTTCATCGCCCACGCGGGCATCCAGCTCCCCGGCGGGCAGCTGATCGACCGCGTCGGCGCGAAGCGGATGGGCCTGATCGGCCTGTCGATCATCACGGTCACGAGCGCCCTCGCGCTGATCGCACCCACGGTGTGGCTGGCCATCGTCTGCCGCGCCGTCATGGGCCTGGGCACCGGCATCTCGTTCGTCGCCGGCAGCGACTACATCCGCCGGTCGGGCGCGGGCCCGCTCGCGCAGGGCGTCTACGGCGGCATCGGGCTCGCGGGCGGCGGCATCGCGATCGCGGTCGTGCCGCTCCTCGAGGGCCTCGTGCACTGGCGCTCGCCCTTCCTGACGGCGGTCGTGGTCGGGGTCATCGCCATGGTGCTGCTCGCCGCCGGGCCGCCCGAGGGCGCACGACGTCACGCAGCGAAGCCGACGGGCGCGACGCACGAGCGGGCGCCGGTGCGGCTCTACCGGCTGATGGGCATGCACATCTGCTCGTTCGGGCTCTCCGTGCTCGCGAGCAACTGGATCGTGGAGCTGCTCAAGCGCCACGGCGAGTCGAAGTCGACGGCTGCGCTCGTCGGCTCGCTGACGCTCATCGCCGGCGTCATCTCGCGGCCGCTCGGCGGCTGGCTCGCCGCCAAGCCGTGGTGCCGGTCGGCGATCGGCGCCTCGGTCGTGATAGGCGCACTCGGCTGCGGTCTGCTGCTGCTGGCGCCGCCGCTCGCGCCGGCCATCGCCGGCTCGCTGCTGATCGGGTTCGCGGCCGGCATCCCGTTCGCCTCGATCTTCGTCGGCGCCGCGCGCGCCCGCCCGCACGCGCCCGCCCGCTCGGTCGGCCTCACGAATGGCTCGGGGTCGCTGATCATCCTGATCGGCTCGCCGCTCGTGGGCGCCACCTTCTCGCTGCCGGGCGCGGGCCGCATCGGCTTCGCCGTGATCGCGGTGATCTGGGCTAGCGGGCTGCTGTACCTGCCAACCCGGCGCGAACTGGGACTAGAGTAGACCGATGCCCAGGCCGCGTACCACCCCGAAGCCGCCGGCGAAGAAGACGCCCGCGAGGAAGCCCGCGAAGAGGATCTCGTTCCTGCCGGTGCCACCGCCGCGGCGCCTGCCCGAGGAGCTGCAGGAGCTGATGGCGAAGCTCGAGGAGCGCGTCGGGCACGTCCCGAACGTCGTCCGCGCGTACGCCTTCCGGCCCGAGCGCTTCCTCAAGTGGTGGAAGCACTACCAGACCGTGATGCGGGGAGACAGCGGCCTCAGCGAGGCCCAGCGCGAGATGATCTCGGTGACCGTCTCGGGCATCAACCGCTGCGAGTACTGCGTCGTCTCGCACGCGGCCGCGCTGCGCATGCACACCGGTGACGAGGTGCTGGCCGACCAGCTGGCGATCAACTACCGCCGCGCCAGCATCACGCCGAAGGAGCGCGCGATGCTCGACTACGCGGTGAAGATCACCGAGGCGTCGCACACGATCGACGAGTCCGACATCGCCGCGCTGCGCAAGGCCGGCTGGACCGACGAGGACATCGCCGACATCGCCGAGACCGCGGCGACGTTCAACTTCTCGAACCGCATGGCCAACGCCCTCGGCTGGGTGCCGAACGAGCTGTACCACTCGCTGGGGCGCGGCACCCGGTGAGCATGGCGCCGGGCGGCAACCGTGGGGCCGTCGCGGCATACATCGCCATCGGCTGCCTGTACACAACGATCTTCACCGTCCCGCCGCTGATCGCGCCGATCTTCCACGACCGCCTCGGCTTCAGCTTCGCGGACGCCGGGCTGCTGATGACGATCTACCTGGCAGCGTTCGCCGCGGTGAGCCTGCCGGCCGGGATGCTGGCCGACCGGTTCGGCCCCGCGAAGGTGATGGCTGCAGGGCTCGTCCTCGCCGGCGGCGCCTCGCTGCTGTTCCCGATCTGGCACAACTTCGGCTGGTTCCTGCTGCTGCGGGCGGCGGTCGGCGCCGGCACTGCCCTCGTCTACACGCCAGGGATCGCCCTGGTCAGGGCGATGCTGCCCCCGAGCAAGGCACACGTCGGCGTCGGCCTGTTCTCGGTCGGCCTCACCGCGGGCCTGACGGTCGCGTACTTCGCGACGCCCCGCATCGAGCAGGCGATCGGCTGGCAGTGGCCGTTCCGGCTGGCCGGCCTGCTCGCGCTGGGAGGCCTCGCCGTGCTGGCGCTCGTGCCCAGACGCGGCTGGCAGGGCGGCGGTGGCGCGCTCGGGAACCCGCTCGCCGGGATGGGCCGGCTGTTCCGCAACCGGACGCTGGCGATCGTCTCGGTCGCGCTCTTCCTCAACATGTTCGTGCTCTACGGAGTCCTGACCTACATCCAGTCGTTCCTGGACAAGGACGGGCACTTCAGCGCGTCGGGGCTCAGCAACGCGGGCCTCGTCATCGCGGCGTCGTCGATCCCGGCTTCGATCATGGGCGGCTGGCTCGCCGACCGGCTGCACATGCCGGCCGAGATGATGGCGCTCTTCAGCCTGGTGAGCGCAGTGATCGTGCTGCTCTGGGTGCTGCCGCACGGGAACGGGGCGGCGCTGGTGATTGTCGCCGTGATCTCGGTGTTCGCCGGCAGCGCGAGCGTCGTCCCGCTCTTCACCTTGCCGAGCCTCGCCGTGCCCGCGGCAGACGCCGGCGTCGCAACCGGGCTGGCAACGACGATCGGCATGGCCGGGGCGATCCTCTCCACCTATCTCGGCGGCTGGATCATCGACTGGTCGGGCTTCGGCGTCGCCTTCCTCGTCTTCGCCGCCATCGCCGCCGCGACCGCCATGACGGCCCCCTTCATCAGGGCTCAGCTCAGGCGCGACTCGACTTGACTCCCCGGCATCCGGCTCTCTAGGCTCGCGCGACACCCGATGCGCACAGGCAGACACCCAGCCCCGCAGCACGCAAGTGATCGCCGTGAACGCTCGGCCGACCGTGCCGGCCGCGGGGGCGGCCTCGCCGCGGCAACACCTGCAACGACAGTCGCGCCGCCGGCAGTCACCGTCGAGTCGGTCAAGGCTGTCGACCCGCTGCTCGAGGAGATCGCCGCCCTCTACGCCTCCGACTTCGCCCGCTTCGTCCGCGTCGCCGCTGCGATCACCGGCGACAGCGAGTCGGCACGTGACGTCGTCCAGGATGCGTTTGCCAACCTGGTTCGCCACCGCGCCGAGCACCGGGCCGACGCGAGCCTGGGCGGCTGGGCCTGGCGCGCCGTCGTCAACGGCGCCACCAGCGAGCTTCGCGCCCGGGCGTACTCGGCGCGCGCCACCGCGCGACTCACCTCGCTTCGCCAGCACGACGCCGGCGACGACACCCAGGACACCGCGCTACGCACACTGCTGCGCGGCCTGCCCGAGCGGCAACGCCTGATCGTCTTCCTCCGCTACTACGCCGATCTCGACTACGCGACCATCGCCACTGCGCTCGCGCTGAGCGCCGGGACGATCGGCGCCACGCTGAACGCCGCACGCGCCACCCTGCGCACCGCGTTGAGAGCGGAAGAGCGGTGAGCCGCCCACACCGCGTCGGCCTGATCGTGCCGAGCTCGAACACGACGATGGAGACCGAGATCCCGGAGCTGCTGCGGCGCCGCACGGCTGTCGGTGGCGAGTCGTTCACCTTCCACTCCAGCCGCGTGCGGATGCAGCACGTAACGAAAGAAGAGCTGACGCGGATGGTGAACGACAGCGACCGCTGCGCGCTCGAGCTGGCCGACGCGCGCGTCGACGTGATGGCGTACGCGTGCCTCGTGGCGATCATGTCGCAGGGCGTCGGCTACCACGAGACCTCGGAGCGCCGCCTGGCGGGCATCGCCGCCGAGGGCGGCTGCGCCGTGCCGATCGTCAGCAGCGCCGGCGCGCTCGTGCGCGGCATCCACGCGCTGGGCGTCTCGCGCGTCGCCATCGTGACGCCGTACATGAAGCCGCTCACGGCGCTCGTCGTCGAGTACCTTGAGCACGCCGGCATCGAAGTCGTCGACTCGATCAGCCTCGAGATCTCGAACAACCTCGAGGTGGCGGCTCACGATCCGCTCCTGCTCCCGGAGATCGCCCGCCGCCTCGACATCTCGTCGGCCGAGGCCGTCATCCTGTCGGCCTGCGTGCAGATGCGGTCGCTGCCGGCGATCCAGCCGGCCGAGGATGCGCTCGGGCTGCCGGTGCTGTCGGCCGCCGTCGCGACCGCGTGGGAGATCCTCGACCGCCTCGGCGTCGAGCCGGTCGTCCCTGAAGCCGGGGCGCTGCTCGCCGGCCACCGCCTCGCGACCGCGTAGCCGGCCGGCTCAGGCGGTCGCCTGCACGACGAAGGCGCGCACCTGCGCGAGGAAGTCGGGGAGGTTGTCCCAGGGGATCATGTGGCCCGCGCGGGGGGTGGCCACGATCTGGGCGGCCGGGTTCCGCTCGCGCAGCTCCCGCTCGCCCGCCGGGCTGATCACGGGGCTGTCACCGCCGCGGATGAACAGGATCGGCGGCCGCAGCGCGTCCCAGTAGGCGAAGACGTCCTCGCCGTCGAAGTGGTGGTACGTCGCGACGACCGCGTGCTCGGCACAGGTGGGCAGCCACTCGGCCCGGATCTGCAACGCCTCCTCGCTCCAGCCAGGGAAGAAGCGGCGCACCGCGTCGGCGGTCGTTCCCGCGTACGCCTCGGCGAGCTGCGTGCGAAAGCTCGCCAGCGGGGTCGCATACGACTCGCGGCCGGGGCCGGTGAGCGGCGGGTCGACGATGATCAACGGCCCGGGCACGTCAGGGTGCAACGCGCCCAGCGCGATGGCGATGCGGGCGCCCATCGAGTGACCGAGGACGACCGGGCGACGGAGCCCGAGTGCGGCGATCGCCCCGGCCACATCGGCCGCGTACTCCGGCAGCGAGTAGTCGCTGTGGGGCTTGTCCGAGAGGCCGCGGCCGCGGACGTCGAGCGTGATCACTCGGTGGTCCCGCGCCAGCTCCTCGGAGACGAACTCCCAAGTGATCGCCGGGCTCGTGATGCCGGGGACGATCACGATCTCAACCGGGCCGCGCCCGTACTCGAGATAGTGCTGCCGGATCCCGTTGGCCTCGACGTAGCCGCTCTTGCCGCGCGCCTGCATCGCCATCTCTGCTCCCCTGCTCCCGCTCCGCCGCTACCGGACCAGCGACGGCGGCGCGAACTGCGACCGAGGCGCCTTGAGGTCGTCGATCTGGAACTCGCCGTCGATCAGGATCGGCTCGTCATCGAGGAAGAGGCTGCAGTTGCGCATCGGGATGTCGATGTGACAGCCGGTGTCGTTGGTGCCGCCGAGCTCCTGGTTCGGGCCGGTCGAGAAGAGCGTGTTGCCGTAGAACGCACGGCTCTCCATGCCGACGCTGCGGCGGTCGTTGGCGAGCCCCGACCAGCGCGCCTGCTCGTTGCAGCCCCAGCCGATGTGGGCGATGCCGTACGCCTTGGGATCGTCGAAGGCCGCGATGTAGTCGCGCATCAGCTCGGCCGTGAAGCCGCCGCGGATGTCGACGATCTGGCCGTGCTCGATCGTGATCTCCATGGGATCCTCGACGAAGATCTTGAACGGCGTGACGATGATGTCGCCGCGGTCGACGACGACCTTGCCGTCGACGCCGTCGTCGGCGCCGCCCGTGAAGAGGAAGCCGGCCGGCCAGTGATCCCAGCGGCCCGGCTCGTCGACGAAGCCGTACTCGGTCAGCACCGGGTAGGAGCCCAGCTGGTAGACGACGTCGGTGCCGACCTTGTTGGTGAAGCGCAGCGACTTCGCCTTGCCGAGCAGCTCCTCGCTGGCTTCGACGCGGCGACGCTGGTCGGCGGTCGGGAAGAGCCGGGCGAGGTTGTCGACGGGCTCGACGCAGAGCAGCATGCGCGTACCCGACTCCTGAATCTCGATCTGCTCCTTGGAGAAGAGCAGAAACATCAGGTCGATCACGATGTCAGCGAGCTTGAGCGCCTCGATCGCGGGCCGGTTGCGGCCGAGCGGCGTCTCGCCGACGACCCAGGCGCCGGAGTCGCCGAGCAGCGAGCCCGACACGTCGGGCAGGCGCACCTGAAAGGCGTTCGCGCCGAGCTTGCGCGCGGCGGCGAGAAACGCGTCCGCATACTCCATGCGCTCGTCGCCCTGCGACAGTACCGCCACCGTCTCGCCCTCGTGCACGCCGCAGAGCAGCAGCTCCTTGACGCACAAGTCGACGAACCCAACCATGTTGAACATCGTGCTCCTTCCTCTCTCTGGCTCTTGCTCTTATGCAGCCGGGGCAGGAGCCCGGGCCGGAATGCCTTCCAGGTAGGCGGCCGCCTCGTCCACCGAGACGACGTCGGCGTACTTCGCCTGGATGTCGAAGAGATTTGCCTCGTGCGGCGCGCGCGCCCGGTCGCCGACGCACTCGCGCGGCACGAGCGTCGGAAAGCCGTGCTGCAGCAGGTCGACCGCGGTCGCCCGGACGCAGCCACTCGTGGTCGCACCGCACAGGATCACGGTGTCGACGTGCAGGTTGACGAGGATCGCCGACAGGTTCGTGCCGAAGAACGCCGAGGCGCCCTTCTTCACGACGACCGTCTCGTCCTCGCGCCGGCCGAGCCGCGAGTCGATGTCCACCCAGTGGCCGCCGAGGGCGAGCTCGGCGAGCGCGGGCATCTTCTCGATCCAGAGGCCCGCGTCACGGAGGTTCGACTCGTAGCCGATCGTCGTGAAGACGACAGGGAAGCCCCGTGCGCGGGCCACCGCGAGCAGGCGGTTGGTCGCCTCGACCTCGGCCGTGAGGTCCGACCCCACCGTGCAGGCGGGGTCGGTGAACCCACAGCAGAAGTCGACGACGAGAATCGCCGGCCGCGTCCCGCGCGTGACCCGGCCCCCCAGCCGGGCCTGCGCGTAGACGGCGTGTGCCTGTTCGTCGCTCATCGGCCGGCGATCCCGCCTCCCCTAGTTCCCTCTGGCCCCGCGCGGGCCGGCGAGCGCGTCAGTCTTCACCGACGAGAGCGACGGCGCCTCGATGCGCGGCTCGTAGCTCTGGACGCCTGCATTGCCGAGGCCGATGAAGTTGCGGCAGTCGTTGAGGAAGCCGCTGCGGTCGTACTCGCCGTAGAGCCGCTCCTTGAGGAACGGGACGTTCAGCGCGTTCGACTCCTCGAACAGCTTCGACCGGATCGCATGCTCGCTGGCGGTGACGTCGAACACGAGGTTCATCACCAGGTTCTTGTCCTTGGCGGCGAGCTTGCGTGTGTCGAGGAACCAATCGAGGTTCTTGCCGAAGGCCGCCGGCGTCTGCAGGTCGGCCTCGCTCCAGCGCAGCACCAGTCCCTGGCCGCAGATGTCCTGGAGGATGTGCATGACCCGCGGCAGGTTCTCGAGCGCGTAGGAGCGGGCTGCCGTCGTAACGTTCACGTCGGGCACCATGACGCCGCCCTCCGTGGGCTTCGCGAGCTCCTCGGCCGCGTACTGCAGGCCCTGGAGGATCTGGCAGTACTCGATGACGTCGGCGACGCGCTGGCGCACGACCGCGACCTCGCCGAGCTCCAGCGTGTCGACGATCAGCTGGGCGAGACCGGCGTACAGCTCGGCCTTGGCGACGATACGGATGAACGTGTACCAGTGCTCGTAGCGGCCCCACACGTTGTAGAAGTTGACGCCGTGCACCTCGCGGCGGCGCATCGCGATGATGCGCTCGCGCGGGACGAAGAGGTTGTCGAAGCACAGCACCGACTCGAGCTCCTCGCCGCGATGCGAGAGCGGGCGGTCGTAGGCGCTGGAGCCGGGCCGGTGCGTGACGTCGCGGCAGATCACCTTGATCCCCGGCGAGTCGATCGGCACATACACCCAGAAGCTCTCCTCGTCGAGCGGCGGGTGGAAGCTGCCGATCAGCACCTCGTTCGACTGCGGCACGGCGGTGCCGACGCCCTTGACGCCGCTGATCCAGATGCCGCTCGCGTCCTCCTTGACGATGCGCGCGGTGGCGCGGTCGGGCGGCAGCGTGTCCGGGGCGGTGCCGCTCGCACGGGAGCGGAAGCCCTGCAGATCGACGATCGTCTCGGAGAGATGGATGTTGTTCTCTTCGCAGTACTTCGTGTACCAGACGATGTTCTCGGCGGTCTCGGGGCAGGCGCGGCGGAACGACGGCAGCTCGGCCAGCATGCCCACGGGCAGCGTCGAGATCATGTCGATGCCGCGGCCGTGCGTGCCCCAGGTCTCGCGCGCGACGCGCTTGATGCCCTCGCGGCGGAACACGAGGTCTTCCTTCGACTTCGGCACGAGATACGACGCGGTGACGCGGGCGCCGTCGTCGCGCACGTAGGTGAGGAGCTTCTCCCCCTCCGGGTCGAACTGGAGGTCGTAGAGGTCGGCGATGTTGTTGATGCCGCCGGCGGTGGCGTGGTGTGTCGTGACGTCCTCGATCCGCTCGCCGCGGAAGTACACCTGCCGGTCGTCCTGCAGCGACTGCTTGTAGGCCGCGGCGTCCTTCAGGTAGTGCGTCTTCTTGTCCTCGACGGTTGCCATCGACGCTCCTTTCTCGGGGGAAGTGGAACTGGTTAGGCCGGCGTCACTCGGAGCCGACGAAATGGTGGTCGACGCGCGCGAACGCCCGCGGCATCGGGTAGTCATAGAGCAGGGAGTCGACCGTCTCGTCGGGCACCGGGCCGACGCCGAGAGCGGTCGAGGCACCGAGGCTGTGGTAGGCCCGGTCGTAGTAGACGAGCGGCCGGTCGCCGAGGTGGGCGATGACGTTCGCGACGCTGCCGATGAAGATGACGTGGTCGCCTGCCCTGACCGACTGCACGACGGCACAGTCGATGTGCGCAAGCGCCCTGGCCACGGCCGGCGTCGCCGAGTCGCCCGCGCCGTCGCCGTCGCCGCGCACGAAGTCGTCCACGAACTTCGGCTGCCCCTTGGCCGAGCCGAAGCGGGCGACCTCGATCAGCTCCTCGCCGAGGATGCTGACCCCGAAGCGGCCGTCCACGGTGATCGCGTGGGCGCTTGCTGTCTGCTCGCTCAGCGACACGAGAATGAGCGGCGGCGCGACCGACACCGAGCAGCAGGCGCTCACCGTGAGGCCCCACGGCTTGCCGTCGACGTGGCACGTCACCATCACCACGCCGGTGGCGAGCCGCCCCATCGCCTCGCGGAAGCCCGCTGCCACCTCCGCCGCGAGCGCGGCCTGCTGATGTCCGTGTGAGGCCATGCTCCGTTGCGGCGCGCTAGAAGCGCCGGGTGCCCCAGCCCTGGAACTCGCTCTCGGTAGCGACGGCGTGACGCGTGGCCGCGGCTGCCTGCCGGATCGGCCGGGTACCCCAGCCCACGCTGTCCGGCACGGGCTGGCGCCGGCTGAGGAGCGACTCCGCCGGCCACACCGGCTGCGCGGCGGCGAGCACCGTGGCGCGACGCAGGACGTCCGCCCAGTCGGCGGCCTCGGCCGTAGCCTCGGGCGCGATGCGCGCGAGACGGATGAGAGTGTGGATGTCGTGCTCGTCCATGGCTTCTGCCCACCGATCGAAGGTAAGACGCGGGTAGGGCAGGGTTTCTTTAGTTGAGAATCTCGAACTTCTCGACGCCCGGCTGCTCGCGCAGGATTGCGACTGTCACGTCGGCAGTTGCCGCGTCCGGCACGCTGATGAAGTACTCGCTGCCCAGGCGGACATCCTGCGTGCCGGGATGACGCGTGATCAGCTGGAGCCCGGTAGGGCGCAGCGCATCGCTGACCGCACCCTCGTAGCCAAAGATCGCGCTGGGATTGGGCAGGGCGAGCAGCACTGTCACCTGCATCGGAACTCCTCCTGGTCGACGGCGGCGAACACCTTCCCTCTCGACGCGGCGGAGCCCGGGTTTCTTTAGCGCTCGGTTAGACGAGCGAGAGCGACACGCCACCGTCGACGGTGATCACCTGGCCGGTCACGAAGCTCGCGGCATCGCTCGCCAGGAACGTGTAGACGGCGGCGATCTCGTCGGGGCGGCCGTTGCGGCCGGTCGGCTGGCGCGACTTGAAGAACTCGAGGCCGTCGTCGCCGAGCGAGTTGACCGGGTCCTGCGTCTGCGGCGTCACGATCACGCCGGGCGCGATGCCGTTGACGGTGATGCCGTCGGGCGCGAGCTCGAGCGCGAGGCTGCGGATCATGCCGAGCACGCCGCCCTTCGCCATCGAGTAGTCGACGTGCCGCGGCCAGCCCTGCACGGCGCCGGCGATCGAGCTGGTCGCCAGCAGGCGGCCGCTCCGCTGCGCGGTCAGCTGCGGGAGCGCGGCGCGGAAGGTGCGAAACACGCCCATCAGGTCGATCTCGAGCAGCCGCATCATCCGCACGTCGTCGAGCTCGACCGCGGCGACGTCACGCGTGATCGCAGCGTTCGCCAGCACGATGTCGATGCGGCCGAGCTGCTCGACCGTCTCGGCGACGAAGCGCTCGGTGTCGGCAGTCTTCGAGACATCACCCTCGATGGCGATCGCCCGCCGGCCGTGCGCCTCGACCGCGCGCACCGTGGCGCTCACGTCGTGGGGGTCACCCTGGTACCAGGCACAGGCCACGTCGGCCCCGGCCTGCGCGAACATCTCCGCTGTCGCGGCGCCGATTCCTGACGCGGCGCCCGTGATCAACGCTACTTTTCCATCGAGTCTGAACATAGACATACCCTAACCGACCGCGCGCCGTTCCGGATTGTCCTGCTTCACGAAATCTGGCAGAGGCGTTAGTTTCGGGCTCCTGACTTAGAACTCATTTCAGAATGAGCGCCGTCCACGGCTCGCGCGGTGGCTTCGCCGAGCGGCTGCTCGTGCCGCGCGCGGCCCTGGGCAAGACCGTCTTTGCACTCCCCGACGCCGTCAGCGACACGGCGGGCGCCCTCGTCGAGCCGCTGGCAGTCGCGCTGCACGCCGTCAGGCTCGCCTGGCCCGAGCCCGGCGACGTCGCCGTCGTGCTGGGCCTGGGCGCGATCGGCCTCGGCGTCGTGCAGGCGCTCGCGCTGCACGGCGTCCGCCGCATCGCCGCCGTCGACCCCTCGGCGATCCGCCGGGGGTGCGCGCTCGCACTTCAAGC
>CANFDS010000053.1 GCA_947445525.1 Actinomycetota bacterium | reverse complement strand
GCCCCCGTTGACAAGATCGTCGGGCCGGGCAACCGCTGGGTGACGGCGGCGAAGCTGCTGGTCGCGAGCCGCGTCGGCATCGACCTGCCGGCCGGCCCCAGCGAGGTGCTGATCGTTGCCGACGACACCGCCCGCGCCGACTGGGTGGCGGCCGACCTGCGCGCCCAGGCCGAGCATGGCCCCGACAGCGAGACGATCCTCGTCACCACCAGCGGCACTCTCGCCGGCGCCGTCCGCGCGCTGCTCGGTGACGACCCGCAGATCCGCATCGAGGTCGTCGCCGGCCTCGACGAGGCGCTCGCCCGCGCCGACGACTACGCGCCCGAGCACCTCCAGCTGATGGTCGCCGATCCCGAGGCGGCGCTCGCCCGCGTGCGCAACGCCGGCGCGATCTTCCTCGGCAACGAGGGCAGCGCGGTGCTCGGCGACTATGCCGCCGGGACGAACCACGTGCTGCCGACGGGCGGGCTCGCGCGCGGCTCGGGCGGGCTCGGGCTGGAGGCGTTCCTCAAGCCGGTCGAGATCGTCCGCACGACGCAGGAGGGGCTCGGGCACATGCGCGCCGTGGTGGCGGCGCTGTCGCGGGTCGAGGGCCTGCCGCTGCACGGGGCCGCGGTCGAAGCGCGCTTCGGTGCATAGCAGCGTGTTAGCGTGTTAGCATGATGCACATGGAGAGCGATCCGCAGATGGGGCCGACGCCGCGCGAGACGCCGCCGGAGTTCACGCCGTACCGCTGGGCGACCCCGCTGGCCGAGGTGGCGCGCCGCCACGGCCTGCAGCCGGCGCAGATCCTTCGCTTCGACGGCAACGTGCCGCCGCTGCCGGGCGTCCCGCAGATTCCGCTCTCCGAGAGCTTCGCGTGCCTCAACGAGTACCCCGAGGGCTCCTATCGGGAGCTGCGCGAGGCGGCCGTCGTGTACCTCGCGGGTGGGGTGGGGCAGGATGGCGGCCAAGGCGGGGCACCGAGCCAGGCCACCGGCACGGGCGGCGCGCCCGGCGTGCCCGGCCTCGACCCTGACTGGATCTCCGTCGGCGCCGGCGCCGACGATCTGATCGCCACCGTCGCGCGCACCTACCTCTGCGCGGGCCGGCGCTCGGCGATCGTCGGGCCGACGTATCCGGTGTACCGCGTCGCGTCGCTGCTGGAGAACGCCGAGGTCGTCGACGTCGCGTTCACCGCCGAGGCCGCTCGTGGTGCTGCGGTGCTGTGGCTCTGCAACCCCAACAACCCGACCGGGGCCTCCCTGGCCCCGGCGGCGATCACCGCGGTTGCCCGCGCGCTGCCCGGGACGCTCGTCGTGGTCGACGAGGCGTACGTCGAGTACGGCGGCGAGACCGTCGTGCCGTTCGTCGCGGAGCTGCCCAACCTCGTCGTGCTGCGCACGCTGTCGAAGGCGTTCGGCCTGGCGGGGCTGCGAGTCGGTTACGCGGTCGCGCAGCCGGAGGTGGCAGCTGCGCTCACCGCGCGGCGGAGCCCGGCCCCGATCACGATTCCGTCGGCGCGCATCGCCGCGGCAGCGCTGCGCGACCCACGCACCGACGTCGCCGAGACCGTCGCCGAGCGCGAGCGGATGCGCGACGCGCTCGTCGCTGCCGGCTACACCGTGCCCGCCTCGTTCGCGAACTTCCTCTTCTTGCCGCTCGCCGACGCCGCGGCCCGCGCCGACGCGCTCGAGGAGCAGGGCCTGATGGTGCGCCGCTTCCCCGACGGCATCCGCATCACGCCGCGCCTGCCCGGCGACAACGACCGGCTGCTCGCAGCGCTCGGCGTCGCCGACGGCGCGGCCGCCTCCACCCGCCGCGGCGCCCTCGTCATCCGCACCACCACCGAGACGGCGCTGCGCATCTCATTGCAGCTCGACGGCTGCGGCCGCGCCCGCGTCGCCACCGGCATCGGCTTCCTCGACCACCTGCTCACGCTGATGACCTTCCAGAGCGGCGCCGACCTCGACCTGCTCGCTGGTGGCGACCTCGACGTCGACGAGCACCACACGGTGGAGGACGTGCTAGCAGCGCTCGGCGATGCTTACGCGCAGGCGCTGGGCGCGCGCGCCGGGGTCACCCGCTACGGCTCGGCCGTCGTCCCGATGGACGAGGCGCGGGCGACGGCCGCCGTCGACCTCGTCAAGCGCCCGCACGCCGAGATAGCACTCACCTTCACGGGCGACCGCGTCGGCGGGCTCGCAGTGAGCCTGCTGCCGCATGCCCTCGAGCGCTTCACGATGCAGGCCGGGTTCACCGTGCACATCGACTCTGCCGGCGCCGACGACCATCACGTCGCCGAGGCGGCGTTCAAGGCGCTCGGCCGGGCGCTGCGCCAGGCCTGCGAGGTCACCTCGACGGGCGTCCGCTCGACCAAGGGCGAGGCGTGACGGGCAGCGGCGGCCTGCGCGCCGTCCTCGCCGACTACGGCGCCGGCAACCTCCGCTCGGTGCAGTCGGCGCTCGCCCGGCAGGGCGTCGAGACGACGGTCACGGCCGACCCCGCCACCGTGCGCGAGTCGGCGCTGGCGATCATCGCCGGGGTCGGCCATGCCGAGAGTGCGATGGCCGGGCTGGTCGCGCGCGGCCTCGATGAGGCGATCCGCGAGCGGGCAGCCTCCGGGCGGCCGGTGCTCGGCATCTGCGTCGGCCTACAGCTCCTGTTCGAGAAGCACGAGGAGGGTGGGGCCGGCCTCGGCCTGCTGCGCGGCCCCGTGCGCCGCGTCGTCGCGCCGCGTGTCCCGCACATGGGCTGGAACACCCTGCGCCTGCTGCGTCCGTCGCCCCTGCTCGCGGGCCTCGACGGCGAGGACGTCTACTTCGCCCACAGCTTCGCCGTCGCCCCCAGCGATCGCGCGGTCATGGCCGCCGAGGTCGATCACGGCGGGCTGCTCTGCGCCGCCGTCGACTCCGGCGCCGTCGCTGGCGTCCAGTTCCACCCCGAGCGCAGCGCCCGGCCGGGCGAGCGGCTGCTGAGGAACGTGCTGGCATGGTCAAGAAGCGCCTGATCCCCTGCCTCGACGTCACGGGCGGCCGCGTCGTCAAGGGCGTCAACTTCGTCGACCTGCGCGACATCGGCGACCCAGTCGAGCTGGCTACGCGCTACTCCGACCTGGGCGCCGACGAGCTCGTCTTCCTCGACATCACGGCGACGGTGCACGGCCACGACCCGCTGCTGCGGCTGATCGAGCATATGTCCGAGGAGCTGGAGATCCCGTTCACCGTGGGTGGCGGCATCTCGGCGACCGAGCATGCGCGCGCGATCCTGCGCGCCGGCGCCGACAAGGTGAGCGTCAACCGTGCCGCCCTCGACGTGCCCGGGCTGATCGAGGAGCTCGAGCACGAGTTCGGCGCGCAGGCTGTGGTGTGCGCGATCGACGCGAAGCGCCGCGACCCGGGCGAGGTCGAGGGCGACACTCCGCACCCGGCGGGCCGCCCCGGCGGCTGGTTCGAGGTCGTCACGCACGGCGGCCGCACCCCGCGCGGCATCGACGCGGTCGAGTGGGCGCAGCAGGTGGTGCGCCGCGGCGCCGGCGAGGTCCTGCTCACCTCGATCGACGCCGACGGCACCCGTGCCGGCTACGACCTCGAGCTGACCGGCCTGATCTGCGACGCCGTCACCGTCCCGGTGATCGCGTCCGGGGGCGCGGGCACGGCGGCGCACATGGCCGACGCGTTCGCCGTCGGCGCTGAGGCGGCGCTCGTCGCGTCGATCGTGCACGAGGCGCCCGAGCGGATTTCCGTCCTGAAGAGCGAGCTGAGGGAGGCCGGATGGCCGATGCGGATCTGAGTCCCGTGGGCGCGGCGCCCGAAGACGCGCTGACCCCCACGATCGTGCAGGACGCCGAGACCGGGCGCGTGTTGATGCTCGCGTACATGAACGCCGAGGCGCGCCGCCGTACCGAGGAGACCGGCCTGGCGACGTTCTGGTCGCGCTCGCGGCAGCAGCTGTGGCAGAAGGGCGAAACCTCCGGGAACACGCTGGGCGTGCTCGAGGTGGAGGAGCTGCGCGACGACTGCGACGGCGACACCATCCTGCTGAAGGTGCGCCCGGCCGGCCCGACCTGCCACACCGGGTCGCGGTCGTGCTTCGCGCCGTGGCTGTGGCGCAAGATCGCCCAGCGCGCGCTCGACCGGCCCGAGGGGTCCTACGTGACGAAGCTGCTGGCGGACGGGCCGGGCGCCGCCGCGCAGAAGGTGGGCGAGGAGGGCGTGGAGGTCGCGATCGCCGCCGTCAGCCAGTCCGACGAGCTGCTGATCGGCGAGATCGCCGACCTCTGGTTCCACTCGTACGTCGTGCTCGCCGCGCGCGGCCTCGATCCGGACCTGGTCGAGGCGGAGCTGCGGCGGCGGGAGCGGTAGCTGGGAGACGCGGTGAGGTGAGAATCCGTCACCAAGTCGGTACTCGCTGTACGCACAGTGGGAGTACACTGAGCGCATGACCGAGCCTCTCCGCGACGCGCGCTGGAATCTCCGTGTGGCCCCGCGCGCGAACGAGACCGTGCGCCTCGCAGCCGCGGCGCGGCACCAGAACCTGAGCGAGTTCGTCATCGGCGCCGCGCTCGAGGAGGCGGATCGCGTTCTCGCCGAACGGTTCGTCTTCCAGCTCGACGACGCTGCGTGGCAGGAGTTCGTCGAGCTGCTCGATCGGCCGGTACAGGCGAACCCGCGCCTCGAGCGGCTCCTCTCGCGGCCCAGTGTCTTCGTCGACTAGTCGTGGCTCTCGCGGCGCCGGCGCCGCTCGCCCGGCAGCACAGGCTCGACGGCTTCGACTGCGGCGAGGCCAACCTCGACGAGTGGCTGACGCGCTTCGCCCGTGCAGCCCATGCGTCGGGCTCGGCGCGTGTGTACGTGGCGACGGAGGGCGGCGTGACGGTAGGCGCCTACTACGCGCTCGCCGCCTGCCAGGTCGAGGCTGCTGACGCGCTACCGCGGCTGCTGAAGGGCGAGCCTGCGCAGCGGGCGGTGCTGGCGGTGCTGCTCGCGCGTCTGGCGGTGGATCGGCGGCACCAGGGTGCGGGGGTCGGCCAGGCGCTGCTGCGCGATGCGCTGCTCCGCTGCGCTCAGGCGGCCGACGCGATCGGCGTCCGTGCCCTGCTCGTCCAGGCCAAGGGCGACGAGGCGCGGCAGTGGTACGAGCGCCAGGGCTTCGATCCGTCCCCCACCGACCCATTCCACCTGATGCTGCTGTTGAAGGACGTACGGGCTGCGCTTGGCGAACGGTGATGCCCTGCGATGATTCGGGGTGCGCCCGGTAGGCCAGATCGCCGTGGTCTCCCCGGAGCGGCGGGTGGCGTGGTGACGAGGTTCAGAGTGGAGTCGCGGCTTCCCGCACGCCGGGGCGGGCCGTTATGGCGACGTCAGTTCGTATCGCGGCTCGTGCGGCCCGCTGTCGATCCGGAACGGCGGGTACTCGCGGGTCATGAACGCCGCGTAGGCGACGACGCGCAGCACCCAGCGGTTGAGGCCGAGCACAAGGTCGAAGATCTCGCTCGGGTAGCGACCCTTGAAGAGCAGCCGGACGCCTACGACGAGGACGAGCACGTCGATGAAGCCGAGACTCCGTCCGGCTCCGGCGAGGACGCCGGCTATGCAGAACCAGCAGCACGACGATGTGCGGGATGGCGAGGCTTCTGGGCGATCGTGCTGGCGACGCTGTTCCTCGTCGGTGGGTGGCTCGTCAAGGTCGTGATCGCCGGGGTTGTCTTCCTCGTCGACCCGGGCTGGTTCCACGGCGCCGCCCAGGTGCAGTAGCCGACGCCGACGTTCCGCAACTTCGTGGCGATCGCGCTGCTGGCCGTGCTCGTGTCGCGGCCGCACACGCGCGCCCAGCGCGGTGGCGGGGGCAAGAAGCGGAAGCGGGCCTCCGCGAGCGGTCGCCCGTTCTCGGCGGGCTGACTCCGGGGCTCAGAACGCCCGGATCAGGTCGCCGACCCCGATGCCGACGCCGGAGTAGGTCGCGGCGAAGCCGACCGAGTACGCGACCGACCCGAACACGATCCGGCGCCGGCTGAGCGTCGCGCCTCCCGAGAGGCGGGTCACGGCGTAGACGATCACCGTCCCGATCAGACCGGCGGCGATCGTGAACCAGACGTCCGAGTCGCGCGCGATCCACGCGAGCGGCAGGCGCAGCAGGCGGTTGCGGCGCTTCTTCACGAGCATCGCCTCGAGCCGTGCGCCGTTCCCCTCGCTCCAGGTCTCCCAGCTTCGCTGCAGCCAGGTGCAGCAGGCGATGTTGATGCACGAGAAGAGCGGCGCGGCGATGGCGAACGTCACCCACCACGGGAGCCATGCCGCCAGCCCGACCCCGATCGGGCCGAGCATCAGGTCGTCGAGGAACGCGTAGGCGGCGACTGCCGCGCCGGTCAGCCCGCTGAGGAGTCGTCTGGGCGAGCGAGGCTCGGTGGTTCCTGTCATCGGCAGCATGATTGTGTCAGCTCGGCGCGCGCTGCCGGGCCGGGCGGCTGTTGGCTCTAGGATGCGTCGATGAGTGATCTCGCCTTCACCCCGGCCGTCGAGCAGGCGCGCCTGATCCGGGAGCGCCGCGTCTCCCCGGTCGAGCTGACCGAGCTCTACCTCGAGCGGATCGAGCGCCTCGACCCGCAGCTCAACTCGTTCGTCACCGTCGACGCGGAGGGCGCCCGGGCCGCCGCCCGCGCGGCCGAGCAGGCGCTCTCGCGGCCAGACCTGCCGCCGTTCCACGGCGTGCCGATCTCGCTCAAGGATCTCGACGTGGTGGCGGGCATCCGCACCACGATGTCGTCCGCGCCGTTCGCCGACTGGGTGCCCGACTTCGACTCGGCGATGGTCGGCCGCCTGCGCCGCGCCGGCTTCACCTTCCTCGGCAAGACGAACACGCCGGAGTTCGGGTCGCGCTCGGTCACCGAGTCCGAGCTGAACGGTGCCTGCCGCAACCCCTGGGACACCTCGCGCACGTCGGGCGGGTCGTCGGGTGGCGCGGCGGCGGCGCTGGCGGCGGGGCTGTGCGGGATCTCGCAGGGCTCCGACGGCGGCGGCTCGATCCGCATCCCCGCCTCGTGCTGCGGCGTCTTCGGGCTGAAGCCGTCGCGCGGCCGCATCTCGGGCGCGCCCACGTTCGGGGCGATCATCGAGGGCTTCGCCACCTCGGGGCCGATCGCGCGCACCGTCAAGGACGCCGCCGCCCTGCTCGACGTGCAGGCCGGCTACGAGGTGGGCGACCCCTACTGGGCGACCCCGCCGGAGCGGCCGTTCGCCGACGAGGTCGGCCGCGACCCGGGCCGGCTGCGCATCGCCGTCGCCGTGACGCCGCCGTTCGTGGCCGAGATCGATCCACTGTGCGAGGAGGCCGCACGGGCGGCCGGTCACCTGCTGGAGAGCCTCGGCCACCACGTCGTCGAGGCGACCCCCGACTGGGCCGACCCGGAGTATCTCGAGCTGTTCGGCACCGTCTGGGCAGGGTCGAGCGCGTACTTCGGCATGGCGCCGCGCGACGCCGTCGAGCCGCTCAACCGTGCGCTCGCCGAGAAGGCCGACCGCATCACCGTCACCGAGTACGTCACCACGATGACCAAGATCCATCGGCTCGCGCGTCGCATCGTGGCGTTCTGGAACGACATCGATGTGCTGGTCACGCCCGGCCTGGCGATGCAGCCGGTGCCGGTCGGCTGGGGCCTCGAGCCCGACGACGTGTGGGAGCAGTTCGACCGGGGCTGGGCGTTCACGCCGTTCACGCAGGTCGCGAACCTGACGGGGCAGCCGGCGGCGTCGCTGCCGCTCTACTGGACGGCGGAGGGGCTGCCGCTCGGCGTGCAGGTGGTCGGGCCGCCCACGGGTGAGGCGCTGCTGCTGCGCCTGTGCGCGCAGGTCGAGGCGGCGCGGCCGTGGGCTGGGCGGCGGCCGCCCGTCTCCTAGGGCGGGCGGCCCGGGCGGACATGGCCGGAAAGGGGACGCCCGCGATCGTCGCCGCCGAACGCGCGAAGGTCGCCTTCACGCTGCACGAGTACGCGCACGATCCGCGTACCGAGTCGTACGGGCTGGAGGCGGCGGAGGCGCTCGGGGTCGCGCCGGAGCGCGTGTTCAAGACGCTGCTGGCGGCGGTGGACGGTGCGAGGCTCGTTGTCGCCGTGGTGCCGGTCGTGGCGCAGCTCGATCTGAAGGCTCTGGCCGCCGCGGCGGGCGGGCGGAAGGCCGAGCTGGCGAAGCCCGCCGCTGCCGAGCGCGCGACGGGCTACGTCGTCGGCGGCATCAGCCCGCTGGGGCAGAGAAAGCGGTTGCCGACCTTTCTGGACATGTCCGCGGAGGGCCATCCGACGATCCACGTCAGCGCGGGGCGGCGCGGGTTGGAGATCGAGCTGGCGCCGGCGGATCTCGCTGCCCTCACCGGGGCGACGGTCGCGGCCATCGCCCGTCGGGGCTAGTCCGTCGCGGGGCCCGGGGCAGCCACCGGTTCAGCGGTATCGGTGAACTTACCCTCCACGGCACGCTGGAGGGTAAGTTCGCCGACAGTTCCGCGATAAGTCGGACTCCTCCGTCCTCAGAGCCCGGCGTTGCGCTGTGGTCTCAGACCACGCGCATCACGTCGAGCGCGGCAGCCACGCGCACCGCGGCCAGGACGGCGAGCGCCACCAGCGCGACTGCCACGACGACGGCCAGCGCTGTCAGCGCGAAGGCGATCACGATCAGCTCACCGCCTCCGGCACGAATGCGAAGTTCGCTCGCCCGTCGCTCGCCACGAAGGCGGTACCGAGGAGCGTCGCCGCGAGCATCGCGACGCCGATCCGCCACAGGCGGCGCTCCGGCAGGAAGGGCCGGGCCAGCCAGTAGCCGACGCCGACGGCAGTGCCGGCGAGCAGCGCCGCGACGACGACGGTCACCGTCCCGCCGGCCGTGACGTCGCTGACCGTCGCGCCGGCAGCCGTTTCGAAGCCCCGACTATTGCCGTCGGCGACGAGCACGAGGCGCATCGCGACGCGTGCCAGGGTTCCGCCGACGACCGCTCCGACTCCGGCCCCGCGCACGTGCCGGGGCAACCCGTCCGATCTTCGAGCCGACTCTCCTACCCCACCGCTCCTCCTTCGCTGGTCGCTCCTACGCCTCCAGGGCGAGCAGGTCGGCGAGCGTCTCACGCCGGCGAATCAGCCGCGCCGTCCCGCTCCCGACGAGCACCGCAGCAGGCCGCGGCAGCGCGTTGTAGTTCGAGCCCATCGCCAGCGTGTACGCGCCCGTTGCGGGCACCGCGAGCAGGTCACCGCGCCGCGGGTGGGGGAGGCGGGCCTCCTCGATCAGCACGTCGCCCGACTCGCAGTGCTTGCCGCACACCGCGAAGGTGCCGGACGCGAGCGGCTCCGCGGCGCGCTCGGCGAGCAGCGCCTCGTAGACGGCGCCATACAGCTGCGGGCGCGGATTGTCGCTCATCCCGCCGTCGATCGCGACGTACGTCGTGCCGTCGCCGGTCGACTTCACCACGCCGACGCGGTAGAGCGTGAAGCCGGCCTGGCCGACGATCGAGCGGCCCGGCTCCAGGATCAACCGGGGCTGGGGGAGGCTGTGGGTCGTCCACTCGGCGCGCAGCCGCGCGATCTGGCCGCCCGCGAACATGTCCACCGTCGGCGGCACGTCGCCCTGCGTGTAGCGGATGCCGAGCCCGCCGCCGAGGTCGATCGTCGACGGCGTCCAGCCGCCCAGCCGCTCCCGCGCCTCCAGCACCACCTGCAGCAGGCCGACGACGGCCGCCTGTCCCGGCGCCGCGTCGAGCAGCTGCGAGCCGAGGTGGACGTGCAGGCCGGCGGCCTCGATCCCTGCCGAGCGCGCGGCGCTGAGCGCTTCCATCGCCAGCTCCGGCGGCAGCCCGAACTTCGACCCGTGGTGGCCGGTCGCGATCGCCTCGTGCGTGTCGACCTCGATGTCGAGCGTCGTGCGCACGAGGATGCTGCGCACGCCCGCCTCAGCGCACAGCGCGACCTCGTCCAGTGCGTCCACCACCACCTGCGCCACGCCTGCCGCGGCGTACGCGCGCAGCTCCTCGAGCGACTTGTTGTTGCCGTGCACGACGATCCGCTCGCCCGGCACCCCGGCGCGCAGCGCGTACTCGAGCTCGCCCACCGTCGAGACGTCGGCGCCGAGGCCCTCCTCGGCGAGGAGCCGCAGCACGGCCACGTTGGGGAAGGCCTTCGTCCCGAAAGCGACGAGGGCGTCGGGCGCTGCCGCGCGATACGCCCGTGCCCGCGCGCGCAGGCTCTGCTCGCAGTAGACGACGAGCGGTGTGCCGAACTCGGCCGCCAGCACGGATGCCCGCACGCCACCGACCACCAGCTCGTCGCCGGCGAGGGTCGCCGAGTCGGGGAAGAGAGGGAGGGGGAGGGCGGTCGTCACGACGGGAAGGGTACGGGACGGCCGGGGCCAGGCGTCGCGCCCGGCCTACAGCGAGAGCCGGGCCCGCGCCGCGCGGATCGCCGCAGCGGCGCCGCCAGGCCCCGGCGCCGGCCGCGCCCGCCCCACCGGCGCCACGTACGACCCGTCGCGCACCGCGCCCGCCACGATCTCGTGGGCGTCGCGGAACGGCGTGCCTGCCTCGACCAGGGCCTCGGCGGCGTCGGTCGCCAGCAGCAGCGGGTCGGCGGCGGCGCCGGCCATGCGCTCGCGTTGCAGCTCCATGCCGTGGATCATCACGCCGAGCGCCGCCACGGTGAGCCGCAGGTCCTTGCGCGCCGCGAACACGCCGGGCTTGTCGTCCTGCAGGTCGCGGTTGTAGGTGAGCGGCAGGCCCTTGACCAGGGCCAGCAGCCCGACCAGCCGGCCGAGCGCCGTGCCCGCCTTCCCGCGCGCCAGCTCGGCGACGTCAGGGTTGAGCTTCTGCGGCATCATCGAGGAGCCCGTGGCGGCCGTGTGGCCCAGGCGGATGAAGGCGAACTCGGAGGTCGCCCACAGGATCAGCTCCTCGCCGATGCGCGAGAGGTGGCCATGGCAGGCGGCGCAGGCGTAGAGGTAGTCGACGGCGAAGTCGCGGTCGGCGACGGCGTCGAGCGAGTTGCGCATCGACTCGACCCCGGCGGCAGCGGGCAGGCCCAGCGTCGACCCGGCGAGCGCTCCCGCCCCGAGCGGCGTCACCGCGGCCTGGCCCTCGGCGAAGGCGAACCGGGCGAGGTCGCGCTCCAGCATCTCCACCCACGCGTGCAGGTGGTGGCCGACCGTCACCGGCTGCGCCCGCTGCAGGTGCGTGTAACCGGGCATCGGCGTCGCGGCCTCCGGCTCGGCGCGGTCGAGGATCACGAGCGCCAGCTCGCGCAGGGCCTCCCGCGCCTCACGGCACGCGTCGGCGACGTACAGCCGGAAGGCGGTGGCGACCTGGTCGTTGCGCGAGCGGCCGGCGTGGATCTTGCGGCCGACGTCGCCGAGGATCCGCTCGATCGCGGAGTGGCAGTCCTCGTCGTCCTCGGTAATATCACTCGGGGTGATAGCACTCAGGCTCGCCTCGGCGGCGGCGAGCTCGGCGGCGGTGAGCAGGCCGGCGGCGCCGAGGCGCCGCGCGTGCAGCCGCGTCCCCTCGATGTCGTAAGGCAGCAGCTCCGTGTCGTCGGCGCGCAGGAAGTCCCAGACCTCCTTCGCGAGCTTGCCCTCGACCCGTCCCGACCAGAGCGTCATACCGGCGTCTCGCCCGTCGGCAGGCTGCCCAGCGGCCCGCCGAGCGCCGTGCCGGCCGCCGCGCCCACGCCAGCCCCGCCCGCCAGCTCCAGGGCGCGCAGCTGCGCGAGCTTGTCGCGCGAGTCCTCGATGTCGTTGATCTGCACCGCGAGCTGGCCGATGCGGTCGCCCGCCGAGAACGCCGTGGCCGAGCGCTCCATGCTCAGCCGCTCGGGCCGGTAGGTGAACGTCTCGCCCTGCGTGTCGAGGATCGTGTAGTCGTCGCCGCGGCGGAGCTCGATCGTCACCTCGCCGCTCACCATCGAGGCGATCCAGCGCTGCAGCGAGTCACGCAGCATCAGCGCCTGCGAGTCGAACCAGCGGCCCTCGTACAGCAGCCGGCCCAGCTTGCGGCCCTGCTCGTGGTACTGCTCGAGCGTCGCCTCGTTGTGGATCGCCGAGAGCAGGCGCTCGTACGCGATCTGCAGCAGCGCCATCCCTGGCGCCTCGTACACGCCGCGGCTCTTCGCCTCGATGATGCGGTTCTCGATCTGGTCGCTCATGCCCAGCCCGTGGCGGCCGCCGATCGCGTTCGCCTCGTGCACGACGGCCACCAGCGACGTCAGTTCCCGCCCGTTGATCGCCACCGGCACGCCGTTGGCGAAGCGCACCGACACCGTCTCGGTGGCGATCTGCACCGCCGGGTCGTAGTGCATCACGCCCATGATCGGCTTGACGATCTTCATCGACGTGCCGAGCAGCTCGAGATCCTTCGCCTCGTGCGTCGAGCCCAGCATGTTCGCGTCGGTCGAGTACGCCTTCTCGGCCGAGGTGCCGTGCGCCAGCCCGCGCTCCTCCAGGTACGACGACATCTCGGCGCGGCCGCCCAGCTCCTCCACGAAGGCGGCGTCCAGCCACGGCTTGTAGATGCGCAGGTTCGCGTTGGCGAGCAGCCCGTAGCGGTAGAAGCGCTCGATGTCGTTGCCCTTGTAGGTCGAGCCGTCGCCCCAGATAGCGACGCCGTGGCGGCCCATCTCCTGCACCAGCAGCGTGCCGGTGACGGCGCGGCCGAGCGGCGTCGTGTTGAAGTACGTCTTGCCGGCGGTAGTGATGTGGAAGGCGCCGCACTGCAGCGCGGCGATGCCCTCGCGCGCGAGCGCCTCCTTGCAGTCGACGAGCACCGCGTCCTCGGCGCCGTACTGCAGCGCCTTCGCCGGGATGCCGGCGATGTCGGGCTCGTCGTACTGGCCGAGGTCGGCCGTGAACGCGTACGGCGTCGCGCCCTTCTCCCTCATCCAGGCGAGCGCGCAGCAGGTGTCGAGGCCACCCGAGAAGGCGATGCCGACCTTCTCGCCCACGGGCAGGGAGCTGAGGATGACGCTGCTCATTCGGAGTCTCCTTCGAGGTGGTGCGTGAAGTCCTGGGCGAGGTGGGCGCCGCTGCGGCCCTCGCGGGCGGCGACGAAGATTGTGTTGTCACCGGCGATGGTGCCGGCGACGTCGGGATGGCGGGCCTCGTCGATCGCCTGGGCGAGCGCGGAGGCGTACCCGGAGGGCGTGCCGATCACCAGCAGGCTCCCGGTCGGCGTGAGCGTGAGGGCCCAGCGGCGGATCGCGACGGCGAGGTCGTCGAGGCGAGCGGCGACTCCCTCGGTCGCCTGCGCGTAGACGAGCCGGCCCTCGGCGTTGCGCACCTTCACCAGGCCGAGCTGCGCGATGTCGCGGGAGACGGTGGTCTGTACGGTGTCGCAGCCGTCGGCGCGCAGGGCATCGGCGACCTCCTCCTGCGTCGACAGCGAGCGCTCGCGGACGAGCCGGAAGATCGCCCCCTGGCGCTCGAGCTTGGAGAGGCGGGCGCCGCCGACGGCCATCGCTAGGCGAGCGCCTCGGCGAGCAGGCGGACGGCCTCGTCGGCGTCGTCAGCGGTGAGGGTGAGCGGCGGCGTGATGCGCAGGGCGGTCGGGCCGGCGGTGCCGAGCAGCAGCCCGCGCTGCATGCACGCTATGACCGCGTCGTTGCCGGGCCGGTCGATCTCGGCGGCCAGCAGCAGGCCGCGCCCGCGCACCTCCGACACCTGGGGGATGGCGCGCAGGCCGGTGGACAGCCGCTCGCCGACGGCGCTGACGTGCGCCAGCAGCGCGTCGTCGATCAGGTCGAGCACGGCGCAGGCCGCCGCCGCCGCGACCGGGTTGCCGCCGAAGGTGGAGGCGTGGTCGCCCGGCTCGAAGCCACGCAGCGCGTCGTTCGCCACCAGCAAGGCGCCGATCGGCAGGCCGTTGGCGAGGCCCTTCGCCAGCGTCAGCGCGTCGGGCCGCACGCCCAGCTGCTCCCAGGCGAAGAAGCTGCCGGTGCGCCCGGTGCCAGTCTGGATCTCGTCGAGGATGAGCAGCGCGCCGCGCGCCGTGGCGATCTCGCGGGCAGCCTCCATGAACTCCTGCGTCACCGGGTTGACGCCGCCCTCGCCCTGGATCGGCTCGAGCAGGATGCAGCCGGTGTCGGGACCGACGGCCTGGCCGAGCGCGTCGGTGTCGTTGAGCGGCACGAAGCTCGCGCCCGGCACGCCCGGCTCGAACGCTGCGCGCTTCGCCGGCTGCCCCGTCACCGAGAGCGCTCCGAAGGTGCGGCCGTGGAACGACCCCTCCAGCGCGACGAAGCCGGGCTTGCCAGTCGCCTTGCGCGCGTACTTGAGCGCCGCCTCGATCGACTCGGCGCCGGAGTTGCAGAAGAACGCCTGGGCGCCGCTGCCGCCGAAGCGGTCGGACAGCTTGCGGGCGAGCTCGAGCATCGGCTCGGTCCAGTAGAGATTGGAGACGTGCCAGAGCTTGCCGAGCTGAGCCTCGGCGGCGGCGCGCACCACCGGGTTGCAGTGGCCGAGCCCGATCACGGCGATGCCCGCGACGCAGTCGAGATAGCACTTGCCCGTGTCGTCCCACACACGCGAGCCGTCGCCGCGCACCAGGGTCAGGTCGTAGCGCCCGTAGGTGGGCAGGATCGACGACCGCAGGGCGGTGGTCGCGCCGGCTCCGGTCGCACCGGCGCTGGCCGCGCCGGTTGCGGTGGTGTTGCTCGGGTTCGTCACGGGTGCACCTCCGTCTCGCCGATCGCGGCCCTGACGCCGCCCTTTGCCGCGACGATCGCGGCCTCCAGCTTGGGCACGATGCCGCCTTCCAGCAGCCCGGCGGCCAGCATGCGCTCCGCCTCGGCAACGCCGATCGAGCCGACCACCGCGCCGTCCACCAGCAGCCCTGGCACGTCGGTGACGAAGTCGATCCGCTGGGCGCCGATGCCGACGGCCAGCGCCGCCGCAGCCTCGTCGGCGTTGACGTTGAGCGGCCCGCGCGCCAGGGGCGCGACCACCGGGATCCGCCCGGCGGCCAATGCGTCGACGACGGCGGCCGGGCGCGACGGCACCGGGTCGCCGACGAGTCCGAGCCCGGGCGACAGCGTCGCCTCCAGCCCGATCTCGTCCCCCATCAGGCCCACGGCGCGCGGCCCCAGGCCCGTCACCAGCGCCCGGTTGATCTCGGCGAGCGACGCGCGCACGACCTCCAGCGTCTCCGGGGTCGTGTAGCGGCGGCCGCGCACGAAGCGCACCTCGAGGCCGCGCCGCTCCATCTCCAGCGAGATCTGTGGCCCGGCGCCGTGCACCACGCAGACCTCGTCGCCGGCGTCGGCGAGCGCGGTCACGCGCTCGGTCGACCCCTCGGCCACGCGGCCACCCAGCTTCACGACGACGCGGGCCACGACGCGCTCACGTCCGATAGTCCGCGTTGATGCGGACGTACTCGTAGGAGAAGTCGGTGGTGAGGTAGGTGAAGCGCCCGTCGCCGAGGTCGAGATCGAGCTCGATCAGCAGGTCGCTGCCGCTGACGTCGGGCTCGACGCCGGTCGGCTGGCCCTTCACCAGCACGAG
>CANFDS010000052.1 GCA_947445525.1 Actinomycetota bacterium | reverse complement strand
TTGCCCGTCCGCGGCAGACGGAACCCGGAGCGCACCGCCAGGGTGTAAGCCCGTCCGCAGCCGCGGACAGGCCGGAACCCTGGCAGGAAGCGGCCTGGCGAGGTCGGACGGGATGCACCGCCCGCGCCAAGCGCCGGATTCAGGCTCAGTTGAGCCGGGCGCGCACCCGCTTCAGCGAGAGCTCGAGCTCGACGCGCAACGACGGCGAGAGCGGCAAGAGCAGCCGCAGCTCGGCGACGCGGATCGCCCGGCCCAGGTCGCCGCGGCGCTCGTACGAGCCGACGAGGTTGCTGAGCATGCGCAGCGCGGTCTCGTGCGCGCCCCACGGGCGCAAGAGCGCCGGGTCGACAGCAGGCTGGATGCGCTCGCCGCAGCCGTACGGGTCGAGCAGGAGCGGAGGGTCGCTGCCGAAGTGCCCGACCACGAAGTGGCCGGGCAGCCCCACGCCGCCCAGCTCGATACCGGCGCGCCGCGCCACCTCGACGTACACCGTCGAGAGCAGGATCGGCAGGCCGACGCGCCGGGCCAGCACCAGGTCGAGCATCGAGTTATCCGGGCGTCGTACTCGTCGTCGTCGCCCTCGAAGCCGTAGGTCTCACCCAGCAGCTCGCGGCAGGCCTCGGCCTCCGCCTCGGCGTCGGCGCACCCGCCGGCCAGCGGCGCGAGCTCGGCGCCGAGCCGGTCGAGCTCCGCGATCGCCCAGGTGGTGTTGACGTCGTCGCGCAGCTCGACGGCCAGCGCGAGGGCGAGGTGGTCGAGGCGTGGCGTGGCCGCGGCGGCGAGCGAGACGAAGGTGGGGACGCGCATGGCCTGAGCATACGAGCGCCACGTGTGGCTGGCCGTTGGCACTCGACCCCGGTCTCAGCGTAGGCTTGCGCGAACGATGAGCGCCTCCACCGCCCCCGGCCTCGCAGACAGCCTCGACCGGCTCGGCACCGAGACCGCCTTCAGCGTGCTCGCACGCGCCAAGGCGCTCGAGCGCGAGGGCCGCAGCATCATCCACCTGGAGATCGGCGAGCCCGACTTCGCCACGCCCGCGCACGTCGTCGAGGCCGCCCATCGCGCGCTGCTCGACGGCCAGACCCACTACTGCGCGTCGGCCGGCCTGCCCGAGCTGCGCGAGGCGGCCGCGCACGACCTGAGCGCCCGCCGCGGCGGCATCCCGGTCGACCCGGCCAACGTGATGATCGCGAACGGCGCCAAGCCGTTCCTCTTCTTCACGATCCTGGCCGTGTGCAATCCCGGCGACGAGGTGATCTACCCCGACCCCGGCTTCCCGATCTACGAGTCGGCGATCCGCTGGGCCGGCGCGACGCCGGTGCCGCTCGCGCTGCACGAGGACCGCGACTTCGCCTTCGACCTCGACGAGCTGGCCTCGCTGCTGACGCCGCGCACCAAGCTCGTCATCCTCAACTCGCCGCAGAACCCGACGGGCGGCGTGCTCTCGGCCGAGGACTGCGCAGCCGCCGCCCGGCTGATCGCGGGCACGCGGGCCTGGGTGCTCTCGGACGAGGTGTACGCGCGGATGCTGTACGAGGGCGAGTTCGCGACGGTTGCCAGCGACCCGGAGCTGCTCGGGCGCACAGTCATCCTCGACGGCTTCTCGAAGACGTACGCGATGACCGGCTGGCGCTGCGGCTTCGCGGCGGTGCCGACCGCGCTCGTCGACCCGCTCACCCGTTTCTTCGTCAACTCGACGTCGTGCGTGCCGCCGTTCATCCAGCTCGCCGGCGTCGCCGCGCTGACCGGCCCGCAGGACGAGCCGCTGGCGATGGTCGAGGAGTTCCATCGCCGCCGCGACCTCGTCGTCGACGGGTTGAACGCCCTGCCCGGCGTCAGCTGCCGGCGGCCGCGCGGCGCCTTCTACGTCTTCCCCAATGTCGCCGGGACGGGAATCCCGGCGGACGACCTGGCCCGCCGCCTGCTCGACGAGTCCGGCGTCGCCGTGCTCGCCGGCTCCGCGTTCGGGACGGTCGGCAAGGACAACCTGCGGCTCTCGTACGCGAACTCCCAGGAGAACCTGCACGAGGCACTACGTCGGATGAAGGAGTTCCTCTCGTGAAGAACCGTCAGCCGGAGCGGATGACCGCTACCCAGAAGGCCGCCCTCGACGCCGAGCTGGCCGAGCTGGAGGGGCCGAAGCGCCAGGGCATCATCGACGCGATCGCGGTCGCGCGTGGCTTCGGCGACCTCTCCGAGAACTTCGAGTATCACGCTGCCAAACACGAGGGCGGCATGCTCGAGGGCCGGATCCAGAACCTGCGCGAGCGACTGCGCGACGTCGTCATCGTCGATGGCGAGGCGGCCGCGGCGAGCGGCACGATCGAGGTGGGCGCGCACGTCGTCGTCGAGGACGAGGACGGCGGGGAGCTGAGCGTTGAGATCTCGGCAGTCGGCGGCAGCGGCACCGTGTCGCCGACATCGCCGCTCGGCCTGGCGCTGGTCGGTGCAAAGGTCGGCGACAGCGTCCGGATCGCTGCGCCCAAGCGCACGTGGACGGCCACCATCATCTCGTTCAAGTACGTTCAATAGCCGACTCCAAGCAGGGGGCAGCAATGGATCTCGAGCAACGGATCGCGCGCCTCGAGGCGATCGAGGCGATCAAGCAGCTGAAGGCGGTCTACGCCGAGGTCTGCGACCAGAATTACGACCCGGTCAAGATGTACCCGCTGTTCTGCGCGGATGCGATCTGGGAGGAGCCGACGCTCTTCGGCCGCTTCGAGGGCAGGGAGGCGATCTGCGAGTTCTTCGCCGGCGTCTCGGCCCCGATCAGCTGGGCGCTGCACTACACGGACGCGCCGCTGATCAAGGTCGCCGACGATCTCAAGACAGCCACCGGCACCTGGTACATCTTCATGCCCTTCACCAGCGAGGGCGTGGCGACGTGGCTGATGGCCACCTACAGCGACCGCTATCGCAGCGAGGACGGCACGTGGAAGTTCGCGCACGTCTCGGTCGCATTCGAGCAACTGACGCCATTCACAGACGGCTGGGTCAAGACGCCACTCGGCGCCGCCTGAGCGAAAGGAGAGCACACAATGAATCTTGAGCACAAGGTCTCGGTCCTCGAGGCGATCGAGGAGATCAAGGGCCTGAAGGCCGCCTACGCCAAGGTCTGCGACACGGGCTACAAGTCGGCGGGCTTCTTCCCGCTATTCACCGAGGACGCGCTGTGGGTGGACGAGACCGGCCGCTTCGGCCGCCACGAGGGACGCCAGGCGATCGGCGAGTTCTTCGACGGCGCGTCGGGCTCGATCAGCTGGGCGCTGCACTACATGATCGCCCCGAAGATCACCGTCAACGACGACCTCGTGAACGCGGAGGGCACCTGGTACCTGTGGCAGCCGTGCACGATCGACGGCACCGCGGTGTGGCTGACCGGCACCTACTTCGACCGCTATCGCAAGGACGAGGGCGTGTGGAAGTTCTCGGAGGTGCACCTCTCGGTGCAGACGATCTCGCCCTTCGACGAGGGCTGGGTCAAGCGGCCGTTCCTCGGGGCCTGACCGCCTGCCCGTGAGCCGCCGCCTCGGCATCATCCTGCCGCCGCAGGATCCCAACCTGTCGGTGGCGCAGCTCGTCTCCCTCGCCCGGCTGGCCGAGGACGAGGGGTACGACGCCGTGTTCACGCCCGAGGCCTTCGCCTACGACGCGCTGTGCGTGATGACGGCGTGCGCGGCGGCGACCTCGCGCATCCAGCTCGGCACGGCGATCGTGACGCTGCCGGTGCGCACGCCCGTGCTGACGGCGATGGGCTCGATCACGATCGACAACCTGTCGGGTGGCCGCTTTAACCTCGGGCTGGGGATGGGGCACCGGCGGATGCAGGAAGGCGTGCACGGGCTCGAGTTCAAGCCGGAGCTGCGGCTGATGCGCGAGTACGTCGAGATCGTCAACCGCTTCGTTGCCGGCGAGGACATGGCTGTTCGGGGCGAGCGGTTGCGCTCCACCGACGGCCGCGTGGGGACGACGCCGCTGAGGCCGCACATCCCGGTGTACCTGGCGGCGCTGCTGCCGGGCGCCGTGCGGCTGTCGGGGGAGGTCGCCGACGGCATCCTCCCCTACTACGCGACGCCGACCTACCTGGGCCGGGTGCTGGAGCTGCTCGCCGAGGGCGCGGCCAAGGCCGGCCGGGACATGGCCGAGATCGACGTGGCTCTGATGATCCCGACCTGGGTCACCGACGACCCCGCCGCCGCCCGCGAGATCGCCCGTGGCCAGATCGCCTGGTACAACAACTTCGAGTTCTACAACTCGATGTTCCGCGAGGCCGGCTTCGTCGAGGAGGCCGACGCCCTCCGGGCGGAGTGGGCCGCCATCGAGGCCGACCCCGTCCGCAAGAAGATCTGGGAGAAGTCGCGCGACGACGCGGACGCGCACGCGGGGACGGCGAGGTTCGTGAGCGACGAGATGGTCGACTCGATCTTCGTGATCGGGAGCGCCGAGGAGTGCGCCCGGCGCATCGCCCGCTACTACGACCTGGGCGTCACGACGCCGATGGTGTTCCCGCAGGGCGTGTACCCAAGCGCCGAGGCCGCAATGGCCGGCTACTCGGCGACCATTCGCGGCACCGCCGGCGCCCGCGGGTAGGGGCTTGATGTGAATTAGCGCCCCCAGCGGGGCCGTCCCCGGCCAAGCCAGGGCGTCACGGCGTCCGCAGGCCAGGCCCGGGGCCTGGGCGAGGAACGACGGGGCGGCATGGCGCCGCGCCAGGGGCGGCAACCGGGGCCGCGACTAATTCACATCAAGCCTCTTGGGGCGCCACCTCTACGGCCGCGCCAGGCGACCGTCGCGGCCGAGGGCTGACCACCAGCGTGGCCGGGGCCTACCGCCGGAAGTCGGGGCGCCGCACCAGCTCGGCCTCGGCCAGGCGCTGCAGCTCGGCCAGGCAGGAGCGTGCGGCGAGCTGGTAGACGAGCCCGACGGCGATCCCACCGAGGACGCCCGCGGCCAGCAGCAGGATCGCGCCGAACGCGAGCAGCCCGGCGAGCGCGATCGCCGCGACCACGAGGCCGGCGACCCACACCGTGGCGGCCATCGCCACCGGCGTCGCCAGGCGTGCCTCCAGCGTGAGAATCGAGCCGCCGGTCTTCGAGCCGACATCGCCGCGCACCTCGGGCCCGGCCGCGAGCCAGGCCCCGCCGTAGACCAGCCCGATGCGTCCGCCCGGCTCCACCTCGCCGCGGAAGCGGGGCGACGCGTTCAGCCGCGCGCGCACCTCGTCGGCCGGCACCGGCCCGATCAGGTCCCAGCGCAGCCGTGGCGAGAAGACCCAGCGCGGCTGGCGGCGGCGCAAGGGCGCGCGGGTGGCTGGGCGCAGGCGGCGGCTCATGAGAGGAGAGAAGTGCCCGGCCACGCGTGCCCACCGTTGTGGCGATCTCCCCGGGAGGAACCCACGTCGCTTGCTCGGGTCAGGCCGAACCGCGGCACCTGAAAGGGGGCACTTAGGGCTGCTTCCTTCCGGATCTGACCCGATTCGAGCTCTCTCAGTGCGCGGAACCTGACCGTCAACACCACGTGCGTGGGCCCAAGCCCCAAAGTCGTCGCCCCGTCGGCGGCGTTCGATCCCGCTATAGCGGATTGCGGGTACAGGGAACCGCTAGCTCCCCACCTAGCGCAGCCGGGCCCGGGGAGCGTAGCAGCGGGGTGGCGGGCGGCTGCGGGCTGCGGGCGTCGCGGCGTCCGGCTGCCGCTCAGGACGGTGCCTCGCTCGGCTATCCTCTCTCCCGACCCGGGCGTATAGCTCAGCGGGAGAGCACTCGCTTCACACGCGAGGGGTCGCTGGTTCGATCCCAGCTACGCCCACCTGACGGTTGAGCCGGGAATCGCACGGTCGAGCGGTTTCCGGCTTCTTCTCAGCGAGATCCGAGGTCAGCGGGAAGGCTTGCGAACATCGACCAGGTCGGCGAGCAGCGTGAAGTCCTTCACGTTCCAGGTCAGGAGTGGAACCTGGTGAACGTTTGCCGTTGCAGCGATGACGAGATCGACGGCACGGCGGCGCGGCTTGCCGCCGCGAGCCACGACGGCTGCTGCGAGCCGGCCCCACTCGCGCGCGACAGCCGCATCGACCGGCAACGGATCGAAGGTGGCCTCGACGATCCCGAGCCGCTGTGACCTACGCGCCCGCTCGTCGTCGGAGCTCGCGACCAGAACGCCGAAATGCAACTCGGCGAGCGATGCGGCGCTGATCGCGCCCTCCAGCTCACCGGGACTGCTGGCCCCGATCAGGACCGAGGTGTCGGGCAGGGCGCGCACCTACGCGAACGGATCGCCGAGCACACCGGGGAGACGAGCCAGGTCATCCTCTAGCGTCTTCGACGCCGGCGTCTCCCAGATGCGTTGGAGGCCCGGCGCTCACCCACTGAGACGGGCGCGCCGGCCCGAGGCGCGCGACCGGCCGACCGGCGACCATCACGGTGAACTCCTCGCCGGCCTCTGCCCGTCGCAGCACCTCGTCGAGGTTGCTACGGAGCTCCTTCTGCGGGATCGTGGCCACGACGACATGGGTAGCAGTTCTGCTATGCGTTCGACGCGACAGGCAGGCCTGGCACGATAGTCGGCATGGCAGCCCGGCGACCCCCGCTCATCCTGCTGCCGCCCAGCGAGACCAAGCAGGCGCCCGCGCGCGGCAAGCCGGTCGACCTCGCAGCCCTCTCGTTCCCCACGCTGACCGCGCTGCGTGAGGCGCTGCTCGACGACGAGCTGCGCGCCGCCCCCGCCATCCCCGCGGGCCGCCTCTACACGGGTGTGCTGTACGCCGCACTCGACATCGCCACGCTGCCGCCGGGCGCCGCGCGCAACCTCGTCATCAGCTCGGCTCAGTTCGGCGCGCTGCGCGCAGCCGACCGCATCCCCGCCTACAAGCGCGAAATGGCTGCCGCCCACTGGCGGGCCGGCCTGCGCGAGCCGCTCGACGAGGCCACGGCCGGGCGCGTGATCCTCGACTGCCGCTCGGCCACCTACGCCGCCGCGTGGCGTCCGTCGCCGGAGGCCGCCGCCCGCACCGTGCACCTGGGCGTGGTCGAGGAGCACGACGGCGTCCGGCGCGTGGTGTCGCACATGGCCAAGAAGACGCGCGGCGAGGTCGCCCGGTACCTGCTCATGGTCGGGGCGCGCCCACGCACGCCGGCCGAGCTGGCCGCCGCCGTGGCCGAGGCCTTCTCCTGCGAGCTCACGCCCCCGCCGCGCGCCGGGGCGCCGTTCGAGCTGACGGTCGTCCAGCGGCGGCCGGGCTGACGGGCCGTACAGTTCCTGGCATGGCGCCAACGGCGACAGCCTCCGTCAGCGCGGGCGACGCGCTCGGGATCACGCTCTGGGCGGAGGGCGGCGGCGGCGCGCTCGCCGCGAGCGGCCTGCCCGGCTTCGCATCCGCGGATCTCGCCATCGGCGGGCCGGCCGGCCCAGGCGACGCGCGGCTCGACCTGCTGCCGCTCGTCGAGTCGCCGCTCCTCCACGCCGGCCCGATCACCGTCCGCGGCGTGCTGGGCGTGCAGCTCTTCGACCTCACCGTGCCCGGTGAGGTGTTCACGGCGTTCGAGGAGCGGATCATCGACCGCTACACCGCATTCCGCAGCGCGTTGGGCTGGAGCTACGCCGGCCTCTACGACCTCCGGGCCGAGCGGCTGGGGCTCTCGGCTGCGCGCGCCGTCGTCTATGTCGTCGACGCCGCCGGCGGCGACGCGGCGTTGCAGTCGGCAGCGGCCGCGGGCGCCGTCCCGGCCGACATCCGCGCATTCGGCAACGAGTGCTCGACCTACAAGACAGACCCGGGAACCTGGCTCTGGCTGGGGCCTGGCCCCGCCGCGTGACGATGGCGACCGACAGTCACACAGATGCGACCGGCGCGGCAACCGACGCCACGCCCGACGCCACGCCCGCTACCGGCGCCTCGCCCGCTGCTGCCGCCGTCGCCGCCCGGCTGAAGGCTGCCACCGCTGCGCTCGAGGCGGTCGCCCGGGATCGCACGTTGCTGGAGGGGCTGACGGTGGACGAGCGCACCCGCCTGCTCACCGCGGCCGGCGAGCTCTACAACCCGGACATCGCCCAGCGGCGCCGCGCCGACAAGGAGCTGCGGCGGCGGCGCAAGGTCGCGCGGCAGCAGGCCGACGTGACCGCCGCCAACGAGACCGGCATCCGCGTCCTGCGCGAGAAGCCCGTCTACACCACCCCCAACGCGCTCGCGCCGGGCGACTTCGAGCAGGCCGACGTCGAGGGCGACCCCGAGTTCCGCGAGCTCGTCGAGCACCAGCACTGCTACGTGTGCAAGCAGCCGTACCACGAGCTGCACCCGTTCTACGACCAGCTCTGCCGCGACTGCGGCGACTTCAACTACGCCAAGCGCAGCGAGACCGCCGACCTCGCCGGCCGCGTCGCGCTGCTCACCGGCGGCCGCGTCAAGATCGGCTACCAGGCCGGCATCAAGCTGCTGCGGGCGGGCGCGCACCTGATCGTCACCACCCGCTTCCCACGCGACTCCGCCGCCCGCTACGCCGCCGAGCCCGACTTCGCCGACTGGGAGCATCGGCTCGAGATCTTCGGCCTCGACCTGCGCCACACGCCCAGCGTCGAGGCATTCTGCGACCACCTCAACGCCACGCGCGACCGGCTCGACTTCATCGTCAACAACGCCTGCCAGACCGTGCGCCGGCCGCCCGACTTCTACCGGCACATGCTCGACCTGGAGACCGCGGCCGAGGGCGCGATGCCCGCGCAGGTGCACCGCCTGCTTGGCGCGTACGAGGGGCTGCGGCGCTACGACATGCTGCCCAGCGGGGGCACCGCGCTCGCGGAAGCAGGAGTGCCGCTGATGGACGGCGGCCAGTCGCACATAGTCGGCGTCGTCCGCTCGGCGGAGCTGTCGCAGGTGCCGCTCGCCGAGGAGGATCACCTCGACCAGCGCGACCTCTTCCCCGAGGGGCGACTCGACCAGGACCTGCAGCAGGTCGATCTGCGCGACCGCAACTCGTGGCGGCTGCTGCTGGCCGAGGTGTCGAGCGTGGAGCTGCTCGAGACGCAGCTCGTCAACGCGGTGGCGCCGTTCATCCTCAACGCGCGGCTGAAGCCGCTCATGCTGCGCACCCCGGAGCGCGACAAGCACGTCGTCAACGTGTCGGCGGTGGAGGGGCAGTTCTACCGCAAGTTCAAGACCACCCGGCACCCGCACACCAACATGGCGAAGGCCGCGCTGAACATGATGACGCGCACCTCCGCGACCGACTACTTCACCGACGGCATCCACATGAACAGCGTCGACACCGGCTGGGTGAGCGACGAGGACACCGTCCACATCGCGCAGCGGAAGGCCGTCGAGCACGGGTTCAGCCCGCCGCTCGACATCGTCGACGGGGCCGCCCGCATCGTCGACCCGATCATCGCGGGCGCCAACACCGGCATCCACGTGTGGGGCAAGTTCCTGAAGGACTACCGGCCCACCGACTGGTGAGCGGAGCGCAACCACCCGGCATGACGGAATCCGACCCGACAGCGCCTGCCACGGCCCACCCGGCCGCCACCGTCGTGGTCGTGCGCAGGGCGGGTGGCGGCGCGCCCTACGAGGTGATGCTCCAGCGCCGCAGCGCGCTGCTGAAGTTCTTTCCCGGCGCCCACGTGTTCCCGGGCGGACGCGTCGACGCCGCCGATCGCTTCGCCGACGCCGCCGCCTGCTGCGACGGGCTCGCCGAGGCGCCGCGCTTCCCTCATCTCGGCGCCGACGGCGAGCTCGCCTGCCGGATCGCCGCCGCCCGCGAGCTGCTCGAGGAGGCCGGGGTGCTGCTGGCACGGCGCGACAGCCGCTGGGCGACGGCCGGGGAGGCAGCCGCGCTGCGTGGCCTGCTCGACGCGGGCGAGGCATTCGAGGAGCTCGTCCGGGAGGGCGGCTGGCGCCTCGCGCTCGGCGACCTCGTGCCCTTCGCCCGCATGGTCACCCCCGAGGCCGAGCCGAAGCGCTTCGACACGCACTTCTTCCTGGCCGAGCTGCCGGCCGGGCAGGAGGCGCGCTCGGACGAGGTCGAGGCCGACGACCTGGTGTGGATCTCGCCGGTCGAGGCCATCACGGGCAGCATGGGCGGCGCGGTCAACCTGGTGCCGCCGACGTGGGTGACGCTGCTGCAGCTGACGCCGTTCGACTCGGTCGCCGCGCTGCTCGCCTGGGGCCGCACACGCCCGATCGTGCGCGTCGAGCCGGGCACGACCGCACACGGCGAGGAGAGCCTGCTCACGTTCCCGGCCGCGGCGATCCTCCCGCCGGTCGACGGCGTCGACGCAGTGGGCGAGCTGCTCTTCTCGTTCCACGAGAGCCGTGGCTGGCGGCTGGAGACCTCGCTCGGCTGAGCGCTGGCTGCCGCCGGCACCAACACCGGCGCCGTGGGTGTGGGGCAACTTCCTCGAGAACTACCGGCCGACCCACTGGTAGAGGTCGAGCGCCGGGCGGATCGCCCGCAGACGGGCGAAGTCGCCGTCGCGAGTCCACAGCGACGCGCCCGTATTCAGGCATGCGACCGCGATCTCGATGTCCGTCAGCGGTAGCGACGTGCCGGCCGTGCGCAGCTCGAACGCGATCTCACCGACCTGGCGCCAGGCCTCTCGGTCGAGCTCGGCCCACGGGAGGCTCGCGAGCGAATGCCAGACCTGGTCTCGATCGCCCGGGTGGGTACCGGCCAGGAGCTCTGCGAGCACCGGGCCGCAGACCACCACGGCCTCGTTCGCGAGCAGCTGGTCGAGCACATACGCGTCGACGACGAAGCGGCTGCCCATGACCCTGATCGAGGCGCGCTCTGGGTCGACCTGCACCGGTCGCGCCGTCACGAGCGCGGCGGCGACCTTCTGCACGACGTCGTCGTCGGCGAGGGTAGCGGGGTCGTCGAGCACGCCGGCGCCGGCGGCCGCGGCAACCTCGGGCGCGGTGTAGTCGTCGGAGGCCCCGACAAGGAACGCAGTCGGCTCGTAGATGGTGCGCCACAGCTCGACGAGGGCGGGGTCGCGGGCCAGCACGCGGGCTGCCAGGATGCCCCGGCGGGCCGGCTCGAAGCCCTGGCAGCCACTGGTGCCGGGAAGGCAGAACGCCGCCTGACCCAGCACCGACATCGCGACGAAGTGGCGCCGCAGGTCGGCATTCCTCGTGTAGTGGCCTCGTAGCGTGTAGAGCGAGTAGTCGACGCCGACGCCGGTGATCGGCGAGCTGGTGCTCGTGGAGTACGCGTCGACGAGGGCCTTCTCCTCCACCGCGAGCGGGCCGAGCTCCGCAGCGGCGACCTAGTAGAGCTTGCTCGATGCGTGCCGCTGCGTCCTCGAGAGGGCTGCCGGCGACGGCCGTCGGCTGTGCCTGCGCCGCCTCGATGAGGCCAGTGACGAGCTGCTCAAGCTTCGGCAGCAGCACCTTCTGCTCGAGGCTGCGCAGCAGCTTGTCGAACATCAGATGGAACTCGTGCGTCGCGACATCCGTCGTCGCGAACACGGGCCAGGGGCTGTAGCTCTCGAGGTCGAAGGCGAAGTGGAACAGCCGGTACTCGGGCGGCAGCACGACGAAGCCCTGCCGCGCCAGGGTCACGGACACGCCGGGCTTCGAAAGATCGGCGTTCAGCTCCTTGACAAACTTGACGCCGTCGAGCGAGGTCGGCGTGGCCGGGCCGGCGTAGGCTCCGGACACCGGCGGGACGGCCGCGGGCGCGGCGAACAAGACCGGCGACCCGGGCAGCGCGACCTTCCGTGCCACCGGCTGCGTCGTCGGCTTCGCCTTGCTCCCGCTACCGCCACAGCCGGCGGCGAGCACGGCCAGCGCAGCGAGCGCGGCGACCGGGAGCACCGTGATCAGGGTGTGCCGTCTCATGGCGTCTTCCCTTCGAGGACGAGCAGATCGAGCCTACCGTCGCCGTCGGCGTCGGCGCACGCGGGGCGGCCGGGGCCGGGAAGGTCGGGGAGCGAGGTGAAGCCGAACCCGCCCCAGCGCCACGCACCGGTGGCGACGACGGCAGGCCGGTCAAGAGTGGAGTAGGCGACTGCGAGCGCCCCGTCACAGGCGGCGACGGCGACGGCGGGGCGCAGCAGCGTGCCCGCGACCCAGCGCTGGCGGAGGGTGCCCGGCCGGTAGAGGCCGACGTGGGCGCTGCGGCCGAGGCCGTCGACGAGGCGGCTCCGCGGGATCAGCTCGCTCACCAGCGTTGCCGAGTACGGCCGGCGGAAGGCGATGACGGCATCGGGATGGCCGTCACCGTCGGCGTCGCCGAGGGCGCTCGCGACGATGTCGCCGCGGAAGGTCGCGGGGGCGCGGGGGCGCACGGGCGCGACCGGCGCCAGCGGGCGGGCGAGCATCCACCAGGCGCCGGCGAGAGCGACCGTGTCACCTGCGGGAGCACGCCAACCGGTGAAATGCACCGGGCCGTCGCTCTGGTCGGTGTCACCGACCCGATAGGTACGGGCGCCGTCGGCGCCGGCCAGCACCTCGAGCAGGGCGCCCTGCCGGGTGCCGGGCGCGTGCTGGTCGAAGACGAGGTTGCCGAGGCTCGTCGCGACGACCGTTGGCCGGCCATCGCCGTCCGGGTCGATCACCGTGACGGGCTGCACGACGTGCGGCCCATGCCTCCACACGATGTCGACATCCCACGAGGCGAGCAGCCGCGTGATCCGCAGCATGCCCGGGCCGGGCGTCGCGAAGTACTCGGCGCCGCCGTGGACGCCGACCGCGACGAGCTCGGCCCCATCCTGCGATCCTCGCACCGCCGCGCGCGCAGCGCCACACTGCCACCGGCACCCCGTCTGCGAAGATGCCGCGATGATCGACTCCTACGGCCTGCTGATCGGGATCGGCGCCGCTATCGCCTGCGGGCTGATGGTGCTGCTCTGGCTCGTCCAGGTGCGCAGCCGCGACGCCAGCCACGTCGACGTCGGCTGGGCGGGCTTCCTGGCGCTGCTCGCCGTCGTCTACGCCATCCTCGCGCCCGGCGACCCGGCGCACCGCGTGCTGGTGGCCGTGCTCGGCGGCCTCTGGGGAACGCGGCTCGCGCTGTATCTCCTGCTCAACCGGGTCATCGGCAAGGAGGAGGACGGCCGCTACCGGACGCTGCGCGCAAAGTGGGGCGACGGCGCGAACGCACGCTTCTTCGTCTTCTTCCAGGCGCAGGCCGGCTTCGTGATCGTGTTCTCGATCCCGTTCGCGCTGATCGCCTTCGACCGCTCCGACGGGCTCGGCCTGCTCGAGTGGATCGGGGCCGCGCTGTGGGCCGTCGCCGTGTCGGGCGAGCTGCTGGCCGACTGGCAGCTGTCGCGCTGGCGTAAGGATCCGGCAAACCGCGGCAAGACGGCGCGCACCGGCCTCTGGAACTACTCCCGCCACCCGAACTACTTCTTCGAGTGGCTGAACTGGATCGCCTTCCTGCTGATCGCGCTGGCGGCGCCGCACGGCTGGATCGCCGTCGAGGCGCCGGCCTTCCTGCTCTTCCTGCTGTTCAAGGTCACCGGCATCCCGGCCACCGAGGGGCAGGCGGTGAAGTCGCGGGCCGACTACGCGGACTACCAGCGCGAGGTGAGCGTGTTCGTGCCCTGGTTCCCGAAGAAGCCGCGCCAGTGACCCTCGGGCAGCGCCTCGGCGAGCGCGCGCTCGCGGCCGGCGTCGTGCCGGACACGCTGCTGCGCGCAGCGATCCGCTTCAACTGCCGCACCCGCCTCGCACGCGAGACGAAGCCGACGGCCGAGGAGGAGCAGGACGCGCTGCGCCGCTTCCTCGCCGAGAGCCGCCGAGCCGCCATCGCGCCGCTGCCCGAGAAGGCGAACGAGCAGCACTACGAGGTGCCGCCCGCCTTCTTCGAGGCCGTCCTCGGGCCCAGGCTGAAGTACTCGTGCTGCTACTGGCCGGCCGGCGTGACGACGCTCGCGCAGGCCGAGGAGACGATGCTCGAGCTCACCTGCAGCCGCGCCCAGCTGGAGGACGGGATGACGGTGCTCGACCTCGGCTGCGGCTGGGGCTCGCTGACGCTGTGGATTGCCGAGCGCTACCCCGGCTGCCGTGTCACCGGGGTCTCGAACTCGGCGCCGCAGCGCGAGCACATCCTCGCGCGCGCCCACGAGCGCGGGCTCACCAACGTCGAGGTGATCACCGCCGACGCGAACGTGCTGGAGCTGCCGGCGAGAAGCTTCGACCGAGTCCTCTCGATCGAGATGCTGGAGCACGTCCGCAACCACGAGGCGCTGCTCGGACGCGTTGCCGGCTGGCTGCGCCCGGGCGGGCGGCTCTTCGTCCACGTCTTCACGCATCGCACGCTGGCGTACCCCTACGTCGACTCGTGGCTCGCGCAGCGGTTCTTCAGCGGCGGGATCATGCCGTCGCACGACCTGCTGCTGCACTACCAGCGCGACCTCGTGCTGCTCGACCGCTGGGCCGTCGACGGCACCCACTACGAGCGCACCGCCAACGCCTGGCTCGACAACCTCGACGCCCAGCGCGACGCGGCCCTGGCGGCCCTCGCGGCCCCCGGCAGCACGGGCGGCAAGCGCGCGGCCACCCTGCAGCTCGCCACCTGGCGGCTCTTCTTCATGGCCTGCGCCGAGCTGTGGGGGTACCGCGGCGGGCGCGAGTGGCTCGTCTCGCACTACCTGTTCGAGCCGCGTTGAGCAGCGGCGCCCCTCGGCTCCAGCCCGCGTCTGATTCAATCGAGCTGTGACCGCGCTCTACCGCAAGTACCGCCCGCAGGACTTCACCGAGGTGGTCGGGCAGGAGGCGGTCGTCCGCACGCTGACGAACGCGATCAATGCGAGCCAGGTGCGGCAGGCGTACCTCTTCGCCGGCCCGCGCGGCACCGGCAAGACCTCGCTCGCGCGCATCCTCGCCAAGTCGCTGAACTGCCAGCACGGCCCCACCGCCAGCCCCGACGGCACCTGCAACTCGTGCCGCACGATCGCCACCGGCACGTCGCTCGACGTCGTCGAGATGGACGCCGCCTCACAGCGCGGCATCGACGACATCCGCGAGATCCGCGAGCGCGCCGTGCTGCAGCCGGTCGAGGGCCGCTACAAGGTCTACATCCTCGACGAGGCGCACCAGCTCACCGATGCCGCCTGGAACGCGCTGCTCAAGCTGATCGAGGAGCCGCCGCCCCATCTCGTGTTCATCTTCTGCACGACGGAGGCCGGAAAGGTGCTGCCGACCGTCCGCTCGCGCTGCCAGGTGTTCGCGTTCCAGCGGCCGCGCCACGCCGAGCTCGTCCAGCTGCTACGTCGCGTCTGCGACGGCGAGGGCATCGACGCCCCCGACGGCGCCCTCACGCAGATCGCGCGCGCGGCCCGCGGCAGCTTCCGCGACGCCGTCTCCACGCTCGACCAGCTCGCAGCCGCCACCGGCTCGAAGATCACCGTGCAGGCGGTGCTGCAGCTGCTCGGCACCGTCGAGGAGGAGGCCCTGTTCCGGATGGTCGACCTCGTCATCGACCGCGACACGGCAGGCGCGCTCACCTTCATCGAGGAGCTCTCCGACCAGGGCCAGGACCTCGGCCGGCTCGTGGGCGACCTGCTCGAGCACCTGCGCCACCTGATGCTGGTGCAGCACATGGGCGAGGTGCCGGAGTCGCTGCCGATGACCGAGGAGGCTCACGACCGGCTGCGCTCGCAGGCGAACCAGGTGGGCGAGGCGACCGTGCTGCGGCTGTGCGAGCTGCTCGTCGGCGCGCTGGAGGGCATGCGCCAGGGCGGCGACCCGCGCCTGCCGCTCGAGCTGGCGCTGGTCAAGGTGACGCGGCCGCAGGCCGACCTCTCGCGCGAGTCGCTGGCCTTCCGCATCGAGCAGCTGGAGCAGCACCGGCCCGGCGGCGGGCACGGGGTCATGCCGATCGCGCAGGCGCCGGCGGCGCCCG
>CANFDS010000051.1 GCA_947445525.1 Actinomycetota bacterium | reverse complement strand
GTCGAGACCGGGCGGGAAGAAGAGCAGCTGGGCCTTGGGGTCGCCGCAGGGGTAGTGGGCGAGCGGCTTCTGGAAGACGGAGGGCAGCGCGCCGTAGCCGAGCGGCTGCCAGTCGGCGCGGCGCGCGTCGACGATGGTGACGGCGCCGGGCGGGGCGGGTGCGCCCGCAGCAATCGCAGCCCCCACGGCCGAGCCGCCCACGGCCGCGCCGCCGCCCACGCTGTCGCGTACGACGAGGCCGATCCAGCCGGTGCCCGAGGCGGGCTCTGCAACAGGCGCCGACGCCGTGCCGGGCCGACGCTGGACGAAGACGCCGGGCCGGTGCTGCACGAGCCGGCCCAGCCCGTCGGCAGGCCCGTCGAACTCGCGCGTGGCGAGGTCGCCGGCGAGCGTGTAGACGAGCTCGTCGGCCGGCGCGGGGGCGGAGCGCACGGCGTCTGCGGCGGCCGGGTAGCCGGGCGGCAGAAACAGCAGGCAGGCGCTCGGCTCGTCGCCCTCGCCGCCGAGCGGCTTGCGCAGCGCGCCCGGCGCGATCGCGGGCGCCGGCTCCCACTCGAGCTCGCGCACGTCGAGGATCGTGACACCCGGCGTCCGCCGCAGAACGCCCACGCCGGGCTGCGGCGCGGCGCTCATGTCTCGTCCACCGTGCCGCCGCCGCCGACGACCAGGTTGCCCTCACCGTCGGTGTACCACTGCAGCGTGAGGCACCCGGTCGGCGAGGCCGCGCCGGTGACGAGGCCATGGATCTCGCCGTCGCGGCGGTAGACGAAGTGGCCCGCCTTCATCAGGATCTGGCGGCCCGGCCCGCCGCCACGCTCGTACTCGGCCATCGAGAACTCGCCCCACAGCACCAGGTCGTGCTGGTCGTGGGCGTGCGAGTGCCTCCCAGGCGAGGGCGCGCGTGTCGAGGTGGGAGAGGTCGTCCCGCTCGATGAGGATGCCCACGCGGGGTGGCGTAGCCGCCGTCACGCCGGCAGGCTCGCCGACTCGAAGATCCGGCGTGGGTTCTCGACGAGCATCTGGTCGATCTGCGCCTGTGTCACCCCGCGCGCCCGCAGCGCCGGCAGCACGTCGTCGACGATGTGCAGGAAGTGCCAGTTGGGCGAGACCGCCTGCAGCCTGGCCGGCTCGAGCCAGCGAAAGAATGCGCAGGTGTCGTGCGACAGCAGCAGCTGCCCGGCGTAGCCCTCGGCGCAGAGCGCGGCGACCGTCGCGACCCGCTGCTCGAAGCCGAGGATCACGTTGATGCCGAAGCGCTCCATGCCGATCGTCGAGCCGGCTTCCATCAGCTCGCGCAGGTAGGGCAGCTCGTCGGTGTCCCCGCAGTGGCCGATGACAACGCGCGCGAGGTCGACGCCCTGCTCGAGGAAGACGCGCTGCTGCTCGAGGCCGCGCCGAGTGCGCGCGTGCGTGTGCGTGTGGGTCGAGATCGGCACGCCGGTCGCCCGGTGCGTCCGCGCCACCGCGCGCAGGACGCGCTCGACCCCGGGCGTCAGGCCCAGCTCGTCGGTGGCGCACTTGAGCCTCCCGGCCCGCACGCCGGTGTCGGCGATGCCGTGCTCGATGTCGGCGGTGAACATCTCGACGAGCACCTCGCAGCCCTCGTAGGAGGTCGCCGGATCCTGGAAGGTGAACTGGAGCGGCAGCTCGTTGGTCGTGTAGAGGCCGGTGGCGACGACGATGTTGACGTCGACCTGCTCGGCGATCCGCTGGATCCGAGAAATGCAGCAGCGGAGGTCGAGCACGGTGAGGTCGACGAGCGAGTCGACGCCGCGCTCCTTCAGCCGCCGCAGCTGCCGCACGGCGTCGGCGACGCACTCCTCCTCGTCCCAGCCCCCGGGGTAGTTCAGCTCGACCTCGGTGGTGAGGGTGAAGAGGTGCTCGTGCATCAGCGTCACGCCGAGTCGGCTGCGGCGATGTCGTCGCCGGTGGTGGTCGGGATCCGGATGGCGCCGGCGCTCAGCGGACGACGATCTCCGTCTTCCAGGCGCCGTCCGGCTGCGCGTGCAGCTGCCAGTGCTGCTCGGCCATCAGCTCGGCGGCGAAGCGGGTGCCGGGCGTGACCATGCCGCACACGGTGAGCGTGGCGACGTGGATGCCTGCCGGCGCGAGCTCCTGCGCCAGCGAGAGAAAGAGCGACCGCTGCGCGGCCTTGGCAACGCCGACGCCGGCGTACTTGTGATGGGTGTTGATGGCGAGGCCGCCACCGGTGTGGAGGATCGTGCCGTGGCCGGCCGCCAGCAGCGCCGGCAGCACCTCGTAGACACAGGCGAGCGCGCCCGTGACGTTGGCGGAGAGCTGGGCGTCGAGCGCCTCAAGGTCGAGCGTACTGGGAGGGCCAGCCTGGAGCACCAGGGGATTGTGGACGAGCACGCCCGGGTCGCCGAAGGCGGCGCGGATCTCGGCGAACGCCGAGCGGATGGCCGCGCGGTCGGCGACGTCGGCGACGAACGCCTGCGCGCGGCTGCCGGAGGCGGCGGTGAGCTCGGCGGCGAGCGCGTCCAGCCGCTCGCGGTTGCGCCCGACGACGGCGACGGGGTGGCCGGCAGCGGCGAAGCGCCGCGCGGTGGCGGCGCCGATGCCCGGCCCGGCTCCCACGACGACGACGGGGCTGGAGGTGGGTGCGCTCATGGCGCGGACGCTACCACCGCCGAAGGGGTCGGCCGGCCTCGCCCTTCGCCGGGTGCGCCCACGCTCGCCTGCCGGGAGGGCTCAATGAGGTCGATCCCGAGATCCTCAAAGCTCTGATCACCACCCCTCAAGAGGCTCAGAATCCTGTGGCCGTGATGCACGGGTGATGCACGTGGAGCATTCCAGCAAATAGAAAACCCCCGTTTCCGGGGGTTTTCCTTAGCAGGCCTGTAAGCCGGATTCTGTCGAGGGTGACCATCTGTCTAGGCCGCCGATCTCCCGGCGGCTCTGGCGGCGTACCCGGCCCCTCGGCGGGCCGCCTGGTGGCGGGACCTGTTCGCCTTGCACCGGGCGGGGTTTGGCAGCCGTCATGTCGCCATGACGCTGGTGGGCTCTTACCCCACCGTTTCACCCTTACCGCCGACGTCTCCGGAGACACGCCGGTGGCGGTTTGCTTTCTGTTCCACTTTCCATCGGCTTTCGCCGTCTGGGATTTCCCCAGCGCCCTGCCCTACGGTGTCCGGACTTTCCTCGGCCCCCTTGCGGGGAACGCGGTCACCCGGCCTGCCGCCGGAGTGTAGCGCCCGCCGCCGGGCGGGTTACCTACACTCCGCACCCATGAGCGGGTAGCCGACGGAGACCACGGTCGAGGAGCTCCTCGAGGAGATCGAGGAGGAGCGGCGGACGAGCTACCTCGAGCTGTTCTTCGACCTCGTGTTCGTGTTCGCGATCACCCCGATCACGTCGCTCCTCCTCTCCGACCTGAGCGCGGGCGGGTTCGCGCGCTCGCTGCTGATGCTGGCGCTCGTGTGGTGGGCGTGGTCGGGGTACGCCTGGACGACGACGGCGATCGACGTGGACAGCCTCGTGAACCGGGCGGGGATCCTGGCGGGCGCGGCGGCAGCGTTCTTCATGGCGTTCGCGCTACCGGGGGCTTTCAGCGACGACACGGTCTGGTTCGCGTTCAGCTATCTCGCGGTACGCACGATCCAGGTGGGACTGTTCACGCTCGGCGTGCGCGACGACGCGACCTACCTGCGCTCGGCCCTGCGGCTTGCGCCGTTCTTCCTGCTCTCGCCCGCCCTGGTGGTCGGCGGCGCCTACGCGGGCGGCGACGCCCGCCTCGCGCTGTGGGGCGCGGCAATCGCGATTGACGTGCTGGGGGCGATCACGGCCGGCGGCGGCGAGTTCCAGGTCTCGGCGACCCACTTCGCCGAGCGCCACGCCCTGTTCGTGATCATCGCCCTGGGCGAGTCGCTGATCGCAATCGGCATCAGCGCCGCCGACGCGCTTCGTGACGCGACGCTGGCCGCGACGATCCTCGTCGCCTTCCTGGGGGGTGGCGGCGCTCTGGTGGGCCTACTTCGACTTCGTGGCAGGCGCGGTCGAGCAGGCCCTCGGCCGGCTCACCGGCCACGAGCGCGGCCACGTGGCGCGCGACCTGTTCACCTTTGCGTACTTCCCGCTGATCGCGGGCATCGTGCTGTTCGCGGTGGCGGCGAAGAAGGTCGTCGCGCACTCCGGCGACCCGCTGAGCGGGCCGGGCCGGTTCGCTCTCGGCGCGGCGATCGTGTCGCTGCTGCTCGGCCTCGCGGCCGGCCGCTTCCGGCTGATCCGGCAACTCTCGCCCGAGCGGTTCGCGGCAGCGGCCGTCGCGGTCGTCGCGACGTTGCTGCTGACTGACGTGTCGGCGCTGGCGCTGCTCGGGATCGTGGTCGCCGCGCTGGCGGTGGCGCTCGCGGTGGAGGCGGTGCGGCTGCGCGAGGTGCGCGCCGCTATCCACAGCGGCGGCGGCTGAGCCGCTACCCCGCGTGCAGCCGCAGCCGGCGCGCCGCCGACGGCAGGCCGACCGCCGCCGCGCTCGCGTCGCGCACCTCCAGCCCGCACTCCGGGCAGACGAGGGCGGCGGCGACGTGCATCACGAACTCGCCGCAGACGGGGCACTCCAGGCTGACTCCGCGCAGCAGCGCGCTGAGCTCCTGGTCGAGGCTGCGATGGAGTGGCGCGACCGCCATCAGATCGTCCTGAACACCCCGGTGACCACGCCCAGCACCTGGACGTGTCGTGCGTAGATCGCCTCGAGAAAGTCGTTCTCGGGCTGGAGGCGGATGCGGCCGCTCTCGCGAAAGAAGCGCTTGACCGTGGCCTCGTCTGCCGTCTCGTCGTCACCCGCGAGCGCCACCACGATCTCGCCGTTGCGCGCATCCTGCTGGCGCCGCACGACGACGTAGTCGCGGTCGAGGATGCCGGCGTTGACCATCGAGTCGCCGCGGACGCGCAGCAGGAACTCCTCCCCGCCGGCCGACAGCGGCTGCGGCACGCCCAGGTAGTCCTCGATGTTCTGCTCGGCGAGCAGCGGCGCGCCTGCGGCGACCTGGCCGAGCAGGGGCAGCATGCGCGCCTGCCCGTAGGCCGGCTCGAGCGTCGTAGGCGCGGCGGCCGCCCGCTGGCGCTGCGGCAGCTCGAGCGCACGCGGCTTGGTGGGGTCACGGCGGATCAGCCCCTCGCGCTCCAGCGTGGCGAGGTGCGCGTGGACGGTGGACGGGGACGCCAGGCCGACGCGCTCGCCGATCTCGCGCACCGTCGGCGGATAGCCGCGGGTCTCGACGTACTCGACGACGAAGTCGTAGATCTCCTGCTGGCGGTCGGTCAGCATCCGTCCTCCTTTGCGAACGTGTGTTCGTTGAAGGTAGCTCTCCGACCGGACGGCGTCAAGTCGCTATCATTCCGCCTCGCTCACCGTGCGCTGGTGGCGGAATTGGTAGACGCGCAAGGTTGAGGGCCTTGTGGGGGAAACCCCGTGGAGGTTCAAGTCCTCTCCAGCGCACCTGTGAAGGGCCCGGGCAACCGGGCTTTTCGCGTTTCCAGGCCGGTAGGCTGGCGCTGTGCGCGATCTCGCCCAGCTCGCCGTCGAGGCGGCGCTCGCAGCGGGCGCCACCTACGCGGACGCGCGCGCCGTCGTGCGGCGCTCGCAGGTGGTATCCACGCGCAGCGGCCGGGTCGAGACGCTCGACGACTCCGAGAGCGAGGGCATCGGCGTGCGCGTGCTCGTGAACGGCGCCTGGGGCTTTGCCGGCGATCGCCGGCTCTCGGCGGCGGGCGCGCGGGCAGCCGCCGCGCGAGCCACCGCCTTCGCGCGGGCGGCAGGCGGGCGCGGGCCGAAAGCGCTCGCCCCGGTGGGGGCAGTCTCGGGGACGTACCGCACGCCCGTCGAGATCGACCCGTTCTCGGTGCCGCTCGCCGACAAGGTCGCTCTCTGCCTGCGCGCCGAGGCAGCGCTGCGCCACCCCGGCGTCACGATCGGGCAGGCGTCGCTGCGCGCGCGGCGGGAGCGGCGCGTGCTCGTCACCTCGGACGGGGTCGTCACCGACCAGGAGATCGTCGAGGCGGGCGGCGGCATCGACGCGATCGCGACGACCGACGACCTCCATCAGATCCGCTCGTACCCGTCGGCGCACGGCGGGCTCTCGGCGCAGGCCGGCTGGGAGCACGTGCTGGCGCTGGGGCTCGAGCGTGAGGCACCCCGCGTCGGCGAGCAGGCGGCAGCCCTCCTCCTCGCTCCCGCCGCCCCCTCGGGCGTCATGGACGTCGTCATCGACGCCGAGCAGATGGCCCTCCAGGTGCACGAGTCGGTCGGCCACGCGACCGAGCTCGACCGCATCTACGGCACCGAGGCGTCGTACGCCGGCACGAGCTTCCTCTCGCCCGGCGATCTCGGGACGCTGCGCTACGGCTCCCCGCTGATGACGGTCACCTCCGATGCGACGACGCCGCGTGGCCTCGGCAGCTTCGGCTTCGACGACGAGGGCGTGCCCGGCGCGCGCGAGCCGATCGTGGCCGAGGGAGTGCTGCGCGGCTTCCTCGCCTCGCGCGAGACGGCGGCCAGGCTGGGGGTCGGCGCCGGTGGCGCGATGCGGGCCGACGGCTGGAGCCGGATGCCGCTCGTGCGCATGACGAACCTCCACCTGGAGCCGGGCGAGGGCTCGCTCGCCGAGCTGATCGACGGCGTCGCCGACGGGATCTTCCTGGAGACGAACCGCAGCTGGTCGATCGACGACAAGCGACTCAACTTCCAGTTCGGGACGCAGGTCGCCTGGGAGATCAAGAACGGCCGGCTGGGCCGGCTGCTGCGCGACGCGACGTACACCGGCGTGACACCACGCTTCTGGGGCTCGCTCGACGCCGTGGCCGGGCCGGACGAGTGGCGGCTGTACGGCCTGACGAACTGCGGCAAGGGCCAGCCGGGGCAGAGCGCGCACGTCTCGCACGGCGCGGCGCCCGGGCGGTTCCGCGCCGTCCAGGTGGGGGTGAAGCCGTGAGCGATGGCGGCGTCGTCGACGTGCGTGGCCTGGCCGAGGCGGCGCTCGCCGCCGCCGGCGAGGAGACGGCCGAGGCGCTCGTGCGCTCGGAGCGCTCCGGGTTCGCCCGCTTCGCCGCCTCCGAGATCCACCAGCCGACGCTCGTCTCCGACACGACGATCCAGCTGCGCGTCCTGCGGGGACAGCGCGCGGGCACGGCAGCCACGAACCGCCTCGACGAGGCCGGGATCGCCGACCTCGTGCGGCGCGCGCGGGAGGCCGCCGAGAGCTCGACGCCCGACGATCAGCTGCCGCCGCTCGCCCCGCCCGCAGCCGCACCCGCGATCGAGGGCTGGGACCGGGCGACCGCCGCGCTCGACGGCGAGGGCCAGGCCCGGCTCGCCCTCGCGGCGATCGACGCCTCCCCGCTCCCGCTGTACGGCTTCGTCACCTCCGGCGCCACCGAGCTCGCCGTCGCCTCGACGACCGGGCTGCGGGCGCACCAGCGCACCACCGACGCCACGGTGCGCGTGATCGCTGCGGACACCGGCGCGTCGGGCTATGCCGAGCGAACGTCGTGGTCGACAGCCGGGATCGACCCGGCGGCGGCAGCGCGCGAAGCGGCTGCCAGGGCCGAGCGGACGCGCTCCGCCGGCACGCTGGAGCGCGGCACCTACCGCGCCGTGCTCGAGCCGTACGCGCTCGGCGAGCTGCTGCAGTGGCTCGCGTCCGACTCCTTCGCGGCGCTCGGCCTGCTGGACGGGGCGAGCTTCCTCGCCGGCAGGCTCGGCGAGCGGCTGCTCGACCCCGCGGTGACGATCCTCGACGACGCGCTCGACCCGGCGGGCCTGCCCAAGGCGGTCGACTTCGAGGGCGTGCCGAAGCAGCGCGTCCCGCTGATCGAGGCGGGAGTCGCGCGCGGCGTGGTGTGGGACCGCTCGACCGCCGCCCGCGCCGGCGAGGGCCACGCCTCCACCGGCCATGCGATGCCGGCTGCACAGCGCGCCTGGGGGCCGTTCGTGTCGGCGCTGGCGATGGCCGGCGGCGAGGCGCCGTCGCTGGAGGCGCTGGCCGAGGAGGTCGGCGACGGCATCCACGTGACGCGCTTCCACTACCTCTCCGTCGTCTCGCCGCGCGACGGGATCATCACGGGCACCACGCGCGACGGCACCTTCCGCATCCGCGGCGGCCGCGTCGCGGAGCCGCTCGTCAACCTCCGCTTCACGGTGTCGGTGCCGGAACTGCTGAGCGAGGTGCTCGGGCTCACCCGCGACCGGCTGCTGACCAGCCAGAGCGACTTCTACGACGAGCGCTTCGCGTTCGGCGCGCTCGTGCCGGGGCTGGCGACGGCGCGCTTCGCGGTGACGGGCACCGGGTCGGGCCCCGGCCTCTAGCCCGACGCTACTTCAGCAGGTGGAAGAGGCCGACGGTGTCGGCGAGGAAGATGATCCCGATGACGATAGTGACGCGCGTCAGGTTCTTCTCGACGATGTGCGTGCCGCCCTGCGAGCTGGGCGTGAAGCCCATGCCGCCGAAGCCCGCGTCGCGGCCGGAATGCAGCAGCACGAGCACGATCAGGGCGATCGAGACGAGGACATGCCAGACGGCGAGCACGGGAAGCATTGCCGCGGCAGGATAGCAGTGAGGCACAGCCAGGTGGAGATCCCCACGACAAGGAGCGCCGCAGTGAAGACGATCGAGATCACCCAGGCAACCACCGTCGGCGCGTACGCGATCACCCGCCAGGTCGGCGGTGCCTTCGCCGATGTCGTCGAGCGCGTCACCGCCGCGCTCAAGGAGGAGGGGTTCGGCGTCCTCAGCACGATCGACGTGCAGGCGACGCTCAAGGCGAAGCTCGACCGGGATGTGCCGGCCTACACGATCCTCGGCTCCTGCAACCCGCAGCTGGCGAGCCGCGGGCTCGAGCTAGAGCCCGACCTGGGCGTGCTGCTGCCGTGCAACGTCGTCGTGCGCGAGGCGGCGGGCGGTGTCGTCGTGGCGGCGATGGAGCCGCTCGCGGCGATGGCGCTCGCGGGCAACGACGCGCTGGCGCCGCTGGCGGCGGAGGCCCGTGAGCGGATCGAGCGGGCGGTGCGCAGCCTGTAGGCGAGGCGCGGCTGTCAGGGCTACCCTTCGCCCCGTGAGCACCGACGAGCCCGACCCGCGCGAGCGGATCCAGAAGTTGCTGGTGCAGGGCGACAACCGGCTCAAGCAGGGCGCCGGGGCCGCGAAGGCGCGCAAGAGCTGGGAGCAGGCGCTCGCCGTGGCAGTCGAGGCGGGCCTGGAGGAGCGGGTGCGCCCGCTCGTCGAGCTCAGGCTGGCCGACGCCGACCGGCTCGGCTGACCGGCCGGCCGGCTGCGGCACCGAGCAGCACGGCCTCGATCTTCTCGGCCTGGCGGTTGACATCGTGGACGAGGGCGGCCTCGCGCGCTGTGACGTTGGCGTGCGGGAACGCGGTGGCGGCGCGCAGCGCGGCGGCGAGTGCAACGGTGTCGGTGGGGTCGACGAGGATGCCGGCGTCGGGCGGCACGAACTCGGGCGGGCCGCCGACCCGGGTCGCCACCACCGGCCGGCCCGCGGCGAGCGCCTCGAGCGTCGCCTGGCCGAACGGCTCCTCGAGGCTCGGCTGGCAGAGGACGTCGCAGCCCGCCAGCAGCCCGGGGATCTCGTCGTGGGCGACGCGGCCGAGCAGGCGGATGCCGGGGCGGCCTTCGAGGGCGGCGCGCAGCGGGCCGTCGCCGGCGAAGGTGAGCGAGCCGACGGGATCGCCGGGGTCGCCGCCGCCGCCGGGGTCGCCGCCGCCGCCAAGCGACGCGAACGCCTCGGCCAGCCGCAGCACGTTCTTGCGCTCCGTCAGCGACCCGACGCAGAGGAAGGCGGGGTGCGGCCCGATCGCCGGCGCGCCGGGCACCGGCCGGAAGCGCTCCGTGTCGACGCCACAGTCGATCACCTCGACCTTGCCGCGAGCCTCGGGCACCTTGCGCAGCAGCTCGTCGCGCAGCCAGCCGGAGACGGCGATCACGGCACGCGCCCGGGCGCAGACGAGGCGCACCGCGAGCCGCGCACCTGGCAGCTTCCCCACGTTGGCAACGTCCTGGCCGTGCGCGGTGACGACGAGCGGGGCGCCGGCCGCGAGCGACGCCAGCGCCGCCGCGGCACCCGCGGGCGCCAGGAAGTGCGCGTAGATCACGTCGGGGCGAAAGCGGCGCGCCGCGACGACGGCGTCGCGGGCAAGCTCGAGGTAGCGCGCCTTGCCGCCCGCGCGCCGGTCGAGCACGGCGCGCTCAATGGTGTGGCCGCGAGCCGCCAGGGCCGTCTCGAGATCGCGCACGAACACGCCGAGGTCGGGGTCGGCCGGCCCCGGGTACATCTGCGACACGAGGAGGATGCGCACGCCGGGAGAGCGTAGCGCCCACATCCGCGCCGGGGCCGCGGCCGGCGCCCACATCCGCGGCCGGGTCGCATCCCCTTCGGGGCGGGGTTCGCGAAGTTACCGTCCAGGCGGCCTGGGACGGTACGTTCACCGACACCGCCCGCCGGTGAGGCAGAGGCCACCCGCCAACGAGGCAGGGAGGCCGCCCGCAGCGGGCTCCGCGATCGCCCCTAGCGGGGAGCGCGCAGCGAGTCGTACATGCCCCACACGTCGCGCAGCTCGTTGCAGATCTCGCCGACCGTGCAGTAGCTGCGCAGCGCCTGGCGCATCGGCACGAGCAGGTTGCCGGTGCCCTCGGCGGTGCGGCGCACCTCAGCCAGGGCGAGGGCGGCGGCCTCGGCGTTGCGCTCGCGGCGCACCCGCGCCGTACGCTCGATCTGGCGCTGCTCGCCCGCCGGGTCGATCTTCTGGAGGTCGACGAGCCCTTCGTCCTCCTCGGCGTAGGCATTGACGCCGACGATCACGCGCTCACCGCTCTCGACTCCCTGCTGGAAGGCGTAGGCGGCGTCCTCGATCTGCTCCTGGATGAAGCCGCGGTCGACCGCCTCGACGGCCCCGCCCAGCTCGTCGATGCGCGCGATCAGCTCCAGCGCGCGCGCCTCCAGTTCGTCCGTCAAAGCCTCGATGAAGTACGAGCCGCCGAGCGGGTCGGCGGTGTCGGTGGCGCCGGCCTCGTTGGCGACGATCTGCTGGGTGCGCAGCGCGATCCGCGCCGAGCGCTCGGTGGGCAGCGCGAGCGCCTCGTCGAAGCCGTTCGTGTGCAGGCTCTGCGTGCCGCCGCACACCGCGGCGAGCGCCTGGATGGCGACGCGCACGATGTTGTTCTCCGGCTGCTGCGCGGTCAGGGTCGAGCCGCCGGTCTGCGTGTGGAAGCGCAGCGCGAGCGCCTTCGGGTTGGTCGCACCGAAGCGCTCGGCCATCACCTTCGCCCACAGGCGGCGGGCCGCCCGGAACTTGGCGACCTCCTGGAAGAAGTTGTTGTGCGCGTTGAAGAAGAAGGAGAGCCGCTCGCCGAAAGTGTCGGGCGAGAGGCCCGCAGCAATCGCCGCCTCGCAGTACGCGATGCCGTTCGCGATCGTGAACGCGAGCTCCTGCACCGCGGTCGAGCCGGCCTCGCGGATGTGGTACCCGCTGATCGAGATCGTGTTCCAGCCGGGGATCTCGGCCTCGCAGTAGGCGAAGAGGTCGGTGGTCAGCCGCATCGACGGCTTCGGCGGGAAGATGTAGTTCCCGCGGGCGATGTACTCCTTGAGGATGTCGTTCTGGACGGTGCCGCGCAGCTGGGTGCCGGCGACGCCCTGCTGCTCGCCGACGAGGCCGTACAGCAGCAGCAGGATCGCTGCGGGCGCGTTGATTGTCATCGATGTCGACACCTTGTCGAGCGGGATGCCGTCCAGCAGCAGCTCCATGTCGGCGAGCGAGTCGATGGCGACGCCGGTGCGGCCGACCTCGCCCAGCGAGCGTGGATCGTCGGAGTCGTAGCCGAGCTGCGTCGGCAGGTCGAACGCGACCGAGAGCCCGGTCTGCCCACGGTCGAGCAGGAAGCGGTAGCGCTGGTTCGACTCCTCGGCCGAGGAGAAGCCGGCGTACTGCCGGATCGTCCAGGGCCGGCCGCGGTACATGTCCCGGTACGGGCCGCGCGTGAACGGCGCCTCGCCAGGCGCCTCCAGGTCGAGGCCGGGGACGTCGGCCGCCGTGTAGACGGGCTTGATCTCGATGCCGGAGTCGAGGACGCGCCGGTCGGGGGTGGTCGCCATGCACGGAATCGTACTCGCGGGCCGCGCCCGGGTGACCACCACCGCCGGCACGCGCCGCCGGGCCGCTGGTCTAACGGGTGACGACGATACGGCCCTTCATCAGCGTCGGATGGAACGTGCAGAGGTAGGTGACGGTGCCAGGCTTCGCGAACGAGACGGCTTGCGTCTGTCGGGGGTCGAGATTCCGCAGCTTGATCAGGGTCGAGAGGATCTCGCCCTTCGCGCTGGTGTTGGCGACCGTGTGGGCGATCTTGCCGACGTTCTTGAAGATGACCTGCTGGCCGACCTTCACGGTGATCACGGCGGGCTTGTAGAAGAACTCGCCGAAGCTGACGGTGACCGGCGCGGATGCGACGCCACGGGCCACAGCCTCCGCCCCGGCCGGCGCCGCCTGCCGGGAGGGCGCGGCAGCCGCCTGCACCGAAAGCACCGCGGCGGCGACGGCGGCCCCGGCCAGCGCGAGAGCCCCGGCGACTGCCGGGGCCCCGATCCGCGTACGGGCGATCGCGCGCATCGCTCTACTTGACCGTGAAGACGAGCTTCGCCGACGACCCGGTGTTCGAGTGGTTGTTGTTGACGATGAACACCATCGCCGTGTGCTTGCCCCTGGGCAGGACGGTGTACGTGACCGACGGCGAGTACTTGCCGGCGATGCCGAGCTTCGCGGCGAGCGCGCCGTTCGCACCGGAGTACTTCTCGTAGTCGTACTTGCCACCGTCCAACGAGAAGTGGAGGTGACCCATGCCGTCCATGTTGACCTTGCCGACGTTCTTGGCGTCGATCGCGAAGTCGGCGAGCTTGGCGGTGACCACGACCTTCTGCTTGGCGCTGGGCGCCATGGCGGCCGAGGCGGACGGGACGGCGACGGCGGCGCCGACGATGAGGTGACGGAGCTTGAGCACGGGGACGTTCCTTTCATTCGAGTGATCGGGACGACCTGTCGCGGCTGATTCGCCGGAGCGGCCTGACCGGTTCGGACCAGTAGGCTTCGGCTCGTGAACATCACCATCAGGCTGTTTGCAGGCCTGCGCGAGCAGGCCGGCTACGGAACCCGAGTGGTCGAGGTGCCTGCGCGGGCACGCGTCCGCGACGTGTGGGCGACGCTCGCGCTGGGCGTCGAGCCGGCCGGGCTTCTCTACGCGCGCAACAGGGAGTACGTCGAGCAGGACGCCGAGTTGGCCGACGGCGACGAGGTTGCCCTGATCCCGCCCGTGTCCGGCGGGAGCGGCGAGCCGGCCGGCGGCGGTGCGCCGGGCGCCGGCGGCGCAGCTCCGGCGCTCGGCCCCTTCCTGCTCACGAGCGAGCCGATCGACGTGGCTGCCGCGATCGCGGCGGCGAGCGACGACGAGGCGGGCGCCGTCGCCGTCTTCCTCGGCACCGTGCGCCGCCACTCGCGCGGCCGCGCCGTGCTCCACCTCGAGTACGAGGGCTACGACGGTATGGCCGAGCAACTGATGGCCGAGATCGCCGCCGGGCTCTCGGCGCGCCACGGCCTCACCCGCGCGGCGATGACCCATCGCCTCGGCCGCGTCGAGATCGGCGAGCCGAGCATCGTCATCGCCGTCTCGTCGCGGCACCGCGCCGACGCGCTCGCCGCGTGCCAGGAGGCGATCGACCAGCTGAAGGACACCGTGCCACTGTGGAAGAAGGAGTTCTACGTGGGCGGCGAGCAGTGGATCGGGAAGGGCTCGTGACCGATCTCTCCCGCGTCGAGGCGGAGCTCGAAGCACGCTTCGGCCGCCCCCTCACCGACGAGGAGCGGGCCCATCTGGTAGACGCGCTGCCGGCGGCAGAGGCCGGCCCGGCACCCACAGACCCGCCCGCCACCCCCGCCCAGCACCCCGGCTACGGCTCCGTGCGCCGCACGCACGACAGCGCCCGCCCAGGCCTGGACGCCGCCCCAGACGCCGCCCCGGTTGGCCTGCCCGCCACCCCCGGCGCCCCGACGCCCGGCCCCGCGGCTGCCGCCCCGGCTCGCACCCGCACCGGCCTCGGTCGGATCGTCGCCCCCCTGGTGGCTGGCGGCCTGGCGCTGGCCAAGTGGGGCACGATCATCTTCAAGCTGAAGTTCCTCGGCCTGTTCCTCTCGATCGGGGCGTTCCAGTTCCTCTGGCGCTCGTGGTGGATCGCAATCGGCTTCTTCGTCCTCATCTTCATCCACGAGGTCGGCCACATGCTGGAGGCGCGCCGCCAGGGCATCGCCGTCAGCTGGCCGCAGTTCGTGCCGTTCCTGGGCGCCTACGTGACGCTGAAGGAGCTGCCGGTGAACGCGTGGCGCAGCGCCCTCGTCTCGATCGCCGGCCCCGCGCTCGGCTCCGCCGCCGCCGCCGGCTGCTGGATCGCCGCCGAGGCCAGCGGCTCGGTGACGCTCAAGGCGCTGGCGCACATCGGCCTCTTCATCAACCTGATCAATCTGATCCCGATCGGCTTCCTCGACGGCGGCAAGATCGCCGACGCGCTCGACCCGACCGTCTGGCTCGGCGTGCTCGCGCTGCTCGGCATCCTCGCCGCGGTGATGCACAACGGCCTGATCATCATCGTGCTGATCGTCAGCGCATTCGAGGTGTGGACGCGCTGGAAGCACCTCGACGCCCGGCGGGCGAACCCGTACTACGCGATCGGGACGACCCGGATGGGCATCATCGCCGTCGCCTACGTCGCCCTCGCCGTGCTGCTCGTGGTGGGCATGGAAGCGACGAACGTCCCGCGCTGAGGCTCCGGCGGGCCGCCGCCGCCGGGTTGGTCGGGCCGCCCGCCGCCGGGCCGCCGCTGCCGCCGGGCCGCCCCCCGGGTGGCCGCTACACCGTCTCGCGCGGGATCACGATGTAGGGCCGCGGCACGACCTGGCCCGGCCCGAACACCTTCGTCGGGCCCACGTCGAGGTAGTGCGAGCGGAACCGATCGCGGCGCAGCAGCTTGCCGCGCTCGAGCACGGTGCGCGAGACGACGACGTCGAAGCCGCTCGCCCCGGTGCCGGGCGACAGCTGCACCGACTTCGGCTTCGCGTTGAGGTCGAGCGCGTAGCGCAGCTGGGGCTTGACGAGGTTGGTGCGCGGGCCGGTCTTCGTAATGATGCGGCGGCCCTGCGGTGAGCCGTACACCGTGAAGGTGAGCGTGCTGTCGGTGTAGCGGGCCTTGATCAGCAGCGAGTTGTCGAGGTCGTTGCGGAACACGAGGTCGGGGCCGCCCCACGACACCGTCGCGTCACGGCCCACGGGGTAGTGCTCGATGTAGGTCGAGTGGTTGAAGCGGGCGAGGATCGGCAGGCCGAGGTTGAAGGCGTTGTTGAAGAGCGTCGTCGCCGTCTGGCACACGCCGCCGCCGATCGACGCAACCGTGACCGTCCCGTAGATCGCCTGGCCCTCCAGAAAGCCCCGCTCCGCCGTGCGCGGCCCGACGACCCGGTTGAACGAGAAGACCTCGCCGGGGCGGATGATCGTGCCGTCGATGTAGTCGGCCATCAGATGGACGTTGTGGATGCGGTTGGCCGACGACGTGCCCATCTCGGTGGTGTACGACGCGACCTGCCGGATGATCCCCAGGTTCTCGGCCTCAGCCGTCGAGAACGGCGCGTCGACCGGCACGAGGGTGAGCTGCGCCGTGCGCTCCGGCTCCGCCATCGCCATGAGCACGGCCGCAGCGGCGCGGCCCGGTGCGACATCCAGCCCGTCGACCGACGGCACGACCCGCACCAGCCGGCCCTGCACCACCAGCCGCGCGTCCACCCCGGTTTTGCGGAGGCGCACGACCTGCTCGCGCAGCGCCGGCCACAACACGTCCGGCGCGAGCCGCGGCACCAGCCGCCCCCGAACCTCGACCACGCGCAGCGCCGCGGCCAGGGCCTCCGGCGCCAGGGCGCCCGCGGCGACCCCACCGACGCGCAGCCGTACCGGCGCCGCAAGCAGCGCCTGTGCCCGCCCGACCGCCGCCTGCGCCCCGGCCAGTCCAACCCGTGGCGCTGCCGGCCGCAGGGCGACCCGCACCGGCCCACCCACCGCGCCGCCGCCCGCGCGCGCCTCGC
>CANFDS010000050.1 GCA_947445525.1 Actinomycetota bacterium | reverse complement strand
GGCGCTCGGCGAGCTTGACGATCTCGGTCTGCGACGCCTCACGCTGGGCCTGCTCGCGTGCCTCGCCGATGATGCGGTCGCACTCGCGCTTCGCCTCGGCCAGCATCTCTTGGCGCTCCTTGACGATCCAGCGCGCCTGCTTGATCTCCTCGGGGATGGTCGCGCGCATCTGGTCGAGGATGTCGTAGATCTCCTCGCGGTCAATGCGGACCTGGTCGGTCAGCGGCACGGCCTTCGCGTTGTGCACGAGGTCGTCGAGCTTGTCGATGAGAACGAGGACGTCCATTGATTGAACAGTCTACTCCTGCGGGCTGACGGGCGCGCCACCGCGGGCGACCGGGAAGATCTGCTTGATGCGCGCGGCCACCTGCGACGGGACGAGCTGGTCGATCTCGCCGCCGTAGGCCGCGATCTCCTTGACCCCGCTCGACGACACGAACGAGTACTGCGAGCTCGACATCAGGTACATCGTCTCGACCTCGGGGGCGAGCAGCCGGTTGAGGTGGTTCATCTGGAACTCCCACTCGAAGTCGGCGATCACGCGGAGGCCCTTCACCATCGTGCGGGCGCCCCAGCGGCGGGCGAAGTCGACGACGAGCTCGGTGAAGACGTCGACCTCGATGTTGTCGAGATGCGCCAGCGCCGTGCTGATGAACTCGACCCGCTCCTCGACCGTGAACATCATCTTCTTGTGGGCCGGATCGCGCACGACGCCGACGACGACGCGGTCGAAGCTGGACGCGGCGCGCGTGATGATGTCGAGGTGGCCGTTGGTGACCGGGTCATAGCTGCCCGGGCAGATCGCGGTGACGGGCATGAGGACGCTCACGCCTGGCCCTCATCGGCCGGGTGCTCGAAGAGGGTGAGGCGGGCGGCGCCGTAGCAGCGGCTCGTGCGCTCGTGCAGGCGCGTCAGCCGGGGGTGGACGCGCCCGGCGGTCTCGACCACGGCGAGGCCGTCCTCGGCGAGGAGCGCGGGCAGCTGGGTCTCGAGCAGAGCTTCGTGCACGGGGTAGGTCTCGTACGGCGGGTCGATCAGCACGAGATCGTAGCGCCTACCGGCCCGCGCCTCGTCGATCAGCGCCTGGCGGGCGTCCTGGCGCAGGACGACGGCGCCAGTCAGCCGCAGCTTCTCGAGATTCGCCAGGATCGTGCGGCAGGCCGCCTCGTCCTGCTCCACGAACACGCAGCGGGTGGCGCCGCGCGAGAGCGCCTCCAGGCCCAGCGCGCCGGAGCCGGCGAAGAGGTCGATCACGATCGCCCCGTCGACGGGGCCGATCAGGTTGAAGGCGGCCTCGCGCACGCGGTCGCCCGTGGGGCGCGTCGTGAGCCCCTTCGGCGCGGCGATCGCATGGCCGCGGCGGCTGCCGGCGATGATCCTCACGTCACGCCCCCGGATCCTCGTGCCCCGCGAAGGCGCGGTCGACGGCGGTGGCCAGCGGGCTCGTAGGGTCGCCGTCGACGAGGCCGTCGGCCAGGGCGCGGGCGCGCTCCAGCAGCGCGCGATCGTCGCGAAGCTTCGAGAAGCGCAGGTCGGTGGCGCCGGACTGGCGGGTGCCGAGCAGCTGGCCGCCGCCGCGCAGCTCGAGATCGACTTCGGCCAGCTCGAAGCCGTCGGTGGTGCGCACAAGCGCCTCGAGCCGGGCGACAGCGGTGTCGGTGAGGGCGTCGAGCGGCCGCGAGACGAGCAGGCAGTACGACTGCTCGGTGCCCCGCCCCACGCGGCCGCGTAGCTGGTGGAGCTGGGCGAGCCCGAAGCGGTCGGCCTCCTGCACGATCATGATCGTCGCATTCGGGACGTCCACCCCGACCTCGATCACCGTCGTGGCGACGAGGACGTCGACCTCGCGTGCCTTGAAGCGGGCCATCAGCTCGCGCCGCTCGGCGGGCCGCAGGCGCCCGTGCAGGCAGCCGACCTGGAGTCCGCGCAGCTCGTCGGTGCGCAGCCGCTCGGCCTCGGCCTCGGCGGCCCGGGCCAGGCTCGTCTCGCTCGTCTCGATCAGCGGGCACACGACGTACGCCTGGCGCCCGTCCTCGAGGTGGCGGCGCAGCCGCTGGTACGCCTCCGACGAGCGGTCGGCGGTGACCCAGGCGGTGACGATCGGGATGCGCTCCGCCGGCGGTCGGGCGATCTCGCTGACCGCGAGGTCGCCATACACGGTGAGCGCCAGGGTGCGCGGGATCGGGGTCGCGGTCATGTGCAGCACGTGGGGCGAGCGGCCCTCGGCGAGCGCCTTGCGCTGCTCGACGCCGAAGCGGTGCTGCTCGTCGACGACGGCGACCGCGAGGCTCTGGAAGGCGACGCCGCGCTGGATCAACGCGTGCGTACCGACGGCGATGCGCGCCTCGCCCGAGGCGATGCGGTCGCGGGCGGCGGCATGGTCGCGAGTGGCCAGGCCGGAGGTGAGCAGCACGGCGGGCACGCCCAGGTCGCGGCAGTACTGCTCGAGGGTGAGGAAGTGCTGCTCGGCCAGGGTCTCGGTGGGCGCCATCAGGGCACCCTGGTGGCCCGCGTCGACGGCGCGCAGCAGCGCGTACAGCGCGACGACGGTCTTGCCGGAGCCGACGTCGCCCTGCAGGAGCCGCTGCATCGGGGTCGGCCGGGCGAGGTCGCTGTCGAGCTCGGCGACGGCGCTCTCCTGCGACGGCGTCAGCGAGAAGGGCAGCGCGCTGCGGTAACGCGCGAGCAGCTCGCCCGGCTCGCCCAGCGGGAACGCGCTCTCGGTAGCGCGCTCGTGGCGGCGGCGTGCCAGGCCGACCTGCAGCACCAGCAGCTCCTCGAAGGCAAGGCGGCGGCGCCCTGCCTCGGCCTCCGCCAGCGAGCGGGGCCGGTGCACGGCGACGAGCGCGTCGGCGCGGCGCGGCAGGCCCTCGGCGGCGCGCAGGGCGGCGGGCAGCGGGTCGGGCGCGTCGCCGGCGTGGGCGAGCGCGGCCTCGACGACGCGGCGCACTGTCCTGGCGGGCGTCTCCTCGCTGGCCGGGTACACCGGGGCGAAGTCGGCCGTCGAGGAGACGTCGTCGCCGATGTCGTAGGCCTCGACGGCGAAGCCGTGGCGGTTGACACGACCGCGCAGGCGCACGCGCGCGCCCGGCTGCAGGCGCTCCGCCAGCCAGGGCTGGTTGAACCAGGTGGCGGCGATCAGCCCGGTGCCGTCCGTGACCTGGGCGGTGAGGATGAGCAGGCGGCCGCGGCGGCGGGCCGAGGCCGACCGCACCTCACCCGCGATGACGGCCTCCTCGTCGCCGAAGAGGTCGCAGATGCGCCGCTCGGGGGCAGCCAGCTCGTAGCGGCGGGGCCGGCACTCGAGCGCGTCGCGCACGGTCTCGAGGCCGAGCTTTGCGAGCCGCCGCCGCAGCTGGGCGCCCACCCCGGGCAGCGTGTCGAGCGGCGCGTCGAGGCGCTCGGGCCGCGGGAAGCCGCGCGGACGCGACCACGCCGTCACCGGCTCGCTGGCGCCGAAAGCGGTCGGGCGGTGGCGGGCGGACGAGGCGGCGGTCGGGGCGCGGGTTGGCACGGCAGCACGAGTATAGGACCCGCGACTCTAGTAGCGGCTCAGGCCGAGCCCGAAGCGCATGCGCAGCGTCCAGCGCTCGCCCGTGCCCTCGCCGACGAGCCAGGCCCGCGTGTCGCCGGTGGCCTGCACCAGCCACACCTCCGCGAGCCGGCAGGCGAGCGGCAGGCGCACCGCGAGCGCCGACGCAGCCGCGTCGAGCGCCTCGTCGTCGTCGCTGCGCAGCGCCGTGACGTGCGGGACGAGCGGGCGCTCCGGCCCGCCCCACTCGCTGCGCGAGGCCGGGAAGGCCGCGTGCACCTGCGCGGCGAGCGCGACGAGCTGCTCGGCCGGGTCGACCTCGAGGTAGACGATGCCGGGCCGGCGCCCGACCCCGCCCAGGCTGACCGAGAATGGCGGCTGCGCCCCGAAGACAGCGCTGAGCCCCGACAGCGCAGCGGTGCCGAGCTCGTCGGCCGGGAGGAACGGGTAGGCGAGCGTCACGTGGGCCGGGATGCCGACCGGGGCGGCCGGCTGCCAGCGCGGGCGCCACGGACGCAGCAGGCCGTCCGCCTGCAGCACGGGGACGATGACGGCGCTCTCCATGCCGGCCGCTCTAGCGGGGCCCGGGAGCGGCAGCGGCGGCGACGATCGCCTCGACGATCGCCTCGAGCCGCTCGTCCTTCGACAGGCAGGTCACGGCAGCGGCGGCGAGCAACGCGTCGACCTCGCGCGGGCTCGCCTCGGCGGTGAGGGCGACGACGGCGACGTCGGGGCAGGCCACGCGGATGGCGGCGGTGGCCTGCACCCCGTCGAGCACCGGCAGGCGGTAGTCCATCACGACGACCTGCGGGCAAAGCGCCACGCACGCCTCGACCGCCGCCTCGCCGTCCCCGACCGACCCGACCACCTCGATCGCGCCGCTCAGCCCGAGCAGCAGCTCGAGCGTCTCACGGAAGGCGTCGTTGTCCTCGGCGACGACGACGCGGACGGGCTGGCCGGTCACGCCGACGACTCTACCGGCGGTGGCAGCCCGGCCTGCACGAAGGCATGCAGCCGCGCGGACGGCGCACGAGCAGACGATCCGAACGACGAGCGGCAGCCGGCGGAGCCGGAGCCTGCCCGCGGCTCAGACGGCCTTCGTGACCTTTCCGGCCTTGAGGCAGCGGGTGCAAACGTACGCTCGGACGGCCTTGCCGTTGATGAGCGCCCGCACACGCTGGAGGTTGGGATCGAAGCGCCGACGAGTCGCGACCATCGAGTGGCTGCGCGAGTTGCCGAACGACGGCTTCTTTCCACAGATTGCACAGATCTTTGACATCAGCCGGGGGAGTCTAGCCGAAGCCCGCAGCGGGCGGGCGGGGGACGAGCGGCGGGCGGGCAGAGGACGAGCGGCGGACGGGCGCGCTGCTAGCGCGACGCGGCGGCGCCGGCGGCAGCGGCGCGCAGCCGGGCGAAGACGTCGGCCATCTCGAGCGCTGTGCGCGCGGCCTCGGCGCCCTTGTCGACGCGCGCCTCGGCCTGGGCGACGTCCTCGGTGGTGAGGACGCCGAACGCGACCGGCACGCCCGTCTCGATGGCGGCGAGCTGGAGGCCGCTGGCGGCCTCGCTCGCGACGAAGTCGAAGTGCGCGGTCTCACCGCGGATGACGACGCCCAGGGCGACGACGCAGGCGTAGCGGCGCGTCTTGGCGAGGGCCATCGCCGCCAGCGGCAGCTCGAACGCGCCCGGCACCGGCATCACCAGCACTGCGTCGCGGGAGACGCCCTGCGACTCGAGCTCGGCGAGGCAGGAGGCCAGCAGGCGGCTCGTGATCGCGCCGTTGAAGCGGCTGACGACGACGCCGACGGCGCGGCGGAACCCGTCCGGGGCCCCCTCCAGCACCTGGTAGCCGTCGGGGACGACGAGGTCGCCGCCGGCGTGCTGGTCGGCGCTGCCGGCAGCAACGTGACCGGCACCCTCGAGGGCGTCGGCAGCCGACTGCTCGGCGAGGATCTCCACCGCGTCGCTGCCGTCACGCTCGTCCGGGTCGGTCACTCGTCCTCCGGCTTTGCGGCGAAGCGCGCGTCCTGGTGATGCAGCCTGTGTCCGAGCTTCTCGCGCTTCGTGCTCAGATAGCGGACGTTCTCGGCATTGGGCACGACCTCGATCGGCACCTGCTCCGTGACGGTGAGGCCGAAGCCTTCGATGCCGGCGATCTTGCGCGGGTTGTTGGTGAGGATGCGGATCGAGGAGAGGCCGAGGTCGGCCAGGATCTGCGTGCCGATGCCGTACTCGCGCATGTCGGCGGGGAAGCCGAGCCGCTGGTTCGCCTCAACCGTGTCGAGCCCTTCCTCCTGCAGCTGGTACGCCTTCAGCTTGTTGATGAGGCCGATGCCGCGGCCCTCCTGCGACATGTAGAGCAGCACGCCTCTGCCCTCGGCGTCGATGCGCTCCAGCGCCAGCTCGAGCTGCTCGCCGCAGTCGCAGCGCTGCGAGTGGAAGACGTCGCCCGTGATGCACTCGGAGTGGACGCGCACGAGGATGTTCTCCTGGCCGGCCACGTCACCCTTGACGAGCGCGAGATGGTTCTTGCCGGTGAGCGTCTCCTGGAACGCGATCATCGTGAAGTCGCCGTGCGCCGTCGGCATGCGCACCTCGGTCATCCGCTCGACGAGCTTCTCGGTGCGCCGCCGGTACTCGATCAGGTCGGCGATCGTGATCATCTTGAAGTTGTGCTTCCGGCAGTACTCGACGAGATCGGTAACCCGGGCCATCGTCCCGTCCTCGTTCATGATCTCGCAGATGACGGCGGCCGGGATCAGGCCGGCGAGCCGGGCCATGTCGATGCCGGCCTCGGTGTGACCGGTACGCTGGAGCACCCCGCCTGCAGTGGCGCGCAGCGGAAAGACATGGCCGGGCTGGACGAGGTCGCGGCCGGACTTGGTCGGGTCGATCGCCACCTGGATGGTGTGTGCCCGATCGGCGGCGGAGATGCCGGTGGTGACGCCTTCGCGCGCCTCGATCGAGACCGTGAAGGCGGTCTGGTGCTGCGCCTGGTTACGTGCCGTCATCATCGTTAGGTCGAGCTCGTCGCAGCGCTCCTCGGTGAGGCAGAGGCAGATCAGGCCGCGCCCGTGCGAGGCCATGAAGTTGACGGCCTCCGGGGTGGCGAACTGCGCGGCGATGGTGAGGTCTCCCTCGCTTTCGCGGTCGGGCGCGTCGGCGATGACGACGATCTTGCCGTCACGGATGTCGGCGATCGCTGCTTCGACGGTCGAGAACGGCGAGAGCTCGGGCTCGGGTATCAGCGACGCCACGCGGCAATCGTAACCGGCGCGCGGCCGCTCGCGCGTAGGCGTGCTGCTCAACCGAGCATGCGGCGGAGCCGGATGCCGCCGGCAAGGTCGCCGACGACGTCGACCACGCGGTTCGCGCCCTGGTCGCCGAGACCCCGCTCGAGCGCCAGCTGGTAGACGGCGCGGGCAGGGCCGGCGAGGGTCGCAGGGGCGCCGACCGCCGCGGCGAGCGCCGCATAGACGTCGAGATCCTTGACCATCAGCACCGACGAGAGCGCCCCGTCCTGGTAGTCGCCGTCGAGGATTTTCGGCAGCCGCACCTCGGTGGCGAAGTTCCGGCCGCTCGCCGCCTGGATCACCTCAAGCAGCGCCGCGGCGTCGAGCCCCGCGGCAACGCCGACGACCATCGCCTCGGCGCTGGCTGCCAGGTTCATCGCGTTGAGGAAGTTGTTGACCGCCTTCGCGGCATGGCCGTTGCCGGGGCCACCGAGGTGGACGAGCTTCGAGCCGACGTCGGCCAGGACGGGCCGGACGCGCTCGAGCGCGGCCGCGTCACCGCCCACCATCAGGGTCAGTGTGCCGTCGGCGGCGGGGCCGGGGCCGCCCGAGATGCCGGCATCGAGCAGGGCAGCGCCGCGGGCGGCGAGCTCGGTGTGCAGCCGCCGGGTGGAGGCGGGCTCGGCGGTGGTGAGGTCGACGACGGTCAGGCCAGGCCCGGCGTGCTCGAGCAGGCCGCCCTCGCCGAGCACCACCGCCTCGACCTCGCGCGAGCTGGGCAGCGAGAGCAGGACGAGTCCCGTGGCCGCGGCGGCGGCAAGGTCTGGAGCCGCCTCCACGCCCCACTCCGCGGCGCGGCCGGCGCGCGCGTCCAGACCAATGACGTCGTGGCCGCAGCCGGCCAGGCGCCGCGCGATGCGGCCGCCCATGTTGCCGAGGCCGACGACTGCGAGCCGGGCCATCAGCCGGTGCGGTTGACGAGGCGCTCGACGTACTTCGCGAGCACGTCGGCCTCGAGGTTCACCTCGTCGCCGGGGGCGAGCGCGCCGATGGTGGTGGCGACGAGCGTGTGCGGGATCAGGGCGACCGCGATGCCTGCCTCGTCGAGCGCTGCGATCGTCAGCGAGACGCCCTCGATGGCGATCGAGCCCTTCTCGACGCAGTAGCGCAACACCGCCTCGGGCGTGTCGAACCAGAGCCGCCGGCCCTCGCCCTCGGGCGTGACCGAGCGGACACGGCCGACCCCGTCGACGTGGCCCTGGACGACGTGGCCGCCCATCGGGTCGCCGGCGCGCAGGGCAGGCTCGAGGTTGACGGCGCTGCCGGGCGCGAGGCGCGAGAGCGAGGTGCGGGCGAGCGTCTCCGGCACGGCGTCGAAGGCGATGGTGGCGGCGCCGATCTCGACCGCGGTGAGACAGCAGCCGTTGATCGCGACGGAGTCGCCGAGGCCGATGCCGGGCGCTGTGGCCGGCGCGTCGACGACGACGCGGACGCCGTTCGCGCCGCCCTCCAGCGAGGCGATGCGGCCCTGCTCCCTGACGATGCCGGTGAACACTGCTGCGCAGCCTACTCGCGGCCGGGCCTACGGCTCGTTGAGGTACGCGCTGAGCAGCACGTCGGCACCGATGCGGCGCGACTCGAGCCCGCTGAGGTCGAGTGGCGCGCCGAGCGGGCCGACGAGCACCGGCCCGCTGCCCGCGATGACCGGCGCGACGAAGAGCATCACCTTGTCGACGAGGCCCTCCGCGAGGAACGCGGCGGCGAGGGTGGGGCCGCCCTCCAGCAGCAGGCTCTGGACGTCCTCGGCGGCGAGCGCGGCCAGCTCGGCGGCGAGCGGGCCGGAGCGGAGCTCGAGCTCGGAGCCCTCGGGCAGCGGCCCGTGGCCGAAGGCCAGCCGCCGGGGCTGGCGGGCGACCGGGACGTCGCGCGCGTCGAGGCCCGGGTTCTCCAGCCGGACGGTGCCCATGCCGGCCGCGACGGCGTCCGAGGCCGCGCGGAGCAGGTGCACCAGCAGGCGGCTCTCGGGGCCGGACACCCAGCGGCGGCCCGCCACGGCGACGCGGCCGTCGAGCGTGACAGCGCACTTCAACGTGACGAAGGGGCGCCGCTTGACGATCCAGGTGCGCCACGCCTCGTTCTGGCGGCGTGCACGAACGGCGACGGCGCTGCCGGCGGGTGCCGCCTCGAAGGCGATGCCGTGCGCGGCGAGGCGCGCCGGACCGCCGCCGACCTCCGGATTCGGGTCGAGCGAGGCCGCGACGACGCGCGCCACGCCCGCGCCGACGCAGGCGTCCACGCACGGTGGGGTGCGCCCGTGATGGGTGCACGGCTCGAGCGAGACGTAGATCGTGGCGCCGCGTGCCCGCTCGCCGGCCGCGGCGAGGGCGATCGGCTCGGCATGGGGCTCGCCGCGGCGGACGTGCCAGCCCTCCCCCACCACCTCGCCGCTGCGCACGACAACGGCGCCGACCACGGGGTTCGGGTGGGCGGTGCCGCGGCCGCGCTCGGCGAGCTCGACGGCCCGCTCGAGGAAGGCGAGGTCGGCGGCGTTCACCGGCGGGCGGCCACGCCGGTGGCGGCGGAGGCGGCGAGGGCGCGGTACGCGGCGGCCGGGTCGGCCTCGGCGAAGACCGCGTTGCCGGCCACCAGCAGGGCCGCCCCGGCCTCGCACACGGCGGCGATGTTGGCGGCGCCGATGCCGCCGTCCACCTCGATCGGGACGTGCGCGGGCAGCAGCCCACGCAGCTCGCGAATGCGCTCCATGGCGTCGGGCAGGAAGGTCTGGCCCGAGTAGCCCGGGTAGATGCTCATGCAGACCACGAAGTCGACGGCGGCGGCGGCGCGGGCCGCGTCGGCGACAGCCGTGCCCGGGCTGAAGGCGAGGCCCGGCACGAGGCCCAGCGCGCGCGCGTGTGCGGCGGCGGCGGCCGTATCGGCGCAGGCCTCGAGGTGGAACGAGACGGTGTCGCCGCCCGAGGCGGCGATCTCGGCGAAGTGGTGCTCGGGATTGTCCACCATCAGGTGGCAGTCGAGGACGCCGCCGGCGGCATGGATGGCAGGCGCGATCGAGCGGAGGACGATCGGGCCGATCGTGACGGGCGGGATGAAGTGGCCGTCGCCGACGTCGAAGTGGAACATGCGGACGCCGGCCGCGAGCAGCGCTTCGATCTGCGCTCCGAGGCGCATGAAGTCGGCGGCGTACAGCGAGGGCAGCACCTCGACGCCGCCGCGGGTCCAGGCGTCCCAGCCCATGCCGGTGATCCTACGCCGCCGGCACGCGGAGGCGCGCGATGAAGAAGCCGGCGGTGCCGTGCCGGTGCGGCAGCGTCAGCAGCAGCTCGGGCCGGCGGGGATGGCGGAAGTCCGGCCACTCGGCGCCCAGGTCGTCGAGCTCGAGGCCGCACGCGTCGACGATCTCCTCGTTCTCGGCGGCGTTGACCGCACACGTCGAGAACGTGACGCGGCCGCCCGGCCGGACGCGCTCGGCGGCGGCGCGCAGCAGCTCGAGCTGCAGCTCGGGCAGCGGCTTCGACTTCCAGCGCAGATCCGGGCGGAAGGCGAGGACGCCGATGCCGGAGCAGGGCGCGTCGACGAGCGCGCGGTCGAAGCCGGCGAGCTCGGTGGGGAGCCGGCGGCCGTCGGCCTGCACAACCCGGACGTTGGTGGCGCCGAGGCGCCGGCAGGTCTCCTCCAGCTCGCGGGCCCGGCCCTCGTTGAGCTCGACGGCCACCACCTCGGCCGCCCACTGGGCGAGCTGCGTGGCCTTGCCGCCGGGCGCGGCGCAGAGGTCGAGAACGCGCTCGCCGTCGCGCACGCCCACCGCGAGGCCCGTGAGGATCGAGGCGCGGCTCTGCGGCTGGATGAGGCCGGCGGCGAGCGCCGCCTCGTCGATGCGCTCGACGCGCAGGGCACCGGGGATCAGCGGGTCGGCCACCCCGGCGACGGCGGCACCGTCCCGCAGCCCGTTGCGGCGCACGACGGTCTCGGGCGCCTCGTTCTGGGCGCGCATCAGCTCGAGCGCCTCCTCGGGCCCCCACTCGCGCCACCAGGTCTCGGCGATCCAGTCGGGGTACGAGTGCTTGAGGGCGGCCTCGAGCGCGGTGCTCTCGGGCAGGGCAGCGATCAGCGGCCGGATGCCCTCGGCGAGGCGGCGGCCGACCGCGTTCGTGAAGCCGACGGCGCTCTCCAGCCGCGCGCGGCGCACGAGGCCGACCGACTCGGTGACGACGGCGTAGGCAGGCACCTGGTCGAGATAGCCGAGCTGGTAGGCGGCGATGCGCAGGGCGGCGCGCACCTGCGGGTCGAGTCGGGCAATGGGCCGGCGCGCGAGCGTCTCGATGGCGTGGTCGAGCGTGCGTCGGCGCTGGACGGTGCCGAAGGCGATCCGCTGGGCGAGGCCGCGGTCGCGGCTGTCGAGCCCCTCGGCGGCGGTCTCGAACGCGCGGTCGGCGTAGGCGTCCTGCTCGAACACTCGCAGCACGACCTCGTAGGCGGTGGCGCGGGCGGGCGACGGCTTCACGCGCGCACCCCGCGCAGGAACTGCTCGGCGCTCATGCGGCGCTTGCCGTCGGGCTGCAGCTCGAGCAGCTCGAGCCCGCCCTCGACGATGGTGCCGGGACGCCCGGCATCCGGGCCGGCGGGCCGCGCCGACCAGACCGTGACCGGCCGGCCGCGCACGACCGCTCGCGCCCCGATGTGCGGCGACAGCGCGCGGATGCGGTTGAACGTCACGACTGCCGGCTCCGACCAGTCGATCTCCCGGTCGGCGGGGCCGAGCTTCGCGGCGTAGGTGACGCCCTTCTCGGGCTGCGGCGTGAAGCGCGGCTCGGGGATGACGTCGAGCAGCAGCTCGACCGCGAGCTCGGCGCTGCGGGCGTAGATGGCGCCGGCGTCGTCGTGCGGGCCGACGGGGAATGCGCGCTGCGCGGCGATCGGGCCGGCGTCGAGCGCCTCGACGGTCTCGTGGATGGTCACGCCGGTCTCGGTGTCGCCGGCCAGCAGGCCGCGCTCGACGGGGGCGGCGCCGCGCCAGCGCGGCAGCAGCGACGGGTGCACGTTGAGCCAGAGGGCCCGACCGAGCAGCTCGACGGGCACGAGCAGGCCGTACGCGCAGACGACTACGACGTCGGCATCGACGGGGGTGTCGGCGTCGAGGCGCTCGGGCTGGCGCACCTCGATGCCGAGGCGCTCGGCGACGAGCTTGGCCGGCGGCGCGCCCAGCTTGCGACCGCGTCCCTGCGGCCGGTCGGGCCGTGTCAGCAGCCAGGCGACGGGGCAGCAGGCGGCGAGGCGCTCGAGCACGTCGGCCCCGAGGGGCGCCGTGGCGGCGACGGCGATGCGGCGGTGCGCGCTCAGTCGAGCGTCGGCTGCGGACGCAGCGCCTTGAGCGCGCCGCGGCGGCTCTCGCGGTCGGTGCGGTCGATGATGAGCACACCGTCGAGGTGATCCAGCTCGTGCTGCACGACGCGGGCGCCGAGGCCTGTCAGCTCGAGCCGGAGCGCGGCACCCGTCACATCCTGGCCCTCGAGCGTGACCGTGGTGGGCCGCTCGACCGGCACCAGCACGCCCTGCAGCGAGAGGCAGCCCTCGTCGTCGGCCTCGGGCTCGCCGCCCGACTCAACGATCACCGGGTTGACGACTGCGATCGGCTCCTCATCGTCCTTGGTCTGGAAGACGAACAGGCGGCGGAGGATGCCGATCTGCGTGGCGGCCAGGCCGACGCCGCTGGCGTCGAACATCAGGTCGACCATGCGCCTGACCAGCCGCGCCAGATCGTCGTCGAACGAGGTGACCTCGTGGGCTTGCAGGCGCAGCACCGGGTCGCCCCACTGACGGATCTGGGCGATCGCGACGCGGCGACGGAGCTCCGCTTCGGGATCGAGCTCACGGTCGACGACCTGCCCGTGCTCGTCGTCGCCGGCGAGCGCGTCCTGCTGCTCGACTGTCTCTGCCTGCTGCTCGCTCACGGGCGTCAAGTGTAGCGACGGCGCTTTCGTCGCGTCCGTGAGGGTCGCTAGCGCGCTCAGAGGCTCTGCGGGTCGACGTCGACGACAGCTGTGAGCGCGTCGCGGCGCATCGCGGGCGCTGCCGCCGCGAGCAGCCCGGCAGCCTGCGCCGCCACCTGCCGGGGCACGTCGGTCTTGGCGATCAGCTGCGCGCGGTGGCGGCCGCGCAGGCGCAGCAGCGGCGCCGGCCCGACGACAGTGCACCCCTGGAGGCGGCCACGCAGCTCCCGCAGCAGCAGCAGCGGCGGCTCCGAGAGCGGGCCCGTCACGAGGATGCGCACCAGATGGCCGTAGGGCGGATAGCCGAGCTCGCGGCGGCGCTCCAGCTCGCCCTTGTTGAAGCCGGCGACGTCGTGCAGCCGGGCGAACACGAAGGGCCGCGCCTCGGGGTCGAAGGTCTGCACGATCACGCGCCCGGGGCCGTCACGGCCGCTCCGCCCCGCGAGCTGCGTGACGAGCTGGAACACGCGCTCCTCGGCCCGGAAATCGGGCATCGCCAGGCCCGCGTCGGCATCGACGACCGCGGCGAGCGTGACGCCGCTGAAGTGGTGCCCCTTGGCCACCATCTGCGTGCCCAGCAGGACGGCGCGGTCGGCCGCGGCAAAGCGCTCGAGCGCGCGGGCCAGCTGCTCGGGGTCGTCGAAGGCGTCGGCGTCGAGGCGGAAGAGCTCGAGCTCCGGGAACTTCGCGGCCAGCTCCCGCTCGAGCCGCTGGGTGCCGGCGCCGAGCCGGGCGAGGTCGGCCGAGCCACAGGCCGGGCACGTCGTCGGCTGCGGCTCGGTGTAGCCGCAGTGGTGGCAGGTGAGCAGCCCCGTGTCGTGGAGGACGAGCGCGACGTCGCACGAGCCGCAGCGGCGGGTGACGCCGCAGGCCCGGCAGTGGATCGCCGGCGTCAGGCCGCGCCGGTTGAGCAGCAAGATCGCCTTGCCGCCCTGCTCGGCCACGCCGCCGAGCGCGGCGAGCAGCGGCGCCGAGAGCGGGTAGCCGGACTCGTGCCGCAGGTCGACGAGGCGCACCGTCGGCAGGTCGCCGCCGAGCCGGCCGCCCAGCTCGAGCCGCCGCAGCGTGTGCCAGCTCTCGGGCCGCGGCGTCGCGCTGCCGTACACGGCGACGGCGCCTTCGAGCGCCGCACGCTTGGCCGCGACCGTGCGCGCGTCGTAGCGCGGGTCGGACTCCTGCTTGTACGCGGCGTCGTGCTCCTCGTCGACGACGATCAGGCCGAGGCCGTGCATCGGCGCGAACACCGCCGAGCGCGCGCCCACGACGATGCGCGCCTCCCCGCTGGCGATGCGCTCGCGCTCGTCACGCCGCTCGGCGTCGGTCAGCCCGGAGTGGAGGATCGCGATGCCGTCGCCGAAGCGGGCGCGGAAGCGGCCGACCGACTGCGGCGCGAGCGCGATCTCGGGCACGAGCACGATCGCGCCGAGCCCGCGGGCGAGGGCCGCCGCACAGGCCCGGAGGTACACCTCGGTCTTGCCGCTGCCGGTGGCGCCGGAGAGCAGGAAGTGAGCGCCGCGGCGGGCGTCGAGCTCCTCGACGATCGCCGCGACGGCCGCCACCTGCGGGCTGCTGAGGGTCTCCGGCTCCGCCTCGCCGCCCATTCCGTGGCGCGCGCCCGGCGGCGGCTGCAGCTTGCGGCGCGCAGGCCGCTCGGGAGCGACGAGGGCGAGCGCGCGGCCCGGCGTCGATCCGTAGTAGTCGGCAATCCACAACGCCAGGTCGACGAGCGCGGCCGGCAGCTCGTGCACGACCTTCTCGATCGCCGCGAGCTCGATGCCCGGCGGCGCCTCCACCCCGCTCGCGACAACGACGCCGCGCACCCGGCGGCCGCCCAGCCGCATCGAAACGACCGCGCCGCGACCGACCCCGTCCGGCGCCTCGTACGTGAACGGCCGCGCCAGCGTGCGCGTCGTAACGAGCGGGTAGACGGAGACCAGGGTCACGCGGGCCAGCGTACCCCCCCGGGCCGAGCAACCACCTGCGGCGGCACCGAGCAGGAGGACGCGGCCAGAGCTCAGCGCGGGGACGCCCTGCGCCGTGATCCCCGACGGGCGTGTGCGCCCGGCCTACACGGGTTGTAAGGTCGCCCTTACGCCGAAGGGGTGCCATGCCCTACTCTTCGAGCGGACACCATCCGAGCAAGGCAGGCCCGTGACGACCGTTTCCAACCCGATGATCGAGCTGTCAGACGTGAGCAAGCGTTTCGGCGCGACGCTGGCGGTCGCCGGTGCGTCACTCACCGTCGCTCCCGGCGAGTTCGTCGCGCTGCTCGGCCCGAGCGGTTGCGGCAAGACGACGCTGCTGCGGCTGATCGCCGGCTTCGAGGAGCCGGACGCCGGCACGATCGCGGTCGACGGCAGAAGCGTGGCCGGTGGCTGCGCCTGGGTGCCGGCCGAGCGCCGGCGCGTCGGCATGGTGTTCCAGGAGTACGCCCTCTTCCCCCACCTGACCGTCGGCGAGAACGTCGGCTTCGGGCTACCGCGCCGCGAGCGCGCCGCCGAGGTGCCGCGCCTGCTCGAACTCGTCGACCTCGCCGGACTGGCAGGCCGCTACCCCCACGAGCTGTCGGGCGGACAGCAGCAGCGGGTCGCCCTGGCGCGAGCATTGGCGCCGAAGCCGTCGCTCGTGCTGCTCGACGAGCCCTGGAGCAACATCGACCCGCTGCTGCGCGGGACGATGCGGGAGGAGCTGGCGGCGATCCTGCGCCGCATCGGGGTGACCGTGCTGCTCGTCACCCACGACCGCGAGGAGGCGTTCTCGCTGGCCGACCGGATCGCGCTGATGCGCGACGGGCGCATCGAGCAGACGGGCACGCCCGAGCAGGTCTACCTGGAGCCTGCGACGCGCTGGGCTGCAGAGTTCGCCGGGGCGGGCAACTTCCTGCGCGGCCAGGTGGCCGGCGGAGTGGTACAGACGCAGCTCGGCTCGTTCTGCGCGCTCGGCTGCAGCGATCGCTGCGCGGTCGAGGCGCTGGTACGCCCGGAGCTCCTGCATCTCCGCATTGACGAGCAGGGAGCAGGACGGGTCGTGCTTCGTGAGTTCCGCGGCCACGACGTCTTCTACCGGGTGCTGCTCGACGATGGCACCACGCTGTGTGCGCAACGCCCGTCCACCGAGGACGTGCCTCTGGGCTCCCGGGTGACGATCGAGACACATGCCGCGCGGATCCCGGTCTTCCAGAGCGTTCTCCACAACACGTAAGGCACCTCTTACTCATTGTGTATGGTGCGCCTTACAGCAGGTTCCTGGCCGGGCACCACCGCACAGGAGGAGGAACGTTGAAGCAACACAGGCTCACCGCGCTCGTCGTGGTCGCGCTGGTCGCAACCGTCGCCGCCATGGCCTCGCAGGCCGTCGCCGCACCGAAGTCAGGCATCCTGACCGTGTACTCCGGCCGCGAGCAAGAGGTCGTCGAAGGCCTCTTCGACCAGTTCGAGCAGGCCACCGGCATCGACGTCAGGGTGCGCTATGGCGAGAGCGCCGAGCTCGCGGCAACCCTGGCCGAGGAGGGCAAGGCGAGCCCCGCCGACGTCTTCTTCGCGCAGGATGCCGGCAGCCTCGGCGCCGTCGCGCTCGGCGGCCGCCTCGCGAAGCTCCCCGCCTCCCTCCTCTCACGTGTCGACGCCCGCTACCGCGACCCCGCCGGCCGCTGGGTCGGAACCAGCGGTCGCGCCCGC
>CANFDS010000049.1 GCA_947445525.1 Actinomycetota bacterium | reverse complement strand
TCGCCCTCCGGCACGGCGGCGAGCCCTGCGAGCATGCCGTCGATGCAGTCCTGCACGTAGAGGTACGACTTCTCCTGGCGGCCGTCCCCGAGCACCATCAGGCGGCTGGGGTCCTCGCGCAGCGCGCGGTAGAAGTCGAGGACGTGCCCGTGCGTGTACCGCTCGCCGAGGATCGAGACGAAGCGGAAGATGGCGCCGGTGAAGCCGTAGCCGTGGCCGTAGGCCTGGATGAGGCCCTCGGCCGCCACCTTCGAAGCTGCATAGAGCGACGTCTGGTTGGGGAACGGGCAGTCCTCGGGGGTGGGGAACACGCTCGGCTCGCCGTAGACCGAGCCCGTCGAGGAGAAGGCGATGCGGCGCACGCCGGCGGCGCGCATCGCCTCCAGCACGCGCGAGGTCGCGATCGTGTTCTGCTCGAGATCGCGGGTCGGGTAGGCCAGCCCGTGGCGGACGTCGGCGTTGGCGGCCAGGTGGAACACCGTGTCGCAGCCGGCGAGGGCGCGCTCGAGCCGGTCCTGGTCGAGGACGTCGCCCTCGACCACGGTTGCGCCCGGCTCCCCGGCCTGCCTCGCGAGGTTCTCCTGCGAGCCGGTCGAGAGGTTGTCGTAGACGACGACCTCCACGCCGTTCGCCAGCAGCCGGTCGGCCAGCGTCGAGCCGATGAACCCGGCGCCTCCGGTGATGAGCGCTCGCCGCAATGCCGTCAGAGCCTGAAGCCGGCGGATTCGGCGTCGCGGTGGAACATCCTGACGGTCTCCAGCGAGAACTCCGTGAGGTCCTTGCCGAGCAGCGGCAGCTTCGACAGCAGGTCGTAGGTCATCGTGATCACGTGGCAGCCGATCTGCTCGGCCTGGACGAGGTTGAGCACCTCGCGCGGGCTCGCCCAGAGCAGCTCGCTGGAGGGCGCCGCGGCGAGGATCGCCAGGGCGTCGCGCATCAGCGGGACGGGGTCGACACCGGCGTCGGCGATGCGGCCGGCGAAGACCGAGACGAGGCTGGGCGCGCCGTCGCGCAGGGCCGCGGCCATCTCCTCGACCTGGGCGAGCGTCATCAGCGCCGTGACGTTGAGCTTGACCCCGGCCGCGGAGAGCTTGCACGCCAGGGGCGCGGTCGACACGCCCTGCGTCGTCGTGACCGGGATCTTGACGTAGACGTTCTCGCCCCAGCTCGCAATCAGGAGCGCCTGCCGCTCCATCTCGGCGGGCTCGTCGGCGAACACCTCGAAGGAGATCGGACGGTCGGAGATGCGCTCCAGGATGCGTCTGGCGAAGGCCGTGTAGTCGGTGAGCCCGGCCTTCCACATGAGGCTCGGATTGGTGGTGAAGCCCTTGAAGAAGGGATCGTCGGCGAGCTGCAGGATCGTGTCCAGGTCGGCGCCGTCGGCGAAGACCTTGATCCGGAACGAGTCGAGCATCACGGAGACCCTAGCCTGACGAGAGGATGATCAGAGCGGCTGCCGCGGCGAGGTCCGCGGCGACTCCATCCGGGCGCGACCCGCCCTGTCGGCGCGGCGCCGACGCGGGGTTCTCGACGAGAATCGTCCGGCAGCCGGCGCGCCGGCCGGCCTCGATGTCGGTGTCGCTGTCGCCGACCATCCAGCTTCGCGCCGGCGCGAGGCCGAGCTCGGCGGCGGCGGCGAGGATGAGGCCGGGCTCCGGCTTCCGGCAGGCGCAGGGCCCGGAGAGAGCCGCGACGATGCCCCGCGGATGGTGGTGGCAGTAGCGGGAGCCGGCGAGGACGACGCCGGCCGCGTCGAGGATCTCGACCAGGCGCCCGTGCACGGCCTGGAGGGCCACCAGGCCGACGGTCGCCTTCGCCGCCGCGGGCTGGTTCGAGGCGAGCACGAGCGGATAGCCGGCAGCCGCCAGCGCCCGCATCCCGTCGAGCGAGGCGGCCGGCACGCGCACGTCCTCCGGGCGGTACGGCGACTCGTACGTGCCCGAGCGCGGGTCGAGCACGAGCTCGTTGACGACCCCGTCGCGGTCGAGGAAGACGGCGGCGCCGGGCTCAGCGCCGATCGCCGGCTCCCGGGCCCTCCCAGGTGCCCGGCTGCAGAGCCAGGGCGGGATGCGAGACGAGGAGGTGCCAGAGCACGGCCTGGAACGACTCGACGTGCGGCGTGATGCGCTCCGGCGGGGCCGGGACGACCACGCAGACGTCGGCGAGCTGCGCGGTGACGCCGTCGGCCTTGCCGACGATGCCGTAGATCGAGGCGCCGGCCTCGCGCGCCGCCTCCACCGCCCGTGCGAGGTTGACGGAGAGGTTGCGCACGCGCGAGCCGCCGCCGACCGAGAACACGAGGACGGCGTCGCGCGACGAGAGCCGCGACCCGCGCAGCCAGGCCTCGAAGCTGGTGTCCCAGCCCTCGTCGTTGACCCGCGCCGTCAGCTCGGCCACGTTGTCGGTCGGCGCGTAGGTCTCGATGCCGCAGAGCTTGCGGAAGTCGTTTACCGCGTGCGAGGCGTGTGCCGCGCCGCCGCCCACGCCGAGCACGAAGAGACGGCCGCCGCGGTCGCGCACCTCGGCGATGCCGTCAGCCATCCGCTCGAGCTGCTCGGGGTCGATCCGGGTGGCGATCGCGACAACCTCCGAGAGGAACGTGGCGGCGAAGCCGGGCGCGGTCATACCCCGGCCGCCGCGCCGCCGGCGGGTCGCCGCACGACCCGGTTGCCGAGCACGAGCAGGTCCATGCTCGTCTTCACGAAGCAGTCGACGGCGTCGCGCGGCGTGGCCACGATCGGCTCGTTCTCGTTGAAGGAGGTGTTGAGCAGGATGGGCACCCCGGTGAGTTTGCCGAACTCCTCGATCAGCCGGTGGTAGCGCGGCTCGACGGCGCGCTCGACGGTCTGCAGGCGGCCCGTGTCGTCGACGTGGTTGACGGCCGGGATGAGGGCGCGTTGCTCGGGCCGGGTCTTGTAGACCATCACCATGAACGGCGACGTGTAGTCCTGCTCGTACCAGTCGCCGGCGGCCTCCGCGAGCAGCGACGGCGCGAAGGGGCGGAACGGCTCGCGCTGCTTGATGCGCGCGTTGAGGATGTCCTTCATGTCGCTGCGCCGGGGATCGGCGACGATCGAGCGGTGGCCGAGCGCGCGTGGACCGAACTCCATGCGCCCCTGGAACCAGCCGACCACGTCGCCCTCGGCGATGCGCGCCGCGACGAAGCTGAACAGGGTGTCGTCGGCGAGCAGCTCGCTCTCGAGGCCGGCTGTGGCGAGAGCCTCGGCGCAGGCCGCGTCGTCGAAGCCGGGGCCGGTGTAGGCGTGGCGCATGACGAAGCTGCGCGGCTTGCCGAGCTTCGCGTGCCACACCTGATAGGCGGCGCCGACGGCGGTCCCCGAGTCGCCGGCGGCGGGCTGGACGTAGACCTCCTCGAACGGCGTCTGCGGCCGGATCATCCCGTTGGCAACCGCGTTCAGGGCGACGCCGCCGGCGAGGCACAGGCGCGTCGAGCCGGTGCGCTGCTGCACGGTGCGCACGAGGTGGAGGTACGCCTCCTCGAGCACGCGCTGCACGGCGGCCGCGACGTCCTCGTGCTCCCTGGTCAGCTCGCTCTTCGGGACGCGCGCCGGGCCGAGCAGCTGCTCGAGCACCGGCGAGAAAACCCGCCCGATCGTCGGCGAGCCGTCGTCCCAGGTCATCTCGATGCCCTTCGTGTGGTGGGCGAAGTAGCGGAGGTCGAGCTCGAAGAGGGGGCCGTCGAGGCTGACCAGGCAGCGGAGCTGCGGCAGAAAGCGCTCGGGGTCGCCGTAGGGCGCGAGGCCCATGATCTTGCCCTCGTCGCCGTAGTGCGGGAACCCGAGCCACTGCGTGATCGAGGTGTAGAGCAGGCCGAGCGAGTGCGGGAAGAGGACGCGGTCGAGCACCTCGAGCCGGGTGCCGCGGCCGTGCGCGAGCAGGGTGGAGGCGTAGTCGCCGAAGCCGTCGACGGTGAGCACCGCCGCCTCGTCGAAGGGCGAGACGTGGAAGGCGCTCGAGGCGTGGGCGACGTGGTGCTCGACGTGGTGCAGCTCGGCACGGAGGTCGCCGGGGGCGACGCCGAGCGCGCCGGCCAGGCGCGACTTCACGTCCTGCACCTGGGCCGCGTTGGCGAGGCGCGAGCGCAGATAGGCGGGGCTCGGCGGGTTGCGCAGGACGCGGCGTAGCTTCGCGCCGAGGTTGGCGCGCGGGTCGCGGCCGATCGCCACGTGGTCGAGGTCGGCGGGCGCGAGGCCGGCGTCGGCCAGGCACCAGGCCGCTGCGAGCGCCGGGAAGCCGGCGCAGTGCTTGACGCGGTTGAAGCGCTCCTCCTCGGCGGCCGCGACCAGCTCGCCGTCGATGACGAGGGCTGCGGCAGCGTCGCCATGGAAGGCGTTGAGGCCGAGGATCGCGGTCACGGGGCCGCCGGGCGGTGCTGCTGCATCAGGCTGATCCTAGACGGTGGGGCCGTCGAGGAAGCCGCGTGCCCACAGCTCGACGTTGAGCGCGCGCCACAGCTCGAAGCCTGCCTCCACCCGCCCGGCGCGGTGGTCGTCGAGACGGCGGCGGGCTGCGGCGGCGTCGACGAAGCCCCGCTCGGCGAACGCGCGGGAGGCGAACACGTCGCCCGCCAGGTCGCCCAGTGCCCCGCGCAGCCACACCGCCTCGGGCGTCGCGAAGCCGAGCTTGTCGGTGCGCGCGGCAACTACCGGCGGCAGCACGTCGGCCAGGGCGCGCCGGATCGCCGACTTGGTGACGCCGCGCCGCAGCAGCTCGCCGCCGTCCAGCGCGTACGCCAGCTCGACCAGGCGGTAGTCGAGGAACGGGACGCGCGCCTCCAGCGAGTGCGCCATCGAGTTGCGGTCCTCGGCGTGCAGCAGCTCGGGGAGGCCGCGCACGGTGAGGATTCGCGTCATCAGGGTGCGCAGACGGTCGGGGAAGGGCGAGTGCACCGTCTCGACGTGTGGCGGCAGGCCGCGTAGGTCCGGGTGGAGCAGGCCGTCGGAGCCGCTCCGGCGTGCGCGCAGCGCGCTCTCGACCGCGGCCGGGGCGAGTGTGCGCGCGAGCACGCGGGCGGCGTTCGCGGCGCCGTAGGCGCCCGCCTGCCCCTGCAGCTCGCGGCCCAGCTCGGCCAGCCTGCCGGCCGCCAGCAGGTCAGCCCAGCGCGCCGGCAGGTAGGCGGGGTAGCCGGCGAACACCTCGTCGCCGCCCTGCCCGTCGAGCACGACCGTGACGCCGGCCGCACGCGCGGCGCGCATGACGAACCAGCCGGCGCAGATGCTCGTCGAGCGGAACGGCTCGTCGTGGCTCTCGACGATCGACGGCAGCGCCTCGACCAGCTCGCGGTCGGTGAACGAGACCCACGTCGGCCGCGCGAGCGTGCGCTCCACGACGGCGCGTGCGTAGGGGCGCTCGTCGTAGCCCGGGACGTCGAAGTAGGCGGTGAATGTGGCCTGGCGGTCGCCCACCGGCCGCGCCGACTCGGCCTCGTCACGCAGCAGCCGGTCGACGGTGCAGGCGACGGCCGAGGAGTCGATGCCACCGGAGAGCGCCGTGCCGACGCGCACGTCGCTGCGCAGCCGCAGGCGGACGGAGTCGAGGAAGAGCTCGCGCACCGCCTCGATCGGGTCGCCGGCGGGCGGGTCGCGCCGCTCGAGCCGCCAGTAGCGCTCCAGGCGCAGCCCACCCGCGTCGAGTACGAGCGAGTGCGCCGCCGGCAGCTTGACGATCCCCTCGAAGAACGTCTCGTCCGTATGGTCGAACCGGTCGCGTGCGACGTAGTCGCGGACGATCGGCAGGTTCGCCCGCAACGGGCCGCCGCCGGGGTCGGCGCGGAACGCCTTCAGCTCGCTCGCGAACGCGAGCCGCTCGCCGTCCCAGCGGTAGTAGAACGGCTTCACGCCGAGGCGGTCGCGCGAGGCGAAGAGGCGCTGCTCGCGCGCGTCCCAGAGCGCGAACGCCCACATGCCGTTGAAGCGCTCGACGCAGCGCTCGCCCCACTCCAGGTACGCGGCGAGGACGACCTCGGTGTCGGTGGCCGAGCGGAAGCGGTGCCCCTTGCCCTCGAGCTCGGCGCGCAGCTCGCGGTAGTTGTAGACCTCGCCGTTGTGGATCAGCCGGAGGGTGCCGTCGGCGCTCGCGAACGGCTGGTCGCCCGCGTGCGAGAGGTCGATGATCGAGAGGCGCCGGTGGCCGAGCGCCACGCCTGGCGCGTCGAAGAAGCCGTCGCCGTCCGGCCCGCGATGGGCGACGGCGGAGGCCATCGCGCGCACGGTCGCGCTCTCGGGCGGGCGACCCGGCGCGACGACGCCGCAGATGCCGCACACGGCTAGCGGCCCTCCGCGTCCGCGCCCTCGGCTGCGGCCGCAGCCGAGGGCGCCGGTGCCACGACGGCGCCTTCCGCCTCCCTGCCGAGCAGGCGCGCGTAGACCGCCTCGACCATGCGGGCGTTGCGCTGCGGGTCGAAGCTCGCACGGGCGTGCGCGGCCCCGGCCTCCCCCATGCGCAGGCGCAGCGCGTCGTCGTGGACGAGGCGTCGCAGCGCCTCGGCGATCGCCTCCGGCGTCGGCGTCTCGAGCAGGATGCCGGTCACCTCGGGCACGAGGACGCCGGCGCCGTCGCGAGAGCCGCTCGCCACCACCGGCTTGCCCTGCATCGCTGCCTCGAGCACCGGCCGACCGAGCCCGATCCCCTGGTTCGGGAACGTCATCACGTCGAGCGCGGCGTAGATGCGGCTGGTGTCCGACGTGAACGGGATGAACGAGAAGTACGACGAGATGCCATAGCGCTCGACGAGCGCGGTGATCGCCGACTCCTCGTCCGAGATCAGCCCGGCGGCGGCCAGCAGCCGACCCTGCGGCGTGCTGAAGAAGTGCGGCGAGCGGATGCCGCCGCCGATGATCACGAAGTGGACCGGCTCGTGGTCGGCAGCCAGGATCCGCGCCGCCTCGACCAGTTCGGGCCAGCCTTTCTGGCGGCGGACGAACCCGGCGAAGCCGACGAGCACGCAGCCCGCCGGCAGCCCCAGCGCCTCGCGGCTGGGCTCTGCCTCGCTCGGCCGCACGGCGACGCTGTTGTGCACGATCGTCACCGGCAGCTGGATGGGGAAGCGCGCCGCCACGTCGGTGTCGATCGCGATCGCGGCGTCGCCCCAGCGGTCGATCAGCCGGGCGATCGCACGGGCGCGGCGGTCGCGGCCCTCGCCGGCGAGGGCGCTGCGCAGGTGCCATACGACCTTGGCTCCTCGCCGCTTGGCGATGAACGCCGCGGGCAGCAGCGGCGAGTCGTTGAGGTGGACGATCGGGTACCTGCCCGTGCGCATGATGTGGTTGAAGGCGACGAGGTGCGCCGGCAGCCGCAGCATCTCGCGCCCGAGGATGAGCCAGCGGATGCCGCGGTACGGGCTGTCCCAGGCATGGGCGAAGATCGACGTCGGGCCCGGGTGGACGGTCGCTCCGGCCGAGCGGAAGAGGTCGGCCGACGGCCCCTCCGGCACGTACACGTGCGGCTCGTATGCCGGGCCGAGGTTGCGGATGAGGCCGGCCAGGCTCGCCGGCGCGCCGCCGAGCTGGATGCGGTGGTGGACGAAGAGCACCTTCGTTCGGCGGTCGCCCCGTAGCAGCCGGACGTAGATCGCCTCGATGCGCCGGGTGGTGACGGCCGGGTCGAACGTCCGCTCGGCGTGCCGCCGGGCGGCCTCGCCGAGCGTCTCACGCCGCGCGGGATCGTCGATCAGCGAGATGATCGCCTGTACGAGCGCTGGCACCGAGTGCTCGGTGAGCACGCCGGTGGCGCCGTCGATCAGCACGCCGCCACCCGTGCGCGAGCCGGTGGCGACGACCGGCACACCGGCCGCCGCCGCCTCGATCACGGGACGGCCGAGCTCCGGCCCGCGCGACGGCGAGACGACGACGTCACTGGCCTGGTAGCGCAGTGCGGTATCCGGCGTGAACGGGATGAGCGCCACGCGGTCCTCGATGCCGAGGCGCGCGATCAGCTGGCGCGTCTCGCGGTCGTAGTTGCGAGCGAGGTCGAAGAGGCGCAGCACCCTTCCCAGCGGCGTCCGGAAGAACTCCTCGCCACGCACGGCACCGCCGACGATCATGAACATCGTCTCGGGCCTCGCCCGGATGATCTCGCCCGCGGCGTCGATGAACTCCTGGAAGCCCTTCGACGGATAGAGGAAGCCGAAGAAGGTGACGACGGGCCGGTCCGGGTCGAGGCCCAGCGCGTGGCGCGCATCCGACTTCGAGCCGGGCCGGAAGCGCTCGAGGTCGACGGTGTTGGGCACCACGTCGGAGCCGACGCGGAAGCTCTCGGCGACGTCCTCGTTGATCGCAATCGACGTCGCCGCCAGCGTGCGCAGCGAATGGCGGATGAAACGCGAGCGCAGCGAGGTGCCGTCGTCGGGGAGGGCGGAGCGGAGGTGCCAGAGCACCGGGATGCCCTCGCGCCGTGCGAGCCAGCCGGCTGCGATCAGCGGCGAGTCGTTGAGGTGGACGATGTCGAAGCGGTACGAGCGCAGGACCCGCCGGAACGCGATCAGGTGGGCTGGCAGCCAGGACAGCTCGCGCAGCAGCAGCAGCCAGCGCCGGCCGCGGTAGATGCTGGCCCAGATGTGCGTGAAGCCGGCGACGGTGCCGGTGTGCACGGTCGCCCCCACCTCGCGGAAGAGGTCGGCGGCCGGGCCGGGCGGGCAGAAGACGTGCGGCTCGAACCGGTCGCGGTCGAGGTTGCGGATGATGTACGACAGGCTCGTCGGCGCGCCACCGAGCTCGCTGCGATGGTGGACGTAGAGGATGCGGGCGCGGCCGGCCGAGGTGATTCCAGCGTCGCCGTCCATCAACCGCTGCGCCCCGGGGCATACGGGGCGGTGAGCCGTGCCATCTCCTGCTTCAGGGCGGTCGCGGCGGCGGTGACCTGCTTCGTCGCCCGGGTGGCGGCGCGCAGCCGCTCGGACTGCGACGCGGTCGACCCTGGTGCCAGCAGGCGCTCGAGTGCCTCCGCAGCGGCAACGGCGCTGGTGCTTGCGGCCGCGTACTTGCGGACGACCGTCGCAAGGGTGGGGTAGCGCTTCTGCAGCACCGCGCGGCGCAACGCCTCCTGCGTCTGCGCCGAGCGGCGGCAGATGGCGACCGCCTTGCCCAGCAGCGCCCGCTCCAGGTCAGAATGGTTGCCCGTGTCGGCGAGTGCCGTCACGAGCTTCCGCAGCTCGCTGCCGCAGGCGTCGATCTCGAGGTTCGAGACCGCCTCGGCGCCCCGGTACGCGAGGGGGTCGGCGAGGAACTTGGACGCGCGCCTGATCTCGGCCGGATCGACGCGAAAGCGGCCGAGGGACGGCTCGAAGCGCAGCGAGCTCCAGGAGGGCGTGCCCGACCGGGCGTCCTCGGTCTCGGCCAGGTGGCCCTCGCCGTCGAAGCAGAGCGAGAGCCCGAGCTCGCGCTCGCGCGTGTCGTAGAGGAAGCAGAGCAGCGGGCCGGCGGCGTAGGTCCCGGAGAGCGCGGGCTGCACGAGGTGGCCGCCGATGGCCCTGTACAGCTGCTCCATCTTGAGCGACTCCTCCCGTGCCTGGCGGCTACCCTCCCACCTGCCGACGACGACTGCCGCCGCCACGACCACTACGACTGCCACAGCTGCCAGCGCGACGCGACGCCTGCTCATCGCCGTTCCGCGACGAGCTCGCGGAGCAGGGAGCGGTAGCGGGCGACGGCGCCGCGCCGGTCGGCCTCTTCCGTGACGAAGCGGCGCCCGCGCCGGCCCATCTCCTCGAGGTCGAGCCTGCCGTCGTAGGCCGAGCGGATCGCGGCCGCCAGCAGCTCCGGCCGCCCCGGCGGGACGACGACGCCGCAGCCGACGCGCTGCACCGTCTGCGCTGTCTCGCTCTCGGCGTCGGTTGCCGCGATCACCGGCCTGCCAGCCGAGAGTACGCCGTAGAGGCGGCTCGGGACGACATAGCCCGAGAGGCCGCGAGCCAGGCCGACCACGTGGATGTCGGCGGAGGAGAGAGACTGTGAGAGCAGCGAGCGATCCTGGTAGGGCAGGAACAGCACCTGGTCGGTCTCGAGCCGCGCCGCCAGCTCGACCAGGCTCTGGTGGCGGGCGCCCGTGCCGATCAGGACGATACGCAGGTCGTCGAGGTCGCGCAGGAAGGTGACCGCGCGCACGAGCGACTCGAGATCCTGCGCGTGGCCGATGTTGCCCGAGTGCATCACCACGAAGTGGCGGTCGAGGCTCTGCTCGATCGACCACGGGTTGGACTTCGGCGACACCTCGATCTTCTCGGTCTCGACCCAGTTCGGGATCACCGTGATGCGGTCGCGCTTCGCCCCCTTCTCCTCCAGCCGGGAGCGCATCGTCTCGCCGATCGCCACCACTCGATCGGCCCGGCAGAGGTACGCGTTGATCAGGGCGCGCAGCAGGCCGATCAGCAACGGGTTCTCGAGGCGCTTCAGCTCAACCGCGATCTCGGGGAAGACGTCCTGGCTGATCACGACGAGCGGCACGCGGAAGCGGCGCGCCACGAGCACGGCGACGTCGCCGATGATCGGCGGGTCTGTCATGCAGAGGACGACGTCGGGCCGCTGCGCCGTCACCGCCGCGCGCAGCGACTGCACGAGGTAGGTGAAGTAGTTGAGCGCTCGGCGGACGAGCCTCGTCCGGTCGAATGCCGTCGAGTTGACGCGCATGATCTCGACGCCGTTGTGCTCGCTCCGGCCGGCCGGGCTCGCGACCCCCGTCAGCCGTCCGGTCATCACCGTGATCTCGAACTCGTCGGAGAGCGACTCGCACAGCTGGGAGAGGAGGTTCGCCGTCGCCTCGACGCCGGGCCAGTAGTACTGGTTGAGCACGAGGATGCGCGGCCGGCCGCCCGGCTCACCCATCCGGCCGCTCCCGCGCCGAGGCCGCGAGGGCGCCGCCGACGAAGATCGCCGTCCAGAAGGTCAGCATCCCGACGTTACCGACCGAGGTCGCGTACGACTGCACGACCGTCAGCGCGATGCCGCCCGCGATTATCCCGGCGAAGGCGCCGAGCGGCTGGCAGCCCATTTGCGACCGCCGGAGCAGCGGCGCGATCCGCAGCGCCGCCGCGGCGAACATGGAGACGAGCAGGGCGAGCCCGACGAGGCCCAGCTGGAGCGTCGTCCCGATCAGCGTGCTCTCGGGCACGCTGCCCTCGAAGAAGTAGACGCGGTCGACGAAGACCCTGTTCTCGGTGCCGAAGCCGTACCCGAGCAGCGGGCGCTGCAGCGCCTGGTCGAGCGCTCCCTGCCAGGCCAGGGCCCGGCCACCCGACCCGAAGTACGAGCGGGGCACGGATGCCTGGGACGCCCCGGGGGCGGGCCTCCCCAGCTCGTTCGGGTCGACCGGCGACGTCGGTGCGGGGTCGAGGAAGCTGAACTGCGACACCGTCTGCGTGGCGTGTGGGGTGGCGGTCTGCTTCGCGATCCCGTAGTGCCAGTTGGCGCGGTGGAAGGCGAAGGCGAGTCCGACGTAGCCGACGACGGCGATCAGCAGCACGGCGGGGAGTCGGATCCCGCGCAGGGCGACCACTGCCACCACTGCGAGGCCGGCGACCGACGCGACGAGCGCGCCGCGCGACTCCGAGGCGATGATCGAGCCGGCGAGCAGCACCAGGATTGCGGCTGCGAGCAGTCGGCAACGCCGCCTGCCCGGGGTCAACGCGAGCCAGCCGGCGGCCGGAGACGCGACACCGAGCAGCAGCGACACCGTGTTCGGGTTCTCGCCCAGGCCGCGCAAGCGGGCAGGAGTCGTGATGTCGGCGTTCTGGATCGCGTACCGCGGGGCGACGACTGCGAGCAGCACCCCGGCGGCGGCGATCAGACCGGCCGCCCCTGCGATCGCCCAGAGCAGCCGGCGCCCGAGCGCCGGCTCGTGCCGCACAGCGACGGCGAGCGCGCCGGCCGTCCCGAACGCGGCCGCCAGCGTGCCCCAGCGGCCGATCGTCGTGTGCGCGTAGGGCGACCAGGCGGCCGAGACGAGCGCCAGGAGGACGAAGGCGCAGGCGAAGGCGCTGAGCGCGCGACCCGGCAGGCCGCGCAGCGGCGAGCGCAGGGCGAGGGCTGTCGAGACCACCAGCAGCACCGCCAGCGCGACCCAGCGGAGATCGCGCCCGAGCCGGTGGAGATCCGGCACCGAGCTGCTTCCGAAGGAGACGGCGACGACGGTCGAGGCGAAGGCAACCGGCGTGATCGATGCCAGAGGCAGTCGCTGGAGCGCTTCGCGCATGGCGAATGATACTACTCCAGCTCATGCATCCGGAGCGCATCATCCCGGACGAAACGGTGGCCGGAATCGTGGCGATTCACCTCGTACGCTACGCCTTCGCGCGGCCCCTCGTCGCCGCCGGCGACGTCCTCGACGCGGCCTGCGGCGTCGGCTACGGATCAGCCTATCTCGCCGCCGGGGCGCGCTCCGTTGTCGGCGTCGACATCGGCGCGGACGCGGTCGCCTATGCGAGCAGCCGCTACGGCGAGCTCGCCTCCTTCCGCGAGGGCGACGTCGAGGCGCTCGATTTCCCGGACGCGTCGTTCGACGCCGTCTGCTCCTTCGAGACGATCGAGCACGTCGAGCAGCCGGAGCGTGCGATCGCGGAGTTCGCGCGGGTGCTCCGACCCGATGGTGTGCTGGTCATCTCCACTCCGAACGCGCGCGTCACGACCCGGAATCCGGAGAACCCGTTCCACCGGATCGAGTGGTCGGCAGGCGACTTCGAGGAGCTCCTCCGCCAGGGCTTCACCGAGGTCGAGCTCTACGGCCAGCGCCGGCGCCAGACACAGGCCCACCGCCTGGCACAGCGGCTCGACGTCTTGGGCCTGCGCCGGCGGCTCGGCGTCCTCCGCCACGGGGCGCGCCTGCTCGGGACGGCGCCGATGGCCGACCTCACGCTTGACGACCTCGTCATCGAGCGCGGCGCGCTCGCCGGCGCCTCCGAGATCGTCGCCGTCTGTCGCGTCCCACGGCGATGACGACGCCTCCGGGCACGGTGAGCGTCGTGATCCCGACCAAGGATCGCTGCGCGCTCACGCTCGAGGCGATCGCGAGCGCCGTTGCCGCGGGCGGCGTCGACGAGGTTATCGTCGTCGACGCCGGCTCGACCGACGGCACGCAGGCCCGCGTCGCTGCTCTGACGGCGCCGGTGCGGCTCGTCCAGGGCAGCCACCGCAATGCCGCCGCCGCCCGGAATGCCGGGATCCGCGAAGCGCGCGGCGCCTACATCGGCTTCCTCGACTCCGACGACCTGATGGAGCCGGCCAAGGTTGCGTCCCTGCGGCGCGTGCTCGACGCCGATCCCGGAGTCGGGCTCGTCCACGGCCGCACGGTCGTCGTCGACGGCGGCGGCCGTCCCGACGCAGCCGCGACCGAGCTGCACGAGCGCCAGCGCCGCCGGGCCGAGGCGGTCGGGACGGGGTTCGCCGGCCTCGCGGAGTACTGCTCGCTGTACACCTCGGCGACGCTCATGCGGCGGGCTGCGCTGGAGGACGTCGGCGGCTACGACGAGGCGCTCGACGTCTACGAGGATTGGGACCTCTACCTGCGCCTCTCACTGCGCTGGCAGCTCGTCTACGCCGACGAGGTCGCAGCCCGCTACCGGCTGTGGCCCGGCAACGTCGCCTGGGACCGGACCGCGCGCGGGACGGTGGCCGTGGCGAGGAAGCAGCTTGCCGCGCTGCCGCCGCTCGCCTCCGGCGAGCGGCGGCGGGCCGCGTACGCGTTGCAGCGTCGCATCGCCGAGGCGAGCAACGTCCTCGTCGAGCCACGGGCGACGCGGAGCGCCGCGACCGCCGCCCTGCGCTGCGATCCGCGGCGGGCGCTGGGCGACTCCCTGCTGGGCGGGCTCGTCCTCCGCTCGTTCGTCCCGCGCTCGCTCAGGGTGCGGCGGCGGCCCGGCTAGTGCGCGTCCTCTTCCAGCTGCTCGACTCGGGCATCGGCGGTGGCCAGCTTGTCGCGTCGCGCGTGGCGGGCGCGCTCGGCGAGCGCGGGCACGGCCTGGGGCTGCTCGTCCCCGGCCCCGGGCCGGCGGCGGACCGCTTTGCGGCCCTCGGCGCCGAGCTGCACACGGTGCCCGTGGACAGCCTGCGCCGCCCGGGCGGGGTGATCTCGGCGGCGCGGGTGCTCCGGCGCTACGACCTCCTCTACACCCACACCTCCGTCCCCGGGGCGATCCTCGCCGGGGCCGCCGCGCGCCTGGCTGGCCGGCCGCTCGTCGTGCACCAGCACGCCGCTCCCTACTTCAGCTCGCGGCCGCCGGTGGCTGCAGCGCAGCGCCTGCTGCTGCGCCGGGCGTTGGCGTCCGCCACGGTCGTGGTCGTGGCCGAGCACATCGGGGCTGCGCTCGCCGCGGCGGGCGTCGGCAGCTCCCGCGTCAGCGTGCTCGCGAACGGCGTCCCGTTGCCGGACCTCCCCGTCCGTCCGCCTGACCCGGGCGCCGCGCTCGTGATCGGCACGCTCGCGCGCCTCGATCCGGGCAAGAACGTCCACGTGTTCGTCGAGGCCGCACGGCGCGCCGCGGCACTGCTGGCGCCGGGCCTCCGCGCACGGTTCGTCGCGGGCGTCGAGCCCGGCCCCTATCCGGAGTACGAGGCGGAGGTGCGGGCGGCGGCCGCGGCAGCCGGGGTCGAGCTCGTCTCCCCGGGCGGCGACGGCCTCGCCTTCCTGCGCGGGCTGGACGTCGTCGTGCTGCCCACGGCGGCCGAGGGGTCGCCGCTGACTCTGCTCGAGGCGATGGGGCTCGGGCGGGCGGTCGTCGCCTCGGACATCCCCGGGATCCGGGAGGTCGTCGAGCACGGGGTGTCGGGGCTGCTCGCGCCGCCCGGCGATGCCGGCGCGCTGGCGGCCGCGATCGCCAGCCTCGGAGCGGATCCGGTGCGCCGGGCGGTGCTGGGAGCCGCCGCGCGGGCGCTGGTCGAGGAGCGGTATCGTCTCGACGCGATGCTCGAGCGGGCCTGCACGATCCTCGAAGACGCCGCCCGTGGCTGAGCGGCGGATCCCCGTCTCCGCGCCCGATCTCTCGGGCAACGAGGCGGCATACGTCCAGGAGTGCCTCGCGTCCACCTGGATCTCGTCCAAGGGCGACTTCCTCGAGCGCTTCGAGCAGCGCTTCGCCGAGTTCTGCGGCGCACGCTTCGCCATCGCGTGCAACAACGGCACCTCCGCGCTGCACCTCGCACTGCTCGCGCTCGGCGTCGGCGCGGGGGACGAGGTGATCGTCCCGACGCTGACGTACGTCGCCTCCGCGAACGCCGTGCGCTACTGCAATGCGACGCCCCGCTTCGTGGACAGCCTGCCCGGCACGTGGAATCTCGACCCCGCCGACGTCGCGCGCAAGATCGGGCCGCGGACGAAGGCGATCATGCCGGTGCACCTGTTCGGCGCGCCCGCCGCGCTCGGCCCGCTCGGCGGGCTGGCCGCCGAGCACGGCCTCGCTCTGGTCGAGGATGCGGCCGAGGCCCACGGCGCCCTGCACCAGGGGCGGATGGTCGGGCCGCTCGGCAACGTCGGCACGTTCAGCTTCTACGGCAACAAGATCGTCACGACGGGCGAGGGCGGCATGGTCGTCACCAACGACCCGGCGCTCTGCGACGCCCTCCGTCTCTACAAGGGACAGGGCCAGGATCCCGACCGCGCCTACCGGTTCCCCGTCGTCGGCTTCAACTACCGCATGACGAACGTGCAGGCGGCCATCGGGCTGGCCCAGATGGAGACGGTGGAGGCGAAGCTCGCCGCGCGGGCCCGGGTGGCTGCGCGCTACCGGTCGCGGCTCGAAGGCCGGCTCACCTTGCAGGCGACCTCGCCGGGCGACGTCAACGCCAACTGGATGGTCGTCGCCCTGCTCCCGGGCGGCGGCGAGGCCGAGCGCGACGGCGTGGCCGCCTTGCTGGCCGGCGACGGCGTCGAGACCCGGCCCGTCTTCTACCCCCTGCACAGCCAGCCGCCGTACCTTCCGCACGAGCCCGATCCCGGCGGATACCCGGTCGCCGTCGACGTGGCGGCGCGCGGGCTGTGCCTCCCCACCTGGGGTGGGCTCGCCGATGGAGACGTCGACTACGTGTGCGAGCGGCTGCTGGCCGCGGTCGAGCGCGTCATCCGCTGAGCCGCTGCAGCGTTGCCTCGAACGAGTCGGCGAAGGCTCGCGCCGCCGCCGGCCAGCGCAGCGGCGCCACACGCGCGCGCCCCGCCGCGACGAGGGCGGCCCGCAGCGTGCCGTCGTCGTCGGCGAGCCGCCTCATAGCCGCGGCGACCGCGGCCGGGTCCTCCTGTTCGACCAGGAGTGCCGCCCCCTCGAGCGCCTCCGTCGCCCCCGGCGCCCGCAGCCCGACGACGGGGGCCCCCAGCGCCATCGCCTCCAGCGCCGGGTAGCCGGCGTAACCCTCGTACCGCGTCAGGTGCAACAGGCCGAGGGTCGTCCGGTAGGAGCGGCGGAGTTCCTCGTCCGTGACCCAGCCCAGCACGCGCACCCGCGACGCGATGCCGAGCCTGTGCGCCTCCCGCTCGATCGCGGCGCTCCGCTCGCCGCGCGCTCCTGCGATCACGAGCGTCGGCGCGTCGGCGGGCAGCAGCGCCAGCGCGCGCAGGACGAGGCCGGTGCACTCGCGCGCGTCCCCCGTCGCCAGGTGGAGGAAGCACCGCTCGGGCCCGGCCTGGGGCGCCGCCGACTCGGCCGCGAAGAACGCGTCGCCCAGCGGCGGCAGGATCACCGGGGCCTCGACGCCCAGCCGCTCGCGGATCCAGCCGGCGGTCGCCTGCGAGCCGGCCGTCAGCGCCGCCGCGCGGCGCGCGGACGCCCGGAAGGCCGCCGCCAGGAACACGTCCTTGACGAGCGGCCTCGGTGTCGAGAGCCGGCTGCGCCACATACGCAGCCGGTACGCCGGCGGCTC
>CANFDS010000048.1 GCA_947445525.1 Actinomycetota bacterium | reverse complement strand
CTGGAGCGACCGCTCGAGCCAGTGCTCGATGCTGGCCCGCAGGTCGGGGAGGCTCGTGGCGAGGCCGCCGAGCGGGCTGTCGGCCGCGTTGAGCAGCAGCTGCTCGCGCGACTCGTCGCGGAGGCAGGCGACGGCGTCGAGGCCGCGCAGGACGGTTGAGGCGCCGGGCCGGGGCAGGCAGGGGTCGTGGAGGCGGGTTTCGCCGTAGCCGGGGGCGCCGTGCGTAAGCTCGACCGCGAGCAGGGCCGCGGCGGCTGCCCCGGCGAGGGCGAGCACGACGGGGCCGCGGCGGCGTAGGCGGCCGGTCATGCAGGTCTCCGGCGCAGCAGCGGGAGTACCGCAGCCAGGGCGAGCAGCGCGGCCACGATGAACGAGCGCCGGAAGCTGCGCGCGATCGGCGCGGTTGTGGCCGCGGTGAAGGTGTGCTGGAGCTCGGTGAGGGCGGCCGAAGCGCCGTCCTTGCGCTCACGCGTCGCGAAGGGGCCGGAGAAGTCGGGGATGCGGCCTGCGGGGGCATCGCGCAGCGTGCGGTGCAGGTCGAGCGAGAGCGGCACTTTCGTCGTGACCGGCAACGGCGAGTCGAGCACGAGCGAGACCCCCAGCAGCGTCGCGCGCTCCTGGCCCCGGGTGACATCGTCGGCGAGCATCGGCGTGACGACGAGCAGGCCGACGACGAGGCCGATGTGGCGTGCGGCGATCGAGCCGGCCCCGGCGACGGCGAGGTCGCGCGGGTGGAGCAGCGCTCGGCCGGTCAGCACCGAGACCGCGCTGCCGAAGCCGAGGCCGCAGAGCACGAGCGCCGGGACGACCCAGCCGAGGCTCGTGCCCGGCACCAGCGCCAGGGCGGCGAGGCCGGCCGCGAGCAGCAGAGCTCCGGCTGCGGCTGCAGTCGTGTCACGGAGGCCGCGGAGCAGGCGAGGCGCGGCGAGCGCAGCGAGTGGGAGCGCCGAGACGACCACGGCCGCGACGAGCGGCGATCGGCGCCAGACGTCCACGAGCAGGACGACCGCGAGGAACAGCACCCCCACCAGGCCGGCCGAGACGAGGGCGAGGCCGATGTTGGCGCGGACGCGGTCGAGGGCACGCGTCGGTGAGATTGCCGGGGGTGTGGGCGGGAGCGGCGGCAGGTTTCGGAGAGCGAGCAGCGCCAGCAGCGCCACCGGTGCCTGGGCTGCAAAGATCGCCCGCCAGTCGAACAGCTCGGTGAGGATGCCGCCTGCGGCCGGGCCGACGGCGACGCCGACGGTGCTCGCGAGCGCCCAGGTGGTGATGCCCCGGGCATATGACCCGGTGGCGGCCGCGAGCGCCGGCAGGGCGGCTGCCAGCACGAACGCCGCGCCGGCGCCCTGCACCACGCGGAGCCCGATCAGCATGCCCAGCGACCCGGCGACGGCGCAGCCGACCGACCCGACCAGGAACGTGGCAAGGCCGGCTGCGCACAGCCGTGTCGGCCCGATCCGCCGGACGACGTCTGCGAGCGCCAGTGCCAGCCCGGCCACCGCGAGGTTGTACGCGGTCACCACCCAGGCGACATCGCCGATCTGCGCGTCGAAGCGTTCGAGGATCTCCGGCAGGCCGAGCACGACGATCGACGAGTCGGCGAACGCGAGCGCGGCCGCGGCGGCGAGCAGCGTGATGCGGAGCTCGCGTGGCATCTAGCGGACGACCGGAGCGGGAGGCGGCGCGGGGGAGGCCGCTGCGGGTGGAACGGGCGTCGAGACGGAGCGGCCGGGGCGGAGGTCGCCGGCGACGGCGACGGCGGCGACGACGCCCGCGACCAGCAGCAGCTCTGCGCCGAGGGTGAGGCGGATGCGGTCTCGCCGCCGTCTCTGGCTGGGCGCCGCGCCGGGCTCCGCGCCCTCGCCCGGCGCTGCGCCGGCCCGCGCCGCTAGCCGCCGCCGCGTCAGGATGCCGAACACGAGCGCCGCTGCCAGTAGCCCTGTCTTGACGAGGAGAACTCGACCATAGCCTGTCTCCCAGGCCTGCTGGACGGAGCTCAGCCCGAAGGCGGCCCGCCCGATCCCGGTGGCCCCGACCAGGGCCACGCCGGCCGTTGCGAGCACGGCGAACCGCTGCAGCACGCGAGCACGCTCGTCGCGCTCGAGCAGCCGCAGCACCAGCGCCAGCTGCACGAGCCCGCCGATCCACAGCCCGGCCGCGCCAATGTGTACCAGGTCGACGGCGATCCCGAGGGGGCGCAGGCTCACCGGGTCGAGCGCGTGGCTGCCGGCCGTCGCAGCGGCGACGAGGGCGATCGCGGCCGGGGCTGCCGCCAGCGGCAGCCGTCGGAGCGAGCGCGCGACCTCGGCCAGAGCGGCACCTGCCGCCGCGATGGCGATGCCTGCCACAGCCATCTTGCCGAAACGCGTGTCGAGCGCATCGGGCACGGCGACGACCGACAGGCCGGCACCTGTCAGGGCCACCGTGAAGGCCGCCGAGAGCGACACCAGGTACGGGCCCTCCAGCTCCGAACGGCAGCCGCGCAGCACGAAGAGACGGAAGCTGACGGCGCCGAAGGCGAGCAGCGTGCCTAGCAGGAAGAGCCAGCGGGAGAGCACGAACCCCCAGCGCGGCCCGCTACCGAGCAGCTCGAGCGCCGGCGTCGGCGGCGGGCGACCCTCACCGACGGCGAAGGCCACGAGGCCCTCCAGCAGGTGCCCGTCGTCGCCGAGGACGCGCCAGCGCACCGTGTAGTCGCCATCCGCCAGCCCCGGCTCGAGCGGCAGGACGGCGGTGCGGCCGGCTGCGCGCTCCGGCCCGGCCAGCACGGAGCCGCCGCCGTTGCGAATCGCCGCCGCGCCGGATGCTGCCACGACCGCAGCGTCGAAGCGGACGACCACCTCGCGCGGCGCCGCGGCCAGCACCGCGCCGTTCGCCGGCGTCGTCTCGAGCGGCCGGGCGTGTGCGAGGGCGGCGGGTGCCAGCGTCAGCGCCGCCAGCGCCACGGCTGCCGTGCTACCCGCTGCCCGCAACCGCCTGCTCACAGCGCCGCCCCGATCGCCCAGCCCGCAGCGCAGGCCGCCAGCCCCAGCCCGAGGCTGAGGCCGGTGTAGCCGAGTGCCAGCACCTGACGGCCCCGTCCCGCCAGCCGCTCCGTCTCGACCATCCAGGTCGAGAACGTCGTGAACGCGCCCAGGAACCCGGTGCCGACGAGCAGCAGCGCATCGCCGGTGACGGCGAGGCCGGTGAGCAGCCCCAGCACGAGCGAGCCGGCGATGTTCACCGTGAGCGTGCCGGTGGGCAGCTCCGGGTGGCCCGTGGCGGCGCGCACGCGCGCGTCGATCAGCACCCGCGCCAGTGTACCGGCGCCTCCCAGCAGGGCGATGCCCAGCCAGATCACCCGTCCGCGACCCGTCCGCCGCCGCACCCGCGGGCCTGCACGATCGCATGCCAGCCGAGCGCGGCCAGCGCCAGCCCGCCCGCGAGCGAAGCGGCGACGTAGCCCACGGCCAGCGCGGCGTGGCCGTTCCGTCCCAGCTGGATCAGCTCGAGCTGCAGGGCCGAGAAGGTGGTGAGGGCACCGCAGAAGCCCGCGCCGAGGAACGGCCGCAGCAGGACGGCGCGCGGCGGCAGGTGCTGCGCCACGGCCAGCAGCAGGCCCAGAACGGCGGTGCCGGCGAGGTTCGCGGTGAAGGTGGCCCAGGGCCAGCCGTGCCCGCTGACCGGCAGGGCCACGAGCAGGCCGCGGCGCGCGACCGCGCCCAGCGCCCCGCCCAGGACGACCGCCAGCGCGACCCGGGGGTCGACGTGGAGGGCTGGAGCGGCCGGGCGGCTCGGCATGCAGCATCATTGTGGCTGGAGAATGCGCCGCCTCACGCTCCTGTCGGTCGCCGTCGGGGCTGCTCTTGCGGCGCCCGCCGCCGTATCGGCGCACGGCGACGGCGTCCCGGTCGACCAGCTTGCCGGCGCCACGCGACGCTGTTCGGGGCAGGCGTCCTGGTCGCGCTGCTCGCACTGGTGTCGCCGCTCGACGCGATCGGCGAGGAGTACCTGCTGGTCGCGCACATGGGGCAGCATTAGCTGCTGCTCGACCTCTCACCCGCGCTCGTCATGCTCGGGCTGCGCGGCCCGCTCGGCGCCTTTCTCATCCCGCCCCGTGTGTTGCGGCCGCTGGCGCATAGCGGCGCCGTCCGCGCAGCGTTCCGCTTCCTCACCCGCTGGCAGGTGGCGCTCGTCGCGTTCGTCGGCTCGATCGCGGTGTGGCACGTACCGGGCGCCTACCAGGCGGCGCTCGAGCAGCAGTGGCTCCACAACCTCGAGCACCTCTCCTTTGCGCTCGCCGGCGCCCTGCTGTGGCTCCAGATCGTCGACCCGGCCCGTCGCAACGAGCTGTCGCGCAGCGGTCGCGTCTACCTTGGCCTGACGGTGCTCGCGGCCGTGCACCTGGTCGTCGATCCGATCCTGCTCACGGACGGCGTCCGCTACGGCGTCTACGCCGCTCAGGACGAGCGCTTGCTCGGCCTCTCGGCGACGGCCGACCAGCACTGGGCTGCCGTGCTGATGACGGTCGAGGAGCTGCTCGTGCTCGGCACGGCGATCCTCGTGCTGGCGTGGCCGCTCCTGCTCAGGCTGACGTCGCCGTCGCCGTCGCCGTCGCCGTCGCCGTCGCCGTTGCCACCGCCGTCGCCGCCACCGCCGGACGCCGAGTAGCCGCGACCACGGCCCGCGCCTCCGCCTCATACGGGTTCCCGTCGTAGCCGCTGCGCAGGTATGAGAGCGGCATGCGCAGCGGCCGGTGCTGCAGCTGCCACACGTGACAGAGCTCGTGCGTTAGCAGGTCATCGTCCTCGGCCGCGGAGCGCAGCAGGATCAGGCCCCAGGCGGCGTAGCCGTCGAATCGCCTCAGCCACGGCAGCCGGAAGGCGAACGGCGCGACCACGATGCGCACGCGTTCCCGGCGCACCGGCCGTGGGTACAGCGAGAGCCGGTCGAGGCGCTCGCCGGCGCGGGCGAGGGCGGTGGCGCGGGCGCGGGCGGCGCCGGCGCGGGTGGCTGCCGGGTCAGGCACAGTGGCCCGTCCCCGGCGCACGCCGGCGCCCTAGTACGCCGCGGGCGTCAGCACGAGAATCGGGAAGCCCTGCTGGGTCTGCCGGTACTCGTACTTGAACACGCGCGGAGTGGTGAGCTTGCCGATGTCGCGTGCGAGCGACTCGGACAGCTGGCCGACCTTTACCACGAGCTGCTTGCCGAGCGTGGTGGCGAGCGGCCGTGCGAGCTGCAGGTCGTAGTCCTGGCGGCGGAAGAAGAGCGCGTAGGCCGGGCCGGCGGCCTTCGCGGGCTTCGGGAAGAAGGTGAGGACGCTCTTGACGGCGGCGTCATAGCGGAAGGTGAGCAGCGCCAGCTCGAGCGCCTGGCGGCGCAGCAGGTCACCGCGCTCGACCGACGGCGTGCCGCCGATCGTGCAGTTCGCGCCGAAGCCGCACAGCGCGTACTGCACGGTGTTGTCCCGGTCGGTCGCCGTGTAGACGATCCGCGAGCCGCGGTCGTTGCGCTCGATCACGATCGGGACGTCGGCCGCGGTGCCGTCCGTGCTCGGGACGGTGGGCCGGCCGGAGATGATCGCGACGATGTCCTTGCCGTCGGGGAGCTTGTACTTCGGCGCGACGTATGCGGCGATCTGATGGGGCCGGTCGCAGCCGAACTCCACGGTGCAGGTGGGTGACCAGCCGCCGAACGAGCCGGCGCCACTGCCGGCGACCTGAACGGCGAACGGCGCGGGCTCCTTGTCGTGATGCGTGGCGAGCAGGACGAAGCCGACGATCGCGGCACCGAGGATGATGCCCAGCGCGAACACCGCGATCCGGAAACGGCGCGGATAGGTCTTCTCCTCGCGCAGCAGCAGCGGGACGACCGGCGCGTCGGCGGCGGGCGCGGCGGCGGGCGCGGCGGCGGGCGCGGCCGGCAGCACCTCGGGCGTCGGGGCGTCGGCCGCGGGCTCGACGGGGGGGCCTAGAGCTTCGGCCACGTCTCGTCCTTCGTCAGGTCGGCGGTCGGAATCTGGAGATTCTGCGCGTCGAGCAGGGCGATCAACTCGTTGCCGTAGATCTCGCTCTTCTCCATGACCACCTCGGCGATGCGCTCGACGGCATCCTTGTTCGCGGCGACGAGCAGGTGCGCTGCCATGTACGCCTGGCCAAGGAGCTGCGCGGCCATCCGGCGCTTGCTCGGGTCGCTGAGCACGCCGCTGATCGGGTCGGCGGTGAGCGGCCCCCCGCCGGTGCGGTTCATGATCTGGGTGCCGATGCGCTCGAACCGCTTCATCATCTTGTCCTCGGCGTCCTCGCGGGCGGCGTCGTCGCTCCACCAGCCGGGCAGCTCGGGGAGGTTCGGTGCCATCGCACTCGCGCCGACCATCCAGGCCGAGGCGGCGGTCGCGCTCTGGACGTCGCCACCGACGCCCGTCGTGTTCTCGCCGTAGAAGACGCGCTCTGCGGCCATCGCGCCGAGGGCCCAGACCAGCTGCCCGAACTGCTCGTGGCGCCACTTCACGAACCGCTCTTCCTTCTCGCGCGCCGAGTGGTGGCCGCCGGAGTCGCCGCGGCGCTTGATCGAGAGCCGTGTCGACTCCGCGCCCTGCATGTAGACGTGCGCCGCAACGGCGTGCCCGGCCTCGTGGATGGCGATCGACCGCTTCTCGTCGGCGATGTACTCCTGGCCGATCGCGGTGCCCGACTCGACCGTCGTCATCGCCTCCAGCAGGTCGAGCCAGCCGAAGCGCGCGCGACCCTCGTGCTGCGCGTACGTCAGCGCCATCGAGCAGACCTGCTCGATCATCGCCGGCGAGTAGCCGCTCGTGACGCGCGACAGCTCGTCGCGACGCTCCTCGGTGTCGAGCTCGGGCTCGTGCGCGACCTTCGCCAGGTAGAGGTCGAAGATGTCCTTGCGATCCTCGGTGGTGGGCGTGCGGAACCAGATATGGCGGCCCATGCGGCCCGGCCGGCGTAGCGCCGGGTCGAGCATCTCGAGGGGCACGTTGGTGGCGCCGATGAAGTAGATCTGATCGCCGCGCGGCTTCGGCGGCGGCATGCGCAGGCGCACCTTGCCGACCTTGCGTGGCACCAGGAACGATGCGTCGAGGATGTTGTTGACGCGGTTCGTCCAGAAGCGACGCCAGAACGGCGGGCTGTCGATGCCGTCCATCACGACGAGCAGCTGGTTGAGCGCGAGCTGGCCCTGGCCGCCACCCATCATGCCCGGGAACGCCTGGTTCATCGTGCCGCCGAGCTTCTGCAGGAGCGGCGGGTACGGCGACAGGCGCTCGGGGGCGCGCTGCTCGAAGAGCCGCTCGCGCCAGGCCGCCGTCTCGAGGATCAGGTCGCCGCTGACGTTGAGCGCGCCGCGGCTGCCGAAGAAGCAGAGGTCGTGGATCGACTCGACGCCGGGCGCCGCGATCCGCTGGCCGCCCAGGCTCTGGCGACGCATGCCGACCGCGTCGATCTCGTCGATGAAGACGATGCACTGGCCTCCCCACTTGCGCGCCAGCCGCTTCGCCTTGAAGGCGAGGTAGCGGACGATGAGCGCGTCGACGCCGATGAACGTCTGCGCGAAGCCCGAGCCGGGAATCGTCACGAAGGGGCTGTTGAAGCCGGTCGCGATCGCCTTGGCGAGCATCGTCTTGCCGGTACCGGGCGCGCCGAAGAAGATGATGCCGCGCTCGCGCTTGCCGCCGGCCGCCTCGAAGGCGTCGCCGGACTGCCACAGCTCGACGATGCGCCGGATCTCCTCCTTCGCCTCCTTCTGGCCGCGGACATCGTCGAGCCGGACGCCCCAGTCGGCGTCCCCTGGCTCGAAGCCCTTGATCTGCGAGACGCCCATCATCATCATCGGGCCCATGAACAGCAGGATGTTCGCGAAGAAGAGGAAGAAGACGAACAGCATCTGAATCCACAGCGTCCGGCTCTGCAGCAGGTTGCCGAGCGACTCGATGAAGCCGGTCAAGGTGCCCACCCACGAGGCGTCGTCGGCCCCGCGCGCCAGTACCTTGACGAGGTAGACGATGGTGATCAGGGAGACGACGAAGATCACGAGCCGTGCGCGCCGCGACCAGAACCACGCGCGCCGGCGGTTGAGCAGGTCGTCTGCCCGGAGCCCCGCGTCGGAGGTGCCGAAGAGGCTCGGCCAGGGGATGAAGCGTCTCGAGACGAGGTCGATGAGACCACGGAACGAGACGACAGCCAGGATCGTGAGGAAGATCGACCAGCCGATCGCCCAGTGGTTCTGGTAGTGGAAGAAGGTGAACGCGATCGGCGACGTGAGGATCGCGACGAAGGTCGCTGCCCGGCCGAGGCGCTTCCATGAGCGAGCAAGCTCGTTGGCGCCCGCGGGCTTGGCTGTGGTGTCGGGCCTCGCCATTGCTGGAGCGAGAGTGTAGTCAGCGAACCCGGTGCACCGGATAAGCCATCGTTAAGAGTGTTCGCGGTCGGACGCTATATGGTTTGCCTGTGCTCAGGCTCGACGGCAAGACAGCGATCGTCACGGGTGCCTCCTCCGGCATTGGCCTGGCGACCGCCCGGGCGTTCGCAGCGCTGGGAGCGCGTGTCGCTGTCGGCGCCCGCCGCTTCGAGCGGCTGCCCGAGGGTGACGCGTTCGTGCGGCTGCCGCTCGACGTCCTCGACCGCGCGAGCTGCGAGTCGTTCGTCGAGCAGGCCGTCGCCGGGTTGGGCGGGCTCGACATCCTCTACAACAACGCCGGCCTCGCACTCGGGCGCGCCCCGTTCGACGAGTCGAGCGAGGAGGACGAGCAGCTTGTCATGGACACGAACGTCCGCTCGGTGATGCGGCTGACCCGGCTGTGCCTGCCGCACATCCGCGACAACGGGCACATCGTCTTCATCGGCTCCGTCGCCGGCCGCGTCGCCTACCCCAACGGCGCCAGCTACATCGCGTCGAAGTTCGCCGTGCGTGGCCTCTCGTACGCGCTCCGCGAGGATCTGCTCGGCCGCCCGATCCGCATCTCCACCGTGGATGCCGGGGCGGTCGAGACCGAGTTCTCGGTCGTGCGCTTCCGCGGCGACGAGGCGAAGGCGAAGTCGGTGTACGAGGGGATCGACCCGCTCACCGCCGAGGACATTGCCGACATCATCGCCTTCACCGTGACGCGGCCGCCGCACGTCAACATCGACGAGGTGGTCGTGAAGGCGCTCGCCCAGTCGAGCGGTTCACGCTTCGTGCGCCGCGAGGCGTAGCGCCGGGGCGGTTGCGCACCGACCGTGGCCGGGGCCGCCTAGCCCGCTGCGGGGCGCGGCCAGTGCCCGGTGTGCTCCCAGCCGTACCAGCTGTCGATCTCGACCACGGCCGTCACGCGCCGGGCGTCGCGCTGCAGGTAGGGCCGGCCGGTGTAGCGCAGCGCGAGCAGGTCGAAGTCGAGGAGGCCCGGGTCGTCGCGGAGCTCGACGACGCGGCCGTTGACGCTCACCATGCGGTGGGCCGCCTGCGGGTAGCTGAAGTGGCGATCAAGGACGGTGAGCGAGACGCGCGGGTCGCGGCGCATGAACGAGAGGCGCAGCCTCGTCTCGTCCATGCTGAGGAGGATCCGCTCGCCGTCCCAGCCGTACCAGGTGGTGGCGGTGTGGGGCGTGCCGTCGGCGCGCAGCGAGGCGACCACGGCCAGGTGCGGCTCGGCGAGGAAGGCGCTGACCTCGGGTGGGACGGGGCCGGCCGGCATCAGGCGCTCCCCGCGGCCGGGGTAGCCGCAGCGGTGGTGCCCGGGGCGGCGGCCTCGGCAGCCTCGCGCTCGCGGCGCTTCACCCAGTAGCGGGTGAGGCCCGCGTGCGTCGCGGTCAGTGAGCCCGCGCGCTCGTAGAGATCGGCGTCGTCGGAGCCGCCTGCCCGCAGCTCGGCACGGTCGTGGACAATGAACTCCTCGACCGGCATGCCTGCCCCGACCCGCTCGGTGAAGAGGTCGATCCGCTCGCGCAGGCGGCGCAGGTGGTCGGCGACATCCGTCTTGACGCCGAAGTGGCTGATCGCCAGACGGTCGGGCGAGTGGCGCTCGACCTCGTCGACCGTGCGTTGCCAGCCCTCGATGTCGATGTCGGGAGGCGGCGAGCCGGGCACGATGTGCCGCGCCGGCTGGATGCGGATGCCGGTCGCGTCGCCGGAGTACATCGTCCCGTCAGGGCCGAGCAGCGCGACATGGTGCTTCGCGTGGCCGGGCGCCGGGAAGCACTCGAGGCCGAGCACGCGGTCGCCGAGGAGATGGACGTTCCCCTCCGGCACCGGCACCAGCTCGCCCCACAGCGTGTCGAACTCGTCGAGGTAGATCTGACGGGCGCTGCGCTCGAGACGGCTGGGGTCGATGACGTGAGGCGCGCCGATCTCGCTGACGTGCACCTGGATGTGGGGGTGGCGGCGCACGATCGTCCCTGCCGCACCGGCGTGGTCGAGGTGGATGTGCGTGAGCAGCAGGTGTCGCACGTCGCCGAGCGCGACGCCGCGGGCCGCGAGCGCCGCCTCCACCGCGGGCAGGGTCGTCGCCGGGCCGGAGTCGACGAGGGCGAGGCCGTCGGCCGTCTCGACGAGATAGATCGCCAGCACCCGGTCGTAGCCGAGGTGCAGCGTGTCGATGGGATCCCAGTGGTTGCTCAACGTGCGTCCTCGCGCTCGATCCTATCCAGTCCGCAGCGGGCAGCGAGTGCCAGCAGGGCCGACTCGAAGGCGGCGTCGAGCGCTCCGGACGCGCGGACGCCGCGCTCGCGATGGAATGCCTTCGCCCGCAGCACGCCCTCGGCGCGGTCGGCCTTCAGGTCGGCGCGGCCGACCAGCCGGTCGCGCCAGAGCAGCGGCAGCACGTAGTACCCGTAGCGCCGCTCGTGCTCGCGCTTGTACACCTCGATCAGGTGGTCGAAACCGAGGACGCGCTCGGCAAACGGGCGATCCCAGAGCAGGTTGTCGAACGGCGACAGCAGGTGGGCGCCGCGCGGCGGGTCGGGGTCGAGCTCCGCGTCGGCGGCGACGTAGACGGGCGGGCCGCCGTCCTCCACGGCCAGCAGTCGCAGGGCGCCGGTCGCGACGAGCGCGTCGAGCTGGGGCTGGAGCCGCCTGGCGCCGCCGTCGAGCCGCCAGTGCTCGCGAATCCCGGCGGCCGTGAGCGTGCCGCGCCCTGTCACCGCCCGTAGCGCAAGCGTTCGCAGCCACTCCGGCTCGTCGGGCACCGGCGCCTCGAGCACCGCGCGCGGGATCACCCGCTCGGTGAGGTCGTAGAGCTTCTGGAAGCTGCGGCGGCCGGCCACGGCGAGGTCGCCTGCCGTCCAGAGCGCGTCGAGCATCCGCTTCGCGGGCTTCCAATTCCACATGCCGCCCGAGCGGGCGCCTTCGAAGTCCTTCGACCCGAGCGGGCCGCGCTCGCGGATCGCCCCGAGAACGTGCTCGGCCAGCGCCGGGTCGCTGTCGATGACGGGGCCGTACCAGTGGTGGATCCGCCGCTCGGCCATGCGCGGGCGCAGTAGCGGGTAGTCCTCGACGGCGAGCAAGCACGCCTCGTGGGCCCAGTACTCGAACAGTCGGCCCTCGCCGAGCAGCCGCGACACGGTGCCCGTCGGGTACGCGCCGACGCGCGAGCCGAGGACGATCCGGTGGCTGCGCTCGACCGTCGAGATCGAGTCGAGCTGGACGCACGACAGGCGCCGCACGGCCGCGTGGACTGCGGAGGCGGCGGCGGCGCGCGCGGCGGCGGTGCGGCCCCCGCCCGCGCCCGCGCCTCCGCCCACGCTCCGGCGCCCGGGCGCGAAGCCCTGGGCGGCAATCACCACGCGGCGCAGCCGCGCGAGGTCGATCCGCTCGCCGGCAGTCACCTCAGGTGGGTAGGCCCACGAGCAGCGGATCGCCGGCCGCGGCCCGCGCGAGCAGGCCCTCGACGCGCTCGGGGCGGAGCGGCCGCGACAGATGGAACCCCTGCCCGAGCTCGCAGCCCAGCAGCTGGAGCAGCGTCAGCTGCGTCGCGTTCTCGATGCCTTCCGCGACCGTCGGCAGATCGAGCGTGTCGCCCAGCCGCACCATCGCCTCGACGAGGCGCGGCCGCCGCTCGCTCGTGCCGAGCCGCTCCACGAAGCGCGCGGCGATCTTCAGCATGTCCACAGGCATGTGCTCGAGCACGCCGAGCGACGAGTAGCCGGTGCCGAAGTCGTCGACGGCAACGCGGATGCCCAGCCGCTGCAGCGCTTCGAGCCGCTCCTTCGCCACCTCGGCGTCGAGCGCGAGGGCGCTCTCGGTGACCTCCACGATCAGGCGCGACCCGCTGATGCCGGCCTCCCCGATCGCCTGCTCGACCGTCGGGAGCAGGCTGCGGTCGGCGAACTGGCGGGTCGAGAGGTTGATCGACATCCACAGCTGCCCGGCCTCGTCGGGCCAGCGCGTCTCCCAGGCGCGGAGCTGCCGTACCGCCGTCTCGAAGGCCCAGCCGCCAAGGCGCACGATCGCGCCCATCTCCTCGGCGAGCGGGATGAAGGCCTCGGGCGGGACGATCCCGCGCCGCGGGTGCGTCCAGCGCAGCAGCGCCTCGAAGCCGGCGACGGCCCCGGTCGTGAGGTCGAAGATCGGCTGGTAGCGCAGCGACATCTCGCCGCGGCCGACGGCGCTCTCTAGCTCGCTGCGCAGCTCGAGGCGCATGAGCGCCGCGGCATGCATGCTCTGCTTGAACAGCGCGAACGAGCTCTTGCCCGAGGCCTTGGCCCGGTACATGGCGGTGTCGGCGTTGCGGAGCAGCTCCTCGGCGGTGCGCCCGTCAGTGTCCGACAGCGCGACGCCGATGCTGGCGCGCAGGAACACCTCCTGGCCCACGATGGCGACAGGGTCGCGCAGCCGCTCCAGCACGCGCTCGGCGACGCCGGTCGCGCTCTCGCTAGTCGCCCGCTCGAGCAGCACGCCGAACTCGTCGCCGGAGAGCCGCGCCACGGTGTCGCCCTGGCGCAGGCACACCTCGATGCGGCGGGCCGTCTCGACGAGCAGCTCGTCGCCTGCCTGGTGGCCGAGGCTGTCGTTGACCTCCTTGAAGTCGTCGAGGTCGAGGAAGAGCACGGCGACCGACCCGTACTCGCGCTCGGCGACGGCGAGGGCGTGCTTGACGCGGTCGTTGAAGAGGGCGCGGTTGGCCAGGCCGGTCAGCTCGTCGTGGAACGCCTGGTGGGCGAGCCGTGTCTCGAGCTCGCGGCGGTCGGTGATATCACGGGTCGTGAGGATGACGCCGGCCAGGTCGTCGTCGCCGAGCAGGTTGTTGGCAATGGTCTCGACGGTGCGCCAGCTGCCGTCCTTCTTCAACGCGCGGAAGTCGATCGCCGGGTGGACGCCGGAGTGCTCCTGCACCTGGCGCCAGTAGAGGATCACGCGCGACCGGTCGCCCGGGTGGACGAGCACGATCGGCTTCGACCCGATCACCTCGTCGGGCAGCCAGCCGAGGCACTGCTCGATCGACGGGCTCTGGAAGCGGATCGTCATCTGGCCGTCGACCAGCGTGATCAGATCGGTCGTGTGCTGGACGAGGGCGCGGAAGCGCCGCTCTGCCCGGTCACCTGCCTCCTCTGTCGGCGACATCTTCTGAGCCTAGCGGTGTCGGTGGAGCTCCGTCTACGCGCGTTCGAGCGCTGCCGAGAGATCGTCCCAGAGATCCTCGACATGCTCGAGCCCGACGCTGAGGCGCACGAGCCCCGGCGCGACGCGATCGCCCTCGTAGCGGTGGCGCGTCTCCATGGTTGAGTGGGCGCCGCCGAGGCTCGTGGCGTTGGCGATCAGCCGGGTCGCCGCCTCGACACGCTGCGCTGCTGCCGCGTCGCCGGCGACCTCGAAGCTGAGCAGGCAGCCGTAGCCGCCAGCGAGGTAGCGCGCAGCCACCGGGTCGGGCCCCAGGCCGGGGTAGCGCACCCGCGCCACGCGCGGATGGGCGTCCAGGCGGTGGGCCAGCTCCCACGCCGACTCGGAGGAGCGGGCGACGCGCACGGAGAGCGTCTGCAGGCCGCGCAGCAGCAGCCAGGCCGCGTCGGGGCCGACGACGCCGCCGGTGAGCGTGCGGAACGCGTGGAGTCGCACGGCGAGCGCCGGGTCGGCGCAGATCACGGCGCCGACCAGCGCGTCGGAGTGGCCGGCCAGACCCTTGGTCGCGCTGTGCAGCACGATGTCGGCGCCGTGCTCCAGCGGGCGCAGCAGCAGCGGCGTCGCGACGGTCGCGTCCACGACGACGAGTGTGCCCTGCTCACGGGCGGCCGCGCAGAAGGGGCCGAGGTCGGGGAACGAGAGCGACGGGTTCGCGGGCGCCTCCAGGAACGCCATCCGCACGCCGGCCGGCACCGTGCCGGTCTGGTCGAACGACACCCCTTCGAGGCCCCAGCGGGAGAGCTCGGCGGCGAACAGCTGCTCGGTGCCGTAGTAGCCGTCGTGGGGGATGGCGACCCGGTCGCCGGGCGTGAGCAGGCCGAGTGCGACCGCTGTCACCGCGGCCAGGCCCGACGCGAAGAGGAGCGCGCTGCCGCCGTCGAGGCTGCCCAGCAACGCCTCGGCCTCGATGCCCACGGGGTGGCCGCTGCGCTGGTACTCGAGCTCGCCGGTGTGGCGGAACGTCGTCGAGCGGTCGAGCGGCGGCGTCAGGCTCTTGCCGTCACGGTGGACGAGCCGGCTCTCGGGCCTCAGCATGCGGGCCACGATAGCTCGCTGCGCTGCAGGGCGCCCGTCAGGAGGCCGCGCGCAGCTCGGTCCAGCCGTGCTCGGCATCGATCAGCCGGCGCAGCTCCTCCGCCGGCATCGGCTTGCCGAAGAGGAACCCCTGCCCGAGGTCGGCGCCGATCGCGCGCAGCCGGTCGCCCTCGTCGCCCTCGATCCCGTCGACGAAGCTCTTGTCGATCTTGATGACGTCCACGGGGAAGCGAGACAGGTAGCTGAGCGACGGCGAGGCGGTCGGCCATCAGGGTCGAGTTCTCCATCAGCGCGCTCTCGGTGATCTCGAGCATCAGCCGGTCGGGCTCGAGGCCGCTGGTCGCAAGCACGGTCGCGACCATGGCGGTGAAGCCGGCTTCCTGCAGCTGGCGACCCGAGACGTTGACGCCGAGCATCACGGGCAGGTTGCCGCCGGTGCGGTCGGCGAGCAGGCGGGCCTCGTGGCAGGTCTGCTCCAGCACCCAGCGGCCCAGCGGCACGATCAGCCCGGTCTCCTCCGCCAGCGGGATGAACTGGTCGGGTGCGATGAGGCCGAGGGTGGGGTGCTGCCAGCGGACGAGCGCCTCGGCCCCCACGATCAGCTCGCGGCCGAGGTCGACGATCGGCTGGTAGACGACGGCGAGCTCGCCCTCGGAGACTGCGCGCTCGATCTCGCTGCGCAGCTCGAGGCGCTGCACCGCGGCCGTGTGCATGCCGGACTCGTAGATGGCGAAGCAGCCCTTGCCGCCGTCCTTGGCGCGATACATCGCGACGTCCGCGTTGCGCAGGAGGTCGTCGGCGGTGTTGCCTGCCCGGAGCTCGGCGATGCCGATGCTGGCGCGCACGAACACCTCCCGGCCGCACAGCGGAAACGGCGCGTCGAGCGCCCTCTGCACCCGCTCCGCGATCTCCACCGACACGTCCAGCGAGAGCTCGTCCTCGATCAGGATCGCGAACTCGTCGCCACCGAGCCGCACCGTCGTGTCCCCCGGCCGCAGCGAGCTGGTCAGCCGGTCGGCGACGAAGACCAGGAGCTCGTCGCCGACCGGCTGCGTGGCCGAGGCTGTCGTTGACCGTCTTGAAGTCGTCGAGGTCGACGAAGAGGATGCAGACGCTGCGGCTGCGCCGGGCCGTGCGGGCGATCGCGTTGGTGACGCGGTCGCTGAAGAGGGCGCGGTTGGCGAGGCCGGTGAGCGCGTCGTGGAACGCCTGGTGGGCCAGCTGCGCCTCGAGTAGCTTGGGGTCGGTGATGTCTCTCATCGTGATCACGATCCCGTTCAGGTCGGTGTCGTGGAGGAGGTTTGCGGGAACTGCCTCGACGATGCGCACGCCTCCGTCCCGGCAGCGCGCGCCGAACTCGATGGGCGGGTGCTCGCCGGGCCTGGCGACGAGGTCGGAGAAGTACTCGACGACCGGGGCCCGGTCGTCGAGCGTCACGATCTCGGTGATCGGGAAGCCCAGCAGCTCGCCGGGCGTCCAGCCGAGTACCGTCTGGAGCGACGGCATGTGGTAGTGCATCGCCAGGTCGCTGTCGATCACGGGGATCACGTCGGTGGCGTTCTGGACGAGAGCGCGGGAGCGCCGCTCGCTGCGGCTCTCGCGCCGCACCATGCTCTCGAGTGCGAGCGCGACCTGCGCGGACAGCGTCTCGATGACGCGCCGGGGGTCATCCGGCAGGCGCTGCGCTGTGCGTAGCGTGAGCAGCCCGAGGAGACTGCCGTTTGCGATCACCGGGAAGCAGGTCACCTGCACATCCTCGCCGAGGAGCGCGAGGTCGCCGCGCACGTCGCGCGGCAGGTCGATGGAGGCGTCGTCGGGGTGGAGCGCGAGCACCTCGTGGATGGAGGTGCCGAGCACGATGCCGGCTAGCTCGTGGGGCCGGTCACCGGCGTAGGCAGGCCGTCCTCGGTGTGGACGAGCAGGGCGACACGCACGTCGACGAACCTGGCGGCGGCCGTGAGTGCCGTCTCGACGGCGACACGGTAGATGCGGTCGCGGTCGCCTGCTGCGACGAGCTCGGCGGCGGCACGACGGGTCAGCACCTCGCGCTCGAAGGCCCGCTGGTTCTGGAGCACGAGGCCGCTCAGCCGGGTCAGCACGAGCCCGAACACCACCACCGAGAGAGCGATCAGCGCTGACAGCCCGTCCGATCTGCCGCGGGCCGCCTCCTCGGCGAGCAGCAGCGGCGCGATCAGCGCGATGCCCGAGAGCAGGGCGAGGCGGCGAGGCCTGAGGCGCGGCTGCCGCTCGCTGCCCGCCACCGACAGCTCTCGCATCGCCGGATGCAGCGCCGTCGCCCCGAGCAGCGCGTAGGAGAGCATCCAGAGCTGGTCGGGGAAGGCGCCGTCGGTGTAGAGGCCTGCCGCCCGCTGTCGCACGAGCAGGAGCAGGCCGAACGTGAGCAGCGGGTACCCGGCCAGGTAGCCGACGTCGGCCGGGTACGTCTCGGCGT
>CANFDS010000047.1 GCA_947445525.1 Actinomycetota bacterium | reverse complement strand
TGCTGGCCCGGGGCGCAGTTCGGCGCGTTACCACCGGGGCCGTTGCCGCCGGGCTGGCCGTTATTGCCGCCGGGCTCGTTCGGCCCAGGCTGTCCAACGGGCCGGCAGGGCTTGTCCGGCGTCGGCTGCTGGCCGGGGGCGCAGTTCGCGATCGAGTTCGGGTCCTTCGGTGCACCCGGGAGGTTGCCCGAGGCCGGCGGCCCATTCTCCGGCCTGCACGGCTTCGACGGGCTCGGCTGCTCGCCCTTCGCGCAGTCCGGGAACTTGCCCAGGTCGATCTTCGTGTCGCCGCCCGGGCGGCACGGCTTGTCGGGCGTCGGCTGCTGGCCCGGGGTGCACGGCGGGAACTTCGAGATGTCCATCTGCCCGTTGTCCTTCGTCGGCTGGCACGGCTTGCTCGGCGACGGGTCCTGGCCTGCCTGGCAGGGCGGGAACTGCGCGAGGTCGAGCCTGGTGTTGCCGTCCGGCCGGCACGGCTTGTCCTGGGTCGGCTGCTGGCCCGGCGCGCAGGGCGGGAACTTCGAGATGTCGATCTGGCCGGTGACATCGGTCGGCCGGCACGGCTTCGTCGGGCCCGGCTGCTCGCCGGGCGCGCAGGGCGGGAACTTCGAGAGGTCGACATTCGTGTTCGCGCCTGGCCGGCACGGCTTGTCGGGCGTCGGCTGCTGGTCGGTTGCGCACTGCGGGAACTTCGACACGTCCATCTGGCCGTTGCTCTGCGTCGGTCGGCACGGCTTCGACGGCTGGGGATCCTCACCGGGAGCGCAGTTCGGGAAGCCGCTGAGGTCGATCTGCTGGCCGGCGCCGGGCCGGCACGGCTTGTCCTGGGTCGGCTGCTGGCCCGGCGCGCAGGGCGGGAACTTCGAGATGTCCATCTGCCCGTTGTTCTTCGTCGGTCGGCACGGCTTCGACGGCTGCGGGTCCTCACCATCGGCGCAGGGCGGGAAGGTAGAGAGGTCGATCGGCGTGTTCGTGCCCGGCCGGCACGGCTTGTCCGGGGAGGGCCTCTGGTCGGTCGCGCACGGCGGGAACTGGGAGATATCGATCTGCCCGTTCGCCTGGGTTGGCCGGCATGGCTTGGTCGGCTGCGGGTCCTCGCCCTTGCCGCAGGGCGGGAACTTGGAGAGATCCTGCTGCGTGGCCGCTCCCGGCCTGCACGGCTTGTCGGCCGTCGGCTGCTGATCGGGCGTGCACGGCGCGAACTTCGCGATGTCGAACTGGCCGGTTACCCGCGTCGGCCGGCATGGCTGGTTGGGAGTCGGATCCTGGCCGGCGGAGCAGGCTGGGAACTTCGAGAGATCCTCCTGCGTGCCGAGGCCGGGCTTGCACGGCTTGCTGGGCGTGGGCTGCTGGCCCTGGGCACACGGCGGCGCGTTCGACAGGTCGGGGCCTGCGGCGAGCGCGGAGCCTGCGGTTACTCCGATCACTGCAACTGTGAGCGCCACGATCAGCGCCGCCACTCCTGTGATTCGTCTCATGTTTCCCCTACCGAGTGTCGTTCTCAATTACAGGAGGCAATCATAGGCCTTCGTTATCGGCAAGTGTGAAAGATATTTGTAAAACGTGGTGACAGGAGTCGGTCGGCGCGCTGCGGCAGGTGGGGCCGGGCGGCGGCCCGGGACTAGGGCATGCTCTCGACGGCCGCCACGATGTCGCGCCAGCCCGGCAGCGTCGCCGCCTCGAGGTCGGTCTCGTACGGAATCGGGCGGTGCCGGGCGCCGACGCGCCCGACCGGCGCGTCGAGATCGAAGAAGCCGCGCTCGGACACCATCGCCGCGATCTCGGCGCCGATCCCCAGGAAGCGCGCTGCCTCGTGTGCAACGACGCAGCGATGGGTCTTCGCCACCGAGCGCAGGATCGTCTCCTCGTCGAGTGGGTAGATGGTGCGCGGGTCGATGATCTCGACCGAGATGCCCTTCTCTTCCAGGGCACGGGCGGCGCGGAACGCCTGCGGAACCATCGAGGACGTCGCCACGATGGTCACGTCGGTGCCCTCTCGCTTCACGTCGGCGACTCCCAGCGGGATGGCGTACGGCTCGACGGGAACGGGGCCCTCGGTGGCCAGCAGGAGCTTGGTCTCGAGGAAGACGACCGGGTTGTCGTCGCGGATTGCCGCGGTGAGCAGGCCTTTCGCGTCGTACGGGGTGGACGGTGCCACCACCTTCAGCCCGGGAATGTGAGCGAACCAGGACTCCAGGCTCTGCGAGTGCTGGGCTGCCAGCCGGAAGCCACCGCCCTGGGGGCCGCGGATGACGAGCGGGATCGTCGGCCCGCCGCCCATCATGAAGCGGAGCTTGGCCGCCTGGTTGGCGATCGCGTCCATCGCCAGCATCACGAAGTCGAAGATCTGGATCTCGACAATCGGCCGCAGGCCGGTGAGCGCCGCGCCGACGCCCAGCCCGGTGAACGAGCCCTCGGAGATCGGCGTGTTGCGCACCCGGCGCGAGCCGAAGCGCTCGTGCAGCCCGACGCTGGCCTGGAAGATGCCGCCGACCCGGCCGACGTCTTCGCCCAGCAGGATGGTGCGCTCGTCGCGCTCGAGCTCGGAGGCCATCGCCTCGTTCAGCGCTGTCACGAAGCTGATCGTGCGCTCGCCCGGCGGAGGCGCCGCCGGAAACACCGGGGCGGGCGCGTAGATCGCCGCGTCCGCGTCCGCGCGCGTCGGCGGCGTCCCCGCGCGCGCGAAGGCGACGGCCGCGTCGATCTCGGCCTGGACGGCGTCGCGCGTCGCCTGGATCTCGACGTCGGCGACGCCCTGGCTGCGCAGCACCTGCTCGAAGCGGTCGATCGGGTCGCGGGTGAGCCAGTCGGCTTCGACCTCGCGGTCGCGTGGATCGGGCAGGTTCGCGCGCATCGAGTGCTGGAGCCGCCGGTAGGTGACGCACTCGACGAGGCTCGGGCCGGCGCCGGAGCGGGCCCGCGCGATCGCCTCCTGGATGACCTCCTCGACCGCCAGCAGGTCGTTGCCGTCGACGGTCACGCCGGGAATGCCGAAGCCGTGCGCGCGCTCGGCGATGCGCTCGACCGCGCGCACCTCGTCCCACTCGGTCGAGAGCGCGAACTGGTTGTTCTCGCAGACGAAGACGACCGGCAGCTGCCAGGCGGACGCCATGTTCAGCGACTCGTGGAACGTGCCCTGGTTCGAGGCCCCGTCGCCGAAGAACACGGTGGCGATCTGGCCGCTGTCGCGCACCACCGCGGACATCGCCGCGCCGACACCGAGCGGCAGGCCGGCCCCGACGATGCCGTTGCAGCCGACGATCCCGATCTCGAGATCGGCGATGTGCATCGAGCCGCCGAGGCCCTTGCAGTACCCCTCGCGCCGGCCCAGCAGCTCGGCCATCATCCGCTTGACGTCGGCGCCCTTGGCCAGCACGTGGCCGTGCGAGCGGTGCGTGCCGACGACGTAGTCGGTGGCGGCGAGATGGCGGCAAGCGCCCACTGCGACGGCCTCCTGGCCGAGGCAGCTGTGCGCCGTGCCCTTGACCTCGCCGGCGAGGAAGAGCTCGTGCGCGGTCTCCTCGAACCGCCGGATCCGCCACAGCATGGCGTAGCGCTCGAGCAGCCCGGCGGGGGAGAGGCCGTCGCGGTGCGCGTGCTCCTGGACGGTCATCGTGCGAGTGTCGGCGCTTGCGTGTGGAAGTCGGTCGCCGACTGGAACGCCGCTCCGACGCGGAACAGCCCGGCCTCGTCGAAGGGCCGCCCGATCACCTGCATCCCGATCGGCATGCCGTCACCATCGAAGCCGCACGGCACGTTGAGAGCGGGCAGGCCCGTCAGGGCCGCCATGCCGGTGAACTGCATGATCACCGACAGCATGTCCTCGACGATGCCGTTCTCGATGACCACCGTGGTCTCGCCGACGCGGGTCGCGGTGAACGGCAGGGTCGGGCAGACGAGGACGTCGACGTGCTTGAAGGTGTCGAGCAGCCCGCGGCGCAGCAGCCGCCGGTAGCGCTGCGCCTGGAGGTAGTGCGTCGCCAGCTGGAGCTCGCCGACCTCGAGCAGCAGTCGGACATCCTCGCCGTAATCCTCGGGCCGCTCGCGCAGCCAGCGCCGGTGGTACGTACTCGGTTCGGCCGACTCGACCGTGAGCTGTGCCGAGATGTTGCCCTCGAGATCGGGGATCACGACCTCGACGATCCTCGCGCCGAGCCGCTCGAGCGTGGCGAGCGCTCTCTCGACGGCTGCGCGCACGGGCGGCTGCAGGTGATGGAAGAAGTACCCGGGGTCGATGCCGATGCGGAGGTTCTCGATGCCGAGCGCGAGGTCGGCGGTGTAGTCGGTCACGGGCACGGCTACGCTGCCGTCGTCCTTCGGGTCGTGGCCGGCGATCGCGTTGAACAGGATCGCGCAGTCCTCGACGGTGCGGGCCATGGGGCCGACGGTGTCCATGCTCCAGGCGAGCGGGACGACGCCGCGGTTGGAGACGCGGCCGATCGTCGGGCGCAGGCCGGCGATCCCGTTGATCGAGGCGGGGATGCGGATCGAGCCGCCGGTGTCGGTGCCGAGCGACCCGTAACAGGTGCGCGCCGCCACCGCTGCGCCGGAGCCGCCGCTCGACCCGGCCGGGAAGCGGTCGGGATTCCACGGATTGCGGGCGAAGCCCCAGTGCGGGTTGGCCGTCGTCCCGCCCCAGGCGAACTCGTGCATGTTCGTCTTGCCGACGATGATCGCGCCGGCACTCTTGAGCAGCGCCGCCGCGGTCGCGTCCTCGGCCGGCAGCCAATCGGCGAGGATCTTGCTGCCGGCCGTGGTACGCAGGCTGCCCAGCGAGATGTTGTCCTTGAGGCTGAGCGGGATGCCGTGGAGCGGGCCCAGCCGGTGCCCGGCGGCCAGCAGCGCCTCCGAGGCCTTCGCCACCTGGCGCGCCTCGTCGGAGTACACGGTGATGTAGGCGCGCAACGTGTCGTCGACCGCGTCGATGCGGTCGAGGCAGACGTCGACCAGCTCCACCGGCGAGACCTCGCGGCTCCCGACAAGCCGTGCCGCCTCGGCCAGCGAGAGCCCTGCAAGCCCTTCGGCCGCGGCGCTCACTCGTCGCTCCCGACGTGCGCGTGCGTGAAGGTGGTTATCGGCATCAGGTCATGGTGCTCCGCCCGCTCGAGCCTCGCATTGAGCGCGTTCGCGGCGGTGAGCCAGGTGCCGTACAGGTCGGCGAGCGCGGCGAGGCGATCGTCGCCGAGGGGTAGCTCGGCCAGCGTGGCGAGCTCGCGGATCACAGCTTCCGACACCATCTCTCTCGTGCTCTCCCGGGTCTCGTAGAGGGGCGTCGCAACTCTATCCCGGCGGCGGGGTGGTAAGCCAACCGCCCCTGGCTGTGGCGCGGGCCTGGATTGCCCGGAGCTCGGTGGTGACGTACGGCGGCAACCGCCGGTGGGCGCGGTCGTGACAGGCCGGGCAGAGCAGGGAGACCTCACCGGCGCGGGCCGGGGCCGGGGCCGCCCCGGCCGAGACTGGTACATCGTGGTGGCACTCGAGCGCGAGAGCGTCGCCAGGGGCGTCGCCTGGCGGGGCGCCGCACGCCTGGCACGCCAGCCGGCCCGCCACCCCGGCGTCCCGCACCAGCCTGGCGAGGACGCCGGGGTCGCGCTCCCGACCCAGGTGCGCCGCGAGCAGAGCCGCTCCGTCGGGGGAGGCGGGGTCGAGCTCGCCGACCGGTACCGAGACGTAGGGCGCGTAGGGGCCGACCGCCGCCCTGCGGTTGACGAACCGCTGGTGGATCGCGCTCTCGAGCGCCGGCCGGCGCTCCTCGTCGTCGATCCAGCCGCGCTCGTGCAGCTCGCGGGCCACGGCTGTCGCCAGGAGACCGTGAGCCACGAGCTCCGCGATCAACGCGATCAGCTCGGGGTGTTCCAGGGCGACGATGTCCCACGGGAAGCGCCGATGCGCGCTACGTGGCGGGGTGAGTCCGTCGAGGTAGCTCATGCGGCACCGTCCCCGGAAATGCGAGACGCCGGCCACCCGCCGGCGTCATCGGTGAAACGAGAGAGAGGTGGAGCTACGCTGCGCGCTCGAGGCGCTCTTCCTGGCGGGCCCGCGCGATAATCCTGTCGCGCTCGCCGTGGGTGATGCGCACGCGCGCCTGGCGCGCCGCGTCCCAGAGCTTCCCGAGTGCGATGTCGATCCGCTCTCGCTCCGCAGCAAGCTTGAGGTCGTGACCCTCGGAGAGGGCACGGTTCACGACCGAGCGCTGCTGCGAGAGCGCTTCGATCTGAACTTGGATTGTCGGAAGTGTCTTCATATACCCTAGAACGTACCAGATTCCCTGGACATTCCCGGGACAAAACACCGGAACCCGTTGTTTGTGCACCGATTCTTACCGAATCTTTACGACTCTCAATCCGATTCTCATCTCCGCGGGCCGAACAGAAAGGCCAGCAGCACCGCCAGTGCCACCGCCCCGGCCAGGATCGCGAGTGCGTCGAGGGCGCCGGTGCTCATCCGTAGCCCAGGTCGTCGAGCCGATCCTCGTCGATCCCGAAGTGATGCGCCAGCTCGTGCAGCACCGTGATCCGGATCTCCTCGGCCAGCTCGGCCGGGTCGGGGAAGTCCTCGCTGAGCGGCGTGCTGAAGATGCGGATGCGGGCCGGCAGCTGCCCTGCCCAGTCGGCCGCCTCGGTGGCCGGGACGCCCTCGTAGAGGCCGTAGAGGTCGGGCTCGTCGGGGTGCTCGCCTTCCACCGTGACGGCGACGTTCTCGAGCGCGGCCCGGATGTTCGCCGGCAGGGCGGCGATCGCGCGGAGCGCCACCGCCTCGAACTCGGCGGGCGTCATCCCGGTGCTGCGAGGTCGGCGCCGAGGATGTCGCGCAGGCGGCCGAGGCCGCTGAACATCCGGCTCTTCGACCTCCCCAGGGGGACGCCGAGCCGCTCGGCGATCTCGGACTGCGACAGCCCGCCGTAGTACGCGAGCTCGAGCGCCTCGCGCTGGTCGGGCGCCAGCCGGGTGAGGGCGGCCTGCACGCGGCGGCGCTCCTCCCGGGTCGCGGCCTCGTCGTCGGTGCGGCCCTCGTCGGCCGGCTCGAACGTCTCGTCCAGCGGGTCGGTGCGTCTGCGCTGCTCGCGGCGCACGAAGTCGACGGCGCGCCGGTGAACGAGCGTCAGCAGCCAGGTCGAGGCCTTCGCTCGCTCCGGCCGGTAGGCGCTGGCAGTGCGCCACACCGTGAGGAATGCGTCCTGGACGGCATCCTCGGCGAGCGACGGGTCACGCAGGATCCGCAGGGCGAGGCGATAGGCCGGCTTGCCGTAGCGGTCGTAGAGCGAACCGAGCGCCGCCTCGTCGCCCCGCGAGACCAGGGCGAGGAGCGCCTCGTCGGAGAGAAGTGCCAGATCCATGGTTCGATTCGCCACCGTGCTGGTGCAGGGTGCGCCGGTCGAACGCTAACACGGTGGGGCGGCCCGGGGCGGCCCGCCGGGGCAGTGGCGCCTCGTCGCTTCCGAACACGAGCGGGACGTATCTGCGCCGGCGCGGGCGGAGGCCGGCCCAGCCCCTGTGCCGGTCTATAGAGTGGCTGCATGGTTACGTTCCCGCAGGTCGTCAACCAGCAGATCGCCAACGAGTTCGGCGCGTCCCAGCAATACGTCGCGATTGCCGTCTACTTCGACGCGCAGACGTTGCAGGGCCTTGCCGCGCACTTCTACCGCCAGGCGGTGGAGGAGCGGAGCCACGCCATGATGCTCGTCCAGTACCTGCTCGACTCGGGTGACGAGGTGGTGATCCCGGGCGTCGAGGCGCCGCAGACGGTGTTCGCCGACGCGACCGCGCCGGTCGCGCTCGCGCTGGCGCAGGAGAAGCGCGTCACCGAGCAGATCGTCAACCTCTCGCGGGTCGCCCGCGAGGCGGGAGACCTCGTCGGTGAGCAGTTCCTGCACTGGTTCCTGCAGGAGCAGCGCGAGGAGGTTGCCAGCATGTCGACGCTGCTCGCGATCATGGAACGGGCCGGCGACAACCTGCTGCTCGTCGAGGACTACCTTGCCCGTCAGCAGGTCGGCGGCGGCGGCGGCGATGCCGGCGCGCCCGAGGCTGCCGGCGGGGCGCTCTAGCCTCGACCCGCTAGCGCAGGTGCTCGCGGATGCGCTCCGCGACGGCTTCCAGCTCGACCTCGGCGCCGGTGACCTGCCTGAGCATGTCGTGGGCGTCGAGCCGCTGCCCCTCCGACCACAGGTCACGCAGCAGGCTGCCGGCCTCGCGGCGGGTGAACCAGGTCGTGCCGAACTCGTGCAGCAGATGCGTCCGCATCTGCGCTTCGAACGCCCACGAGCGCAGGTAGTTCGAGACGTAGAAGCCCGGGTCGATGTCGGAGAGGTAGTCCGTCGGGCTCGGCTCGATCTTGAGGGCGTCGCCGAGCAGCTCGACGTAGCGTGGCCGCAGCTCCTCGATCCGCGCCGCCGGCGTCCGGTGGAACTCGAGCTCGTAGAGGAGCTTCGCGCAGTAGCGGCGCACGAAGAAGAGCAGCGTCGCCGCGCCCTCCCAGGCGAACTCGTCGATGCGCGGGAAGTCGAGGCGGCGGTTGAGCCAGGCCGGGTCGTCGGTGAGGTGCTGCAGCAGCATCGCCCAGCCCTCGGTGACGGCGTTGTCGCCGAGGCGGCGCGCCTCCATCGGCAGGTCGGCCGAGGTGTGGGCGAAGTGCTCGGTGTGGCCAGCCTCGTGGAAGAGGGCGCGCCAGTCGTCGGCGCCGCCCATTGGCTGGATCACCAGCATCACCTTGCCCGGCACCTCGATCGGCGAGCAGAACGCGCGCGGCGACTTGTTGGGCCTCTGCTCGTCGTCGAGGAAGACGGCCTTGGTGCGGATCTGCTGCTCGAGGTCGATGCCCAGGTCGAGCAGCGTCTTCTTGAGCGCCGGCACCATCAGGTCGGCCTTGAAGAACGGATCCCACTCGGGGGCGCGCATCACGCGCACCGTGTCGTAGCGCTGCGCGTCCCGCAGGGAGACGCCGGCCCGGTCGCGGAACAGCTTGTCGGCCGACTTCTCATACAGCCGCTCGGTGGAGTCGAGGAATGCGCGGCACTGCGCCGCGAGCTCGTCGAGCTTCAGGCCGAAGCCCTTGTAGAGATCCAGCGTGGTCGCGGCGCCGAGGCTGCGCAGCGCCTGCTCCTCGACCGCGAGCGCCTCGAGGTGCAGCGGATTGAGGTGCTGGTCGGTGAGGTCGTTACGGACGCGCTCGGCCTGCGCGCGCTTGTCACGGTCGGGCTCGTTGGCGATGGTCGGTCGCAGCATCCGGAACCCAACCTTCTGGCCGCCGAGGTCGGACTCCAGCGATGCCTCCAGCGCTGCAACCCGCTCCGCGTGCTCGCGCGTCAGCCCACCGAGGTAGCCCTCGCAGGCGAAGCGCCAGAGCTCGCGCATCCGGAACGACGGCTCGGCCGCCGCGGCTGCGCCCATGCGCCTGGCGGATGCGAGCGACGTCAGGTCGGTGTGCTCGGCGTAGATCGCCTCCAGCTCGAGCTCGTCTTTGTGCCCGGCGAAATGGAGGTAGTACTCCTCGTCCAGGCTGGCGATGAAGCGGTCGGCACCGGTGCGGTAACGGTCGAGCTCGGCGGCCGTCGGCACAGATGGGGGCACAGGCGTCGGCACGGATGCGTAGGATACCCAGCGTGCTCGAACTGTCCTTTCGTACCGAGCGCTCCACGGAGCTCATCGACATCACCGCGAGGGTTCGTGACCTGGTCGCCGAGATCGGCACCGGCACGGCTGCGCTGATCTACGTGCCGCACACGACCGCCGCGGTGACGATCAACGAGAAGATCGACCCGGTGCTCGTCGAGGATCTCGAGGTGGCGCTCACTCGCCTCTCGGGCGACCCCGACCACTTCAGGCACGACGACAAGGACGGGCCGAACGGCACGTCCCACCTGCGCTCGACGCTGGTCGGCCCGCAGCAGCTGATCCCGATCGGCCCCGACGGCCTCGCCCTCGGCACCTATCAGGCGATCTTCTTCTGCGAGTTCGACGGGCCGCGCGACCGCAAGGTCTACGTCACCACCCTCTAGGGCTGCCGGCCCGGTCGGTCGTCTGCCGGCCCCGCCGGTAGCCCGTCGTCCCGCTCAGCCGGCGCGCCTGAGCGAGGCCGTGGAGCCACCGCTGCACGCCTGCAGGATCGCCTCGCGGTCGAGCCGGCAGACGGTCAGCTCCGGTGGCGGCCTGCGCAGCAGCGTGGCGATCACGGCGAGCTCGTCGGCGTGCTCGGGCGCGACGCTGGGGCTGCCGGCCAGGGCCAGCCGGGCCGCGGCGAGGCCCGCGTCGATCTCGAGCGCCGCGCCCGCGCCCGGCGGTACTGTCCGCTCGGCGACGACGCGCCCGGCCGCGACGAACGTGGCGCGGCTGCAGCCCGGTGTGGCCGCCGGTGTGACGAGGCAGAGCGTCGCCGCGCGTAGCCGCTTCCAGCGGGCGACGGTGCGGCAGACCTCGTCCAGCGCGGCGATGCGGTCGCGCAGGCGCGCCGCGTCCTCGTAGCGGAGGTCGGCGGCCAGACGGGAGAGCCGCTCGCGCAGGCGCGGCAGCGCGAGCGCCGGATCGGCCAGCTCCTCGTCGCTCGCCCCGTCGAGCGCGCGTGCCGCCAGGCGGGCCTGCCCGCGGGAGCGCACCGGCCCGAGCGGCCCCGGCGTCGCCGAGCAGACGAGCCCGGCGCCGCGGCGGCGCAGGTAGACGTAGCGGTCGGGCCGCACGGTGCGGACGTTGGCGGCCGGGCGGAGGCTACGCAGCAGTCGCAGCTCCTCGAGCGCCGCCTCCAGCTCGGAGCCGCACACGCGCCACTCGACCCGGTCGAGCGCGCCCAGCGCCGCCTCCACGGTCGGCCGCAGCCGCTCCGACTGGAAGTACGAGCGCAGCCGCTGGCGCAGGTCGCGGGCACGACCGATGTAGAGCACCTGGCCGTTGCGGTCGTGAAACAGATACACACCGGGCGCGGTGGGGGCGCCGGCGACGAGCTGGCGCTTGCCGTGGGCGCGGCGCCGCCGGGTGGCCGACAGCGCGACCAGGTCGGCGACGGTGGCGGCGCCGCGCTCCTGCGCCAGGCCGATCAGCTGCAGCAGGATCTCGGCAGTCGCCTGGGCATCCGGCAGCGCCCGGTGGCACGGGTCGACCGACGTCCCGAAAAACGTCGCCACGGCGCTCAGGCTCGCCCGTTGCAGGCGCCCGGCCAGCAGCACTCGCGACAGCCCGACGGTATCCACCACCGGGGCCGCGAGCCGGCGCCCCGTCAGCCCCAGGGTCTCGCGGTCGAGAAAGCCCATGTCGAAGCGCGCGTTGTGGGCGACGAGCGCGGCGTCGCCGGCGAAGGCCAGGAAGCGGCGCACCGCCAGCCGCACCGGCGGCGCGCCGCGCACGTCGGCGTCGGTGATGCCGGTGAGCGCCTCGATCGCCGGGCCGATCCGCACCCCGGGGTTGGCCAGCGTCTCGAACGTCTCGACGATCTCGAGCGCGCGGATGCGCACCGCGCCGATCTCGCAGATACGCGCCTCGCCGGGCCGAAGGCCGGTCGTCTCGAGGTCGACGACGACGAACTCGGCCAGCTCGAGCGGGGTCGAGGAGCCGGGGGCCTCGGCGAGCGCGACGGCGTCGCGTGCCCACACGAGCCGCGCGTCACCCTCGACGAGCTCGTGCAGGAGGGTGCGCGCCAGCCCGACCGGCGCGTTCGCCAGGGCGAACAGGTGGCGTGCGGCGTCCTCGGCGGGCACCGGGCCGCGCCGTTCCTCGACGAGATCGACCAGCCGGTCGGCGGCATCCAGGCGCAGCTGCACGCGCCCGAGCCTAGACGAACACATGTTCTATGTCCAGCCGGACGGGGCCGCGCAGGTACCCTGGCCTGTCGTGGCCGCGCCGGTAACCAAGGGACAGGAGCTCGAGCTCCGCATCGACTCGCTCGCATACGGCGGCAACGGTGTCGCGCGCCGGGACGGCTTCGTCGTCTTCGTGAAGCGCGGCCTGCCGGGCGATCTCGTGCGCGCCCAGGTGACGAAGGTCAAGAAGGGCTACGCCGAGGCGTTCCGCACGCAGCTGCTGGAGCCGGGCGCGAGCCGCGTCGAGCCGCGCTGCCCGCACTTCGGTGAGTGCGGTGGCTGCCGCTTCCAGGATCTCGCGTACGAGGCGCAGCTCGAGGCGAAGGTCGACCAGGTGCGCGAGTCGCTGCGGCGCCTCGGCGACATCGCCGACCCGCCCATGGAGCCGGCCATCCCTGCCGACGAGATCTACGGCTACCGCAACAAGCTCGAGTTCTCGTTCACCCAGACCGACGACGGCCCCGACCTCGGCTTCCACCGGGCCGGCCGCTGGGACGAGGTGCTGGGCATCAGTGCGTGCCATATCGCCAGCGACGCCGTCAACAACATCCGCGTTGCCGTCCGCGACTGGGCGCGCACCACCGGCCTCTCGGTGTACGACCAGCGCGAGCACGTCGGCTACCTGCGGCACCTGCTCGTGCGCGAGGGCCGCAACACCGGCCAGGCGCTCGTCGTGCTCGTCACCGGCCCCGGCGACCTGCGCGGCCGCGAGGAGCTTGTCGCGACGCTGCAGCAGTTCCCCGAGGTCAAGTCGATCCACTGGGGTGTCAACGAGGGCCAGTCCGAGATCACCGGCGTGCCCACGAAGCTCCTGTGGGGCACCCCGTGGATCGAGGAGGAGATCCTGGGCCTGCGCTACCGCCTCCGCCCGGGCGCCTTCCTCCAGACGAACACGAGCATGGCCGAGAAGCTCTACGAGGTCGCCATCGACTTCGCCGACCTCAAGGGCGGCGAGACCGTCTATGACCTCTACTGCGGCATCGGCACGATCTCGCTCACGCTCGCCAGCAAGGCGCTCACGGTGTGGGGCATCGAGGTCGTCGAGGAGGCCGTCGCCTGCGCGCTCGAGAACGCCGAGCTGAACGACGTCTCGAACATCGGCTTCTTCGCTGGCAACGTCGGGCAGGTGCTGGACGAGCTGCGCCAGCGTGCCGGCGCTCCCGACCTCGTCGTCGTCGACCCGCCGCGCGCGGGCCTGGCGGGCAAGGGCCTGCGTCGCCTCGCCGCGCTGCAGTCGCCGCGCATCGTCTACGTCTCGTGCAACCCGACCACGCTCGCCGGCGACCTCAAGGTGCTGTGTGGCGAGGCCGGCTACAACCTCCTGCGGGTCAAGCCTGTCGACATGTTCCCGCACACCCCGCACGTCGAGTGCGTTGCGCTGCTCGAGCTCGACCCGGAGCGCTCGCTGGCGGCGCAGGCGGCGCGGGGAGGCAGCGCAGTGGCCGGCCTGGCCGACGCCTCTGACGCGGCCGACCCGGACTGACCCTGAATCCGGCGCTCGGCGCGCGAGCAGGTCGGAGTCAATGCTCGCGCGGGCCCCTGAGCGCCCTCTTCACCAGCAGGTCGAGATTCGGCAGCAGGAAGCCCACGGCAAGCAGCGGCAGAGCGGGCAATCCGGCGCCGCCGAAGATGTCGGTGTAGGCGGCGAGCGCCATCGTCGCCCCGAACGACAGCGTCATCACCAGCCACGTCGCGCGGGCGCGCAGCCCGAAGCGGGCAGCCGACGCCAGGAAGACGGCGAAGAACAGGAAGTCGGGCAGGCCGAGCGCCCCGGCCGCGTGCTCGCCCGGGATGGGGAACGGGATCGAGAACGAGGTGAAGAGATCCCGACGCTCCGTCACCAGGTGCTTCGTCGGTCCGCGCCAGACCGACCAGGCGTCGATCCACGGAACGATCACGGCAATCGCGGCAGCCCAGAGCACACCCTCGAAGAGCGAGGCAAAGAGGAACCCGACGGCGGTCACGGCGCCGAGCTTGAAAAACGCGCCTGGTACCGGGGCGTCGGCGACGTCGGCGATGATCGCCGCGGCCACGAGCAGCGCCGCGGCGGCAGGCAGCCAGCGCGCCGTGCGCGCCGGCAACGCGAGCCAGGGCAACGCGAACAGCAACGGCAGCAGGACGAACGCCACGAACGCGACGTCCAGGGCGAGCCTGGCCGACCAGAGGCTCTCGTGCAGCTCGAAGTAGGCGGCGAGCACGGCAACGAGCGCCGCCCCCGCTGCCAGCCGGTTGACCGGGAGCCGCGCGCTCACTAGCCGCGCGCCCACTAGTACGGCGGCAGCTCGGCCCACCACGGGCCGACTGCCTTGAAGGCGTTCCAGAAGCGCGTCTTCGTGCCGGTCTCGTCGAGCGAGGTGTCGATGTCGGGTGTCACGATCGCGGCCGTGAGCGCGGTGAACTGCTGCACCTCGCCGTGGCGGGCCTCGATGCGCTCGGCCAGCGGGAAGGCGATGGCATTCAGGAAGTCGACCGCCTCGTCGCCCATCACCACGATCAGCTTGGGATCGACGGTATGCAGCTCCCGGGTCAGCCAGCCATGCGCCTGCTCCTCGGTGGCGGTGGCGCCGGCGAGCTTCAGGCAGTTCGTGCCGTACACCGACATCAGGTCGACGCCCAGGCGTTGCAGCGACCTCTTGACGGCCTCGCCGGAGCGGCCGAAGTAGGCGACGCCCTCGGTGATCTCCGCCGGCTGCGGGCTGAACTTGAGCAGGAAGACGTCGGCCAGCGGGTGGCCCGAGCCGAGCACGGTCACGCCCTCGGCACCGGCCGCGCGGGCGAGCTCGTCACCGAGATCGTTGATCTCGGTGATCGCGCGCCTCAGGTAGCGCTCGTAGATCTCATCTGTCGGCAGGGATGTCACAGGGCCGGGGGTCCTGTTCTCCCCGCCGCGGGGCTTTCCTTGCGGACCGACGCGATCTGCGTGTGCCATGGCAGCTCTGGCGAGCGTAGCGCGGCCGGTGGACCGCGCCGCCGGGGTGCTAGCTCCGCACCTTCTCGCGCGCCTGCGCGACCCACTTCAGCGACTGCAGGTAGACGAGCGACTTGGGCCGGCGCAGCACCTCGGCCGAGCGGATGCTGACAAGGAACTCCTCGGGGTCGCGGAAGGCGCGCATCCTGAGGGCCCCGGTGCCGACCCCCTGAAGGACGTGCGCGTCGGAGCCCGCGCCCATCGTCAGGTTGTACTTGCGGGCGAAGCGCAGGGCCTCGTCGTTGTACGCCTCGAAGAGCAGCCGGGCGTTATAGACCTCGAACACGTCGATGTCGGCCAGGTGGCGGTGGAGCGTGGCCGGGTCGGGAATCGCGTGGAGCCGGTCGAAGGGGTGAGGGATGTAGACGAGACCACCCTGCTCCTTGATCGCCGCCACCGTGTCGGCGAAGGACATGCCGCGTGGGATCTCGCGGTCGAGGAAGAGGCCGATCACCTCGCCCTGGCCGTCGGTCTTCACCTCCTCGCCGGGGATGACGGTGAGCGGCCGGCTCTTCGCCAGCGCTGCCGCCTCGCGGGCCCCGCCGAAGACGTTGTGGTCGGTGACGGCGATCGCGCCGAGGCCCTGCGCTTGCGCCTGGTCGAGCAGGTCGGGCACCTGCATCTGGCAGTCGTGTGACCACGACGTGTGCATGTGCAGGTCGCAAATGATCCACTCGCGGTCGGCGAGCGGGTCGGCGGCGGGGCGGCGGGCGTCGCGACGGCGGTGGGCGAGGCCCCGGTACAGCGCGTCGAGCTCCTCGGCGACTGCGTCGAAGCCCTGCGGCTCGGCGCCCGCGCGAGCGTCGCGGGCGACGCGGGCGCGCAGAACGTCGTCCGCGGCGAGGAGTTCGAGCGAGGCGGCGGCGAGCGGTGGTAGGTCGATCGCGCCGGGTGCCGCAGCGACGGCGACGCCCGCAGCGGCCGCCTCCAGCAGGAGGCGCTCCGAGCCCCCGTGCGCCGGGACGAAGATCGCGGCATCGGCCAGCAGCGGTGCCCGGGAGGCCCCGTCGAGGGCCGTGCGCACGTGCACGCGGCCGCGCAGGGCATGTGGCACGGTCGGGCGGCCGGCGAGCGACTGCGTGCGCAGCACGACCAGCTCCCAGCCGGGCAGGTCGAGGAGCGCCCGGAGCACGGCGCGCGCCCCGGGCCGCTCGCCCGGCAGCCACTCGACGATGATCCGTTGCCGCTTCTCGGCCGCCGGCCGGAACACGCTCAGGTCGACCCCGGGGGAGACGAGCCGGTAGTCGCCGGGGAAGCGTTCGGCGGCCGCGTCGGCGACGTCGGGCGAAGTCGCGACGAGCGCGTCGAGCCGGCCGAGCAGCTTTTCGCGCTGCGCCTTGCCCGGCGGGTAGGTGAGCCGCTCGGGCGAGAGGAACGTGGCGACGGCGAGCCCGACGCCGTCGCGCAGCGCCAGGTACGAGAGGCTGGGGAGCGCAGGCTCGAAGCCGTGGACGACGTCATAGCCGCCGCTCGCCAGCGCAAGCTTCAGAGCGGCGCGCATACCGACGGGGACGCCGAGCGAGCTTCGGCGTGACACGGGGATCGCCGGCCCGAGGGCGATCACCTCGGCATCCTCGCCTGTCTGCAGCGCGCGGCGGCCGGCGACGAGGTCGGTGGCGCGGGTCGACGGCGCGAGCACGGTGACGCGGTGGCCAAGGCGCCGCAGCGCCGTCGCAACGCCGCCGACGTGCTCGTTCACCTCGTGTGGCTGTGACCACGCGAAGGGCGTGACGAGGGCGATGCGCAGTCCCATCCCGCCGGCGAGTCTAGCGGCGGCGCCACCGGGACTTGCGCGCGGCAGGTTATCGTGGCCCCAGCAACCCGCCAGCGAGGAGCCGTCATGTCCGACGTCAAGGTCTCGATCCGCCCCAACGGCCCCTACCTGATCGAGGGTCCGATCAGCCTCACCGACACCGCCGGCAACGCCATTGACACGGGCGACAAGAAGATCATCGCGCTCTGCCGCTGCGGCGAATCGGTGAACAAGCCGTTCTGTGATGGCACCCACGGCAAGGTTGGCTTTGCGGCCGAGTAGCCGGCTGCGGGCGTCACCTGCCGGAACGCAACCGGGGCGGCCTCGAGGCCGCCCCGTGTCACGCAACTTGTCGAGCGGCAGAGCTACTTCGTGCGCTCTGCGGCCTTCCGGGCGGGAGCCCGCTTCGCAGGCGCTTTCTTCGCTGTAGCCGGCTTCGCCGCGACGGCCTTGGCCGGGGCAACTCTGGGCGTGGCCTTCGCCGGCGCCTTCTTGGCCGCAGCCTTCGCCGCCGGCTTCGTCGCGGCCCGCTTCGGCGTCGCCTTGCGGTACTTCTCGATGAACTTCTGCGTCGCGTCGTGCGCCAGGTCGTCCTGGATCTGCACTGGCGGCGACTTCATCAGGTAGCTCGACGGTGCCTCGAGCGAGCCCGAGATCCCGTTGTTGAGCGCAAGCTTCGCCAGGCGGACGGCGTCGATCACGATGCCGGCCGAGTTCGGCGAGTCCCACACCTCGAGCTTGAGCTCGACGTTGAGCGGCACGTTGCCGAAGGACGTGCCCTCCATGCGGATGTACGCCCACTTGCGATCGGTGAGCCACGGCACGTAGTCCGACGGGCCGACGTGGACGTTCTTGGCGCCCATATCGTAGTCGAGCATCGACGTGACGGCGTTCGTCTTGGAGATCTTCTTCGACTCCAGCCGTTCGCGCTCGAGCATGTTCAGGAAGTCGGAGTTGCCGCCGACGTTCAGCTGCATCGTCCGGTCGAGATGGACGCCGCGCTCGCGAAACAGGCTCGTCAGGACGCGATGCGTGATCGTAGCGCCGACCTGCGACTTGATGTCGTCGCCGATGATCGGCACGCCGGCCGCCTTGAACCGCTTGTCCCAGTACGCCTCGCGCGCGATGAACACGGGCATGCAGTTGACCATGGCGCAGCCGGCCTGGAGGATCAGCTCGGTGTACCACTTGGTCGCCTCCTCGGAGCCGACCGGGAGGTAGTTGACGACGACGTCG